>JADLDL010000209.1 GCA_020846655.1 Saprospiraceae bacterium | reverse complement strand
TTTTTACTTCGACATTCGATATTCTGCGGTTCGATATTCGATATTCCAACGTAAATGGCTTAAAAAATATCGAATATCGAACCGCAGAATATCGAATGTCGAAGTAAGTAAACCTTAAGTTGATGGCCCAGCCGATCTCCCCTACTCCACTACCTTGTGATTGAAAAAGTGATATCCTGCCCGACACACGAAACCTACTTTGGGCGCGTTCTCTGCGGACTGATGCAACCGTCCGATCCTTATTCCCATGAAAAGCGCCACACAGATTCTCCTCACAGCAGTCCTCCTCCTGGCCACCCTGTCGCATTGCACCCGCAACCAGGCCCTCACGCAGCCCAACCCGGGTGTGCCCTATTTGTCGAGCCTTGAAGCGCCTTCCGATTTTTCTATCCTGAAGGGCGCCCCTTTGTCCATGCAATACACCCAGGTGGATGCTATCAAACTGGTATATGACCTGCAAACGTCGGCCTTGTATTTTATCAATGCCAGACAATACCGGTTCCACTTCGACTTTTGCTCCCGCTACCTGAACTACCCCAACGACCTGAACGCGTTCAACGCGGTGGAATACGGGCTCCGGGGCAAGCGGCGGTTCTTGCTGGCCAACCTGAACTTTTACAATACCGCCAAGGTCTACACCCTGGAGTTTTTTTCCGACGACCGGATCAGCACCGCCCAACTGGCTACCGTGTTCGACGCCGTAGCGCGCAGCGTGTATTTCAGGGAAACCTTGTTTGTGCTGGCCAACGCCAACCTGCGGGAAGCCCTTTCCAACTTCGACCCGGCACACATCCTGAGCGTCGACCAGGTGTTCGGCAAACAGCAATACCAACCCATGGTTTTTGAAAAAGCCTACGGCTATTTGCGGAAAGTAGGTAAAGCCGATTTCGAAAACCACCAATTTTCGAGCCGCGACATTATCCTCACCGATTTCCTGCCCAACGACCTGCCCTTCTGCCAGGGCATCCTGACTACCGCGTTTCAGACGCCCCTGGCCCACATCAATATCCTGTCGCACAACCGAAAAACGCCGAACTGCGCCTTCAAATCCGCCTGGCAGGACCCCGCCATCCAGGCCCTGACGGGCCAACTGGTGTGCTACGAGGTCCGCCCGGATACCTTCTTCCTCTCGGCCGCCGAACCCTCGGTGGCACAAGCGTTCTGGGACGCCAAATACCGCCGGCCCACGCGAAAACTGAATTGCGATCTGCGGGAAAAAAACCTGCTGGACGTCCAACGCATCAACCGGCACGGCGTAGCCACCGTGGGCGCCAAAGCCGCGAATTTTGGCGAACTGGACAAAATCAAGCTGCCCGACCACAGTAAAATCCCACTGCCGGAAGGCGCCTTCGCCATCCCGTTTTTTTACTACCAGCAACACATCAGGCAGCACGGCCTCCAACCGCACATCGACGCCCTCCTCCGGCACGACAGCATCGCCCACAACCGAACCCTGCTGCACGAACACCTCAAAGCGCTGCGCGACAGCATCTCGGCCAAACCCCTGGACTCCCGCCTGTTGCAACTGGTGAACGCCAAACTGAAGGCTTGTCCGGGCGGCTACACAGAATTCCGCTTCCGCTCCTCCACCAACGCCGAGGATATCCCGGGCTTCACCGGCGCCGGCCTCTACGCCTCCAAAACCGGCAGCCTTGTGCGGCCCGACAAAAGCATAGAAAAAGCCATCAAAAAAGTGTGGGCCAGCCTCTGGTCGCCGCGCGCCTTCGAGGAGCGCCTGTACGCGCACATCGACCAGTCGAACCTGGCCATGGGTATCCTGGTGCACCGGGCCTTCGGCACCGAAGAGGCCAACGGCGTGGCCATCACCCGCAACTTGTACCGAAGCGGCTACCCGGCCTGCACCGTCAACATCCAGAAAGGCGAAGACAGCGTGGTACTGCCCGAAAACGAAGCCACACCGGAACAGTTTCTTCTCAAATATGCCGGCGCCCTGACTGGCGGCGACGACATTGCCGTGGACTACATTTCACACTCCTCGCTGAACAATTTTGAACCCCTGCTCCGCCCCGAAGAAATCCAGGTGCTGGCCGACTACCTCTACGCGATCAAAAAACACTTTTACTACGCCAGCGGCCATGTGGTACTCGGCCCCAACTTTTTCGATTTCGCCATGGATGTCGAATTCAAACTGGACAAAGGCAGCCGGAAAATTTATGTGAAACAGGCGCGGCCGTATTGACGTGGTGCGGGGTGCGTGTTTCGGGGAGCGGGGGGCGGGGCGGGGTGTGTGGTGCGGGGCGGGGTGCGTGGTGCGAGAAGGGCAGTCTCGACCGAAGCCTTGCTCGTTTGTTGTCGTATTGAAAAAGTGCTCTGCCCTTTTTCCGTGAAAGGTGTATGTTTAACTTGCAATACTGTTCTTGGCCATTATTTTAAAACAAATACCTCTATGACGCTACACCGCGTGGTCCTGCTTGTCCCTTTTGTACGGCACTATGCCGGCAGTGTATTTGACCTGTACGAAAGCTTGGAGCCGGATGGCTGGGACGACGACGATCGGGGCCGCGAAAAAATATCCTTCCACCAGCGGTCCTTTCGGCTGCCGGACAATGGCAAGGGCGCCCCGACCAATTTGTCCAAGTCAGACACCATGCCCTGCCCGCCCCGACTCTTCGAAGGCCTGGACCTGCGAACAGGGCCTTGCCGCATCACCTCGATGCAGCCGCTGGCGGGCGGCAGCATCGACGCCCAATTGTCAGACATCGGCGCCCACAGCGGGCAAGGGGTGCTGCTGCGGCTGGATGCCGGGGCGAAAGCGCCGTTTCGGATAACACTGACGGACACCCGCGAGAAGCAGGACCTGGGCAACTTCGAAAAACACGAAAACCCGGCCTTGCTCGATTTATCCCAGCTGGAGCCGGGCTTTTACCGCCTTACGATCGAAGACCGCAAAGGCGCCGGCGCTGTGGTGCAGTTGCTCAAATGTTTCCCGCTCGTGGCCCTGCTCGAGGAAGGCCGCCGCAATATTACCGGAACGATGAAAACAATATATTAACGGCCGCAGACCCTTGTAGAACGGTACGCCGAAGCAGGAGGGCGCGAAGAACCCGTTTGTTAAAAAAGATCCGGCGCATACTGCTGTGGCAGAAAAGCGGCAGCCGGCGCCTCGCTGCCCAGCAAAGCCCGGATGGGAAAAGTAATGGCCCAGCGCGCCCAAACTATACACTTGCGTGTGTTACTTTTACCCCATAAAAAGCACTACCCAGCGGAATACTGCAACAGATGTCCAGCCCAACCTATTTCCGACTGCTATGGGCTGCCGCCCTCATCCTGGCCCAAATCGGGCCACTATCCGCACAAAACGGCTATGCGGACATTGAACAACTACAAACGGAACAAGGGCTGCCTTCCGGATACATAACCAGCCTCCTCCAGGATCGACAGGGATTTCTGTGGGTCGGAACGCTGGATGGCCTCTGCCGCTTCGACGGGCACCAGTTTAAGGTGTTCAAGCACGACGAGGAAATGTCCAACAGCCTCCCTGGGAATATGGTGGAAACCTTGTTTGAAGACCGCAACGGCACGCTTTGGGTGGGCAGTTCAGGTGGGCTTTCGCGTTATTTGCCGGAGCAGGAGCGGTTTGTATCGTACCAACACCAGCCGGAAGACTCAACATCCATTGCGCTGTCCAATGTCTTGTCCATCTACGAGGATGCCGCCGGCATGTTGTGGATCCTCACCATGGATGGCGGCTTACAGGAAATGGACCCCGAACGGGGTGTTTTTCGCAGTTATGCCCCCCAACTGAAGGCGGCCGACCAGAATGGGTTCCTGATGGCGCCGGTTTTCCACCCGGATCCCTTGCGCCGGGGCTATCTTTGGATACCCATGTCGTTGGATGGCCGCTGGACCCTGTATGCCTTCAACACTGCCGACAAAACCTTCCGTCCATGTGTTTCCGACAGCCTGGCGTCGGTGCAGTTTGTCTGGAACATCACGACCGACAAAGAAGGCTTGCTCTGGTTGGCCACCAACAACGGCTTGCGGGTCTTCGACCCCAACACCATGGCCTTTACCGGCCTGGAGGCTTTTCATCCGGCGATCAAAAGCATGAGCCGGAAAAAACTTTTCAGCACGGCCATAGATCGGGCTGGCCAAATTTGGGTGGGTACCACTACCGAAGGCGTGTATGTGTTGAATAAAAAACGGGGCATCGTAGCGCATTACGACCAGGCTGGGCCTGCTCCCGCTTCCCTGAGCGGCAATATGGTGAAGCCGATCTTTGAAGATCGTTTCGGCACCGTTTGGGTGGGCACCTTCGGCCAGGGCTTGAACCGGATTTCGCTCCGGCAGCCCGTGTTTCGCCATGGCTTACCGGATAAAAATGGGAGCAACAGCGGCAAAAACATCATCGATGCCATCGCAGAAAGCGCGTCCGGGCAAATCTGGCTGGGCGGTCAATTTTCCGGATTGTGGATTTTTGATCCGCAATCCGGCCAAATCCAGCAAGCAGGCGCCGTTTATCCAGCGCTGGATGTGCTGAAAAAATACCTGGTCAGCGCGCTTTGCCAAACCCGGGATGGCGCCTGGTGGATCGGGTTTAACACCCAGGGCCTCGGTTTTTTTGACCCCAAACAACAGCAACTGCATATTTTTCTGAACCAAGCCGCCGATACCACCAGCCCCAGTTCAAACTACATCACCAGCCTCCTGGAAGACCGCCAGGGACGATTGTGGGCCGGCACAACCAGTGGGCTGGATCGCTATGACCCCCAAACCGGCGGCTTTGTGCATTACCGGATAAACGATCCGGATGCTGCCGGCCAGGCACCCTGCCAAAGTGTAAGCTCCCTGTTGGAAGACCGTTTGGGAAACATCTGGGCCGGTGCGAGTTGTGGCCTGGGGTTGGTAGATGTTCAAAAAAACAATGTCCGCTTGATCCATCCGGAAAAAAACGGCCCTTCGCCGGGTAAAACCCTGAATGTTCGTTCCATCTTCCAGGACCACCAGGGTGTGTATTGGGTCAGCACCGACAAGGGCCTGTATCGGTTGTCCTTTCCCAATCCAGCCGCACCACTAGCCGACCAGCCCCAAGTGCGACGTTATACAGCGTCGGATGGGCTGCCCAACCAATACGTGTTTTCGGTACTGGAAGATGCCCGTGGGCAAATTTGGATCTACACCAGTCAGGGCCTGGCGGTCTTCAGAAACCCGAGGCACGATGCAGCAAGCCACCCGGATTTTAAAAATTACGACCGCCGCGACGGCTTTACCAACCAAGCCGTGAGCAACGCATCCTGGTGCAAAACCCGTTCGGGCATGTTTTTTTTGGGTGGCCGGAACGGGTTCAATTGGTTTCACCCGGACAGCCTCCGAAACGATCCCTATCGCCCATCGGTGGTGATCACGGCTTTTGAAAAATTTGACACCGGCCAGCCCGAAACCGGCGCCATAGCCGAAAAAGGCATCTCAGTCGCCTCTTCTGTGCATCTGACGCATAGAAACAACATATTTACCATCGAATTTGCGGCCCTGGATTACCGGGATCCGGGTAAGCACCGCTTTGCCTATCGCCTTTTGGGCTTCAACGATACCTGGGTGCAACTCGGCACACAGCGACGCGTCACGTTTACCAACCTGGACCCCGGCCGCTATACGTTTCAGGTCCGCGCGACCAACAGCGATGGCATCTGGAACGATACGCCAACGGCACTCGACATCATCGTACACCCGCCCTGGTGGAAAACCTGGTGGGCCTATGCCGCTTACCTGGCCCTGTTTGTCGGGGGTATCTACGGGTTTGTCCGCCTCCGCCTCCGCGTCGCCGATCAGCGGGCGCAGGAATTGGAACAAGCCGTGCAGACTGCGACCGGCCGCATCCGCGACCAGAACCGCCAACTGGCCCTTCAGGCAGAATCGCTGCGCGCGCTGGACGAGGTCAAATCCCGCTTTTTTGCCAATGTCAGCCACGAACTGCGCACCCCGCTCACCCTCCTGCTCGGGCCGCTCAACAGCGTGCTGCTGCGCAAACGCCAAGCCCCCGAAGACCGGCACCTATTGGAAATAGCCCAAAAAAGCGGGCAAAACTTGTTGCAACTGGTTGGCGAACTCCTGAACCTAGGCAAACTGGAAGCCGGCAAACTGACGCTCGAGGAAACCCCTGTGGCCTTGCAGCCGCTGCTGCTACGCCTTGGCGGCAATTTCGACTCCTACGCCCAGCGGCTTGGGCTTCAGTACACTATCCATTGCCAGCTCCCCCCGGAAACAACCGTATTGCTCGACCGCAAAAAATTTGAAACGGTCTTCAACAACCTCTTGTCCAACGCCCTCAAATTTACCCCCTCCGGCGGAACCGTGCAGGTGCGCTTGGAACCTGGCAACAATACAAACCTGCGCCTGGTGGTACAGGACAGCGGCCGGGGCATTCACCCCGACGACCTGCCGCATGTTTTTGAACGGTATTTTCAGTCCAAACAAGCCCATGCGCCGGCAGAAGGCGGCACCGGTATCGGGCTGGCTTTGTGCAGCGAGTATGCCCGCCTGTTCGGCGGACAACTTGGCGTGGACAGCGAGTGGGGCAAAGGAAGCCGCTTCTTTTTTGAATTTCCAGCAACAGCAACAGCGCCGGAACCGGAAAGCCTGCCAGACAGCCCGGCAGCTGCCGACTCCCCCCTTCGCCCCGCCCCCCGCCTGCCGGCGCCGGCCGCCGGGGCAGAAAAAGCCCGGCTCCTGATCGTTGAGGACAATGAGCACTTGCAAGCCTTTCTGGAGGCCATTCTATCGCCGGAGTACGAGCAGGTAGCCGTTGCCAACGGCGTTGAGGCCTTGCAACAACTGGAGGAAGGTTTTGCCGCCGGCAAACTACCCGATCTGATCCTCTCGGATGTGATGATGCCAGTGATGGATGGCTTCCAACTCCTGGAAGCACTCAAACAGGACCACCGGTACGCGCACATTCCAGTGGTCATGCTCACCGCCCTGGCCGACGAGACCGACAAACTCCGGGCCTTGCGCATCGGGGTGGACGAATATTTGCTCAAACCTTTTGAAGAGACAGAACTGCTGGCGCGGCTCCGGAACCTCCTGCGCAACGCCCGCACACGGCCGGGCCGGCCGGTGGACCCCGCGCAAGCCGCAGCCCGGCGGATACTTGCTGAAGAACAAGCCTGGCTGGCGACCCTGGAACAATTGGTGCTGCGGGAAGTCGCCAATTTTCAACTCAGTGCCGAGCTGCTGGCCAGCCAATTGAACATGAGCCGCCCGACCCTGTTTCGCCGGATGAAACAATTGACCGGCCTGACAGTGCAGCAATACATCGTGGAAGTACGGTTTCGGGTGGCCCGGCAAGGCCTGGAGCAGGGGCGTTTTTCATCGGTCAAGGCAGCGGCCCTGTCGGTGGGCCTAAAAGATGCTGCGCATTTTGCGCAACTGTTCCAAGAGCGGTTTGGCAAGCCGCCAGCCGCGTATTTGTAGTTTTTATCCGGGTTTTCAGGCAAAATGATACGCTGGTCGGGTAGATTGAGACGCTCGTCTGCTCCGGCCAGGGGCATTTTTGTGCCATTCACGGACAACCGGTTCCGCCTGGACACAGCGCTCCACCACCAGCCGGTACAATCCACCTTTTTTCTTTTAAAAATGATTTACCCGACATGAAACGTCACCTTGTCTTCGTCGCATTGTTTTACAGCCTTCTGTATCAAAGCACACCGGCGGCAGCCCAAAACATGCAGTATGTTTCCAACAGCCTGATCCGGGTCGCCACAACAACCATTGAAGCAGGCACCAAAGACAGTCCGGTGTTGCGGCTGGCGATAACCGTTTCGGGCGCCAACAATTCACCCCTGGTGCTCAACGAAGTCCGCTGCGCGATTCCTGCCAACAGCCAGGGGGTGCGCAGTGTCCATCTCCGCTATAGCGGCAATTCCGACCAATTTTCGCCCAATCTGAATGGCCTGGGGTCTTATTTTACAGACCCAAATACCAATGAATGGGTGTTTCAGCCCGATTTCCCCTTGTTTCCCTTTACAACCCAATACTTCTGGGTCACCTACGATGTAAGCCTCTGTACGCCTTCGGGCACCGTGCTCGGCGGTGCGTTGAATAGTTTCATTCTGGGAGGGGTGAGCCGTACGCCAGCCAACCCCAATCCGGCTGGGCAGGCCACCGTCACCGTGGACCCATTCCTGAAATTTACCTCGAAAAGCAACGGCGATTGGCACAACGATTTCATCTGGGAGGGCGAAGAATCGCCTTGCGACAACTCCCCAATTTCAGTGGTCATCAACAGCAACGTCGACGTTGCCTTTCCGGCCCAGGTGCTGAACCGCATTACTGTCAACAATGGTAAAACCTTGAAGGTGAAAGGTGCCGGCAACCTGGTACTGGGCAACGGCAATACAGATACCCGTTTGTTTTTGGAAGGCAAACTCCGGGTGGAAAACGGCTTATTTCATCTGCGGGGCAATATCAGCTCCACCGTTGGCAGTGAGTTGGAAATAGCAGGCGGCGTGTTCCGGTGCGGCGATGCCGGGGGCGACAACAAGGATTGTGACCTGAACGGAGATGTAACCCTTACCAACGGTCTTCTGGAAGCCAATGGCTCCCTGCTTTTTCCAACTGTATCCAACCTCACGATGAGCGGGGGGCAAATCGTAGTAGACCCCAATGGCGGCAGTTTGGCCAAATCGGCCAACAGTGGGCTGTCCATTTACAATAATCCCGTTCTGAGCGGCGGCACGATCACGATTGTGGACCCCGTTTTCAGCGGGACGGGGAAAGCCTTTGAATATGGTGGATTAAACGGCCCCGCTCTTAACGGCACTCTGGTGATCGGCGGCACCAGCGGCACCCATCCTTCCACTGCCGCTACCGGTTTCAAAATTTACGGCGGTGACCTGACGATTGCCAATCTGGTGATCAATGGCGGCCGCAAAAGCAATTTCCGGCAGGCGAGCCTCGACGGCGACCTGTATGCCGCCCAGGTGACGATCAACAGCGGTTCGGAACTGGAGATGCTGAATTTTGCCTCGCTGCTGACCGGTACCAGCCTGGCCAACAATGGCATTTGCAGTGCCTGCGCGCTCTCTTTTTCCGATGTAAATATCAAATCCGCCGTGCCAAGCGCCGCAACCAGCGCCCAAAGTTTAACCGGTACAGGTTTCTTTAAAAAATCAGCAACCGATCCCGACCCCCTCAACCAAGCCGACAACAAAATCCTCCGCTTGTTTGTCCACCACAGCCAAGCCTCGCCCGGACTGAGCGTCCATATGCCCCTGACCGTTACGGATGAGTTTTGGCCGGAAGGTGGTAAAATGGCGCTGACAAACAACTATGTATTGACCATTGGAGAAAGTGCATCCAATCCGGGCACCGTCAACGATGCCACCCGGGCGACCGGCCATTTCCCTACCGGCTGGATCACGACCCCCTTGCGGCGCTGGACCAAAGCCATAGGCCAGGCCACCGGATACAACGAAACTGCCCTGTTTCCGGTGGGCGATGCCACCCGGCGTCGCCAGTTTTACCTGGCGCATCCTTCCGGCGTTGCCACAGCGGGCACGTTGACAGTGCAATTTGTCAACGAAGACCCCGGCACCAGCGGTTTTCCGCTCACTTGGGGCAGCAAACTCATGGTCTCCTCGTCGCCCACAGGATACTGGAACGTAACCAACAACGGCGTCAGCGGCGCCTACAACGTAATGGCCGACGGCAATGGTTTTCAAAACCGGACGGGCGATCTCATTGGTTTCACGGAAGAAATGAGCGTAATGCGCCGGAGCAACGGGGTGTGGGCCGCCAACGAAGGCGCCCCCCAAACCCCCTCCGGACTCAACCGCTTGCGCAGCGAAGGGTTCAGTACCTACGGCGACTTTGGCATCACCGGAACCGCCATTTTGTTTGGCACCCCAAAAACATTCTCCACCGTATCGACGGCCCAGCCGCAAACGTCGGCCGTAGATGCAGGCTCTTCCTTCATCTCGGTGGTCCGGGTGGACGTGGAGGTATTTGGCACCCAAAACAACCTGCCGGTGACCGAACTGGTCTTCCACACCAACGGCACCACCAACACCTTCGACCTGCGCAATGCCCAGGTGTATTACACCGGCACCAGCGCGACCTTTACCAATACGACCCCTTTTGGCAGCGTGGTCGCCAATCCCGACGGCACGCTGACGTTCAGCGGCAACCAGGAACTTATCGGTTCCACGGGATTGACGACGAATTACTTCTGGCTATCCTACGACATCCGCTACTGCGCCCCAACGGGCAACCTCGTGGATGGAGAATTGGTCAGCCTCACGGTAGGCGGTACCAACTACCAACCCGCCAATGGCAATCCCGGCACCGGGCGCTCCGTCAATGCCTTCGGGATGTTCAACTACCGTACGATCGCTGATGGCAATTGGGGAAACTTTGATATCTGGGACGATGGCTGTATCCCGCGCAACGTGACCAATACCGTTACCATCGGGCACAACGTGACAGTCAGCGGCAATGCCAACACCGACGGCAACGTAACGCTACAGGCCGGTAAAACATTGACGATCGCTCCCGGCGGTACGCTCAACGTGGGTTTGCCCCCTGGCGACAACAATATTTTCACGACACAGACCGGCGCTACCCTGGCCATCACCGGCGGCACCTTCAACCTCTTCGGCAGTGTTTCCTTCACCGGCGCCACTTTTTCCATGAATGCCGGCCAGTTCAATATTGACCCGAACAGCGGTACCGCTGGGGTAAGCGGCACAACGGTATTGAATTTCCCTTCCAATGCTACCTGCAACGTGACGGGCGGCAATATCACTCTCGTAGACCCGCCCTTTGGCTCCGGCAGTTACAGCCTGGCCTTTCTCAGCGGCACCAATTTGTTCAACCTGAATGCCACACTTACGCTGGGCGGAAGTACCGGCGTCAATAGTTCAGCCAATGCCGATGGTTTCCGGATCAACACCGGCGCCACGACGCGCGGCCTGGTATTTGCCCATGTGGTGGTCAATGGGGGTCGAAAAAGCGACAACCGGCAGGTATGGGTAGACGGTGGCTACCTGTACTGCGGCAACCTGAGCGTCAACGCCGGTTGTGAACTGGAAATGCGGGATGGGGGTTCTGCGAGCGAACTTGCCGTTTCCGGCAACCTCCTCAACAACGGCGTCATCAGCATTCCGTCCAACCGGCGCCTGGTATTTCACGGCGGTTTCACCGTAGGCCCGCTGAGCTACCAACAGGCGACCAGTGCACAGGCACTGAGCGGAACGGGGGTGTTCAAACTTTTGTCTACCGATCCGGACCCGGCCCAACAAACGGAGCAGCAACTCGGCCAACTGGCCGTGTACCACAGCGCCGCTTCGCCGGGCCTGAACTGTCAAATGCCCCTGATCGTCAGCAATGTTTTGCGGTTGAGCGCGGGCCGCATCAACCTCAGTGCCCCCAACCGCCTGCAACTGGGCACAGCAGCCGGCGCCGGCACGCTGGCCGATTTGACGGCCAGCGGATGGATCAACGGAGCGTTTCATCGCTGGACCAAAGCCGCCGGCGCTGCCTATACGGTAGCAGACAACTTCAGTTATTTCCCTGTCGGCGATGCCAGCACCCGGCGCCTCATCCGGGTAGCATTCCCATCTGGTGGTCCGGTCGCCAGTGGTCTGCTCAGCGCCCAGTTTATCGGCGCGGCTCCTGGCTCCGCTGGCCTCCCCGTTTCCTGGGGTGGCATGACCGTCAAGTCGGCTTCCGGCACGGGCTATTGGCAACTCGGCACGACCGGTGCAGGCGGTACGTACACTGCCCGGGTCGATGCAACGGGATTTGTGGATTGCAGCGGTGGCCCCTTGCAGGCGGCCAATTCCATCCGGCTGCTGAAACGCCCGGGCAGTGGCTCCTGGACTGCCGCTGAGGGCAGCGCCAGTGTTCCGGCTGCCTTTGATGCCGTGGAAGGCAGCGGGTTCAGTACTTTCTCCGAGTTCGGCATCGGCCTGAACCAGGGCCTGACAGCGTCCTGCAAAAACCTCAGCGTGGCATTGAACGGCTCAGCCGTGACAGTGGCCGCAGCCGACCTGAGTGACAACAGTACGGGCTGCGGCAGCCTTTCGTACAGTGTGGCCGGCCAAAGCAGCGTTCAATTTACGTGCAGCCAATTGGGCACGCCGCAGCAACTGACGCTCAGTGTCACCGATGGTCAAAACAATACGGCGACTTGCCAGGCCACCGTAACCGTGTCCGACAACACGCCTCCGGCACTCAACTGCCCGGCCAATCAAAACCTGAATACAGCAGCCGGGCAGTGCACCCAGACGTATGTTCTTGCTGATCCGGTATCGGACAATTGCAGCGGCGCTACCTGGAGTGCCACCTTTTCCGGAAACCCCGGCGGCAACCCTGCTCCAACAGGCAACCTGAGCGACGGCAGCAACAGCAGTCCGGTCATTTTCCAGCGCGGCACCACCACTGTGACCCTCCAGGCAACGGACAACGCTGCCAACCTTGCAGCCGCCTGCACGTTTTCCGTGACGGTCACGGATGCAGAAAAACCCCTCATTACCTGTCCCGCCAACAGCACGATAGCCGCCGGCGCCAATTGTTCGGCAGTGATCGGCGCCTTTGCGCTGGCCACTAAATCGGACAACTGCACGGCGCCCGGCAGTATAACCGAAAGCCAAAATCCGGCGGCTTCGACACTCCTGAGCGGGCACAACAGCAGCCAGACCGTGACGCTTACGGCCAACGACGGCCATGGCAATTCGGAATCCTGTAGCTTTACGGTAACCCTGCTGGATGCCACTCCTCCGGCGGTAAGTTGTCCGGCCAATCAGGCCTTGTCGCCGACCGAAACAGCGCCCTGTTCGGCGTTGGCTGCCGGTATCCAGGCCAGCCCGAACGACAACTGCGGCATTGCCGGGCTTTCCTATACCCTGAGCGGCGCCACCAGCGGCAGCGGCAGCGGTCAGGCCGAAGGCATTTGGTTTGCCGCAGGGCTGACGACGGTCACCTATACCGCCACCGACGGTGCGGGGCTTACAACAGCCTGTGTGTTCACGGTGACGGTGGGCGCCTGCTCCAACAATACCGTATTCAGCGGAACGATCCGCTGGGAACAAGACGGCACGAGTGGCGTACAAAATGCCGCTGTTGGCCTCAGTGGCGCCACTACGGGCACAGACATGTCTGACACCGATGGTGGCTACCTCATTGCCATACCCTATCTCAGCGGCAATTTCAGCCTGAAGCCCATAAAAAATACCAACAAACTCAACGGGGTAAGCAGTGCCGACGCCCAGGCCATCCAGCAGCACCTGGCCAACAGCAACTTGCTGCCTGCCCCCTTCAAACGTATCGCTGCCGATGTGAACAAAAGCAATTCCATTTCCACGCTCGACGTGACGCTCATCAACCAGGCCCTGTTAGGGAACCCGGCCGCCCTGAATCAAATTACGTCCTGGCGTTTTGTGCCTGCTGCCTATGTTTTCCCCAATCCCAATATTCCCTGGGGATTCCCCGAAAACATAAGCCTGACGGGCGTTTCCGGCAGTGTTACCGGGCAGGATTTCAAGGGCATCAAATTGGGCGATGTGGTGAGCACCTGGGCCAACCCCGCCAATTTCGGCGGCTCCGGGGCTTCAGGGTTGGTGTTTGGGGTGCAAGACCAGGTGCTGGAAGCCGGTTCGGAGTTAGTGGCCGAGTTTCAGGCTGGTCCCTTGGAGGACCTGAATTCCTTCCAGTTTGCCCTGGATTTTGATGCGGAACAGTTGCAATTGCTGAACATCGAGACATTGGGCGGCTTGCCGCTGTCAATGGAAAATTTTGGCACGTATCAGGTGGAGCATGGGGAAATTCGGGTGGTTTGGGCGCAGGCAAAGCCTCTCCACCTGCATGAGGCAGCACCCGCTTTTCGCCTGCACTTCCAGGCCCTGGCAAGTGGCGCCCGGCTCAGCGAGGTTTTGCAACTGAATGAAGATGCCATACCGGCACGCGTGTACAACAGTGCTTTTGCCGAATCCGGAGTAGCACTGCATTTTACCAGTTTGACGAACACCCAACAGGACGTATCGGAAGCGATTGTTCAATTAGACAACCGCCCGAACCCTTTCACCGGCGTGACCACGCTCCAATTCCTGTTGCCACAAGCCGGCGAGGCCGAATTGCGCGTGCACGATGCCGCCGGGCGCCTCGTATTTTCCCATAAGAAATACTACGCAGCGGGCCAGCACCAGGAAACCCTGCGTTTGGACGCGGCGAGCGGTATGTTGATGGCCGAACTCCGCACACCGTTTGGAGCGGTACGCCGGAAAATGATTGCGGTGCAAAACTAGGTTTGGGTTTTTAACATTGGGAAGGGCGCTTGGCTAGATACTTCGATCCAGGCGCCCTTCCCTGTTTTAACCTTTCCTACTCTTTGCTGCCAGGTAGAACCGATTTTGAGCTCTGTGGCTACAATTTTCAGGTGTTGGATGAAGCCGAACGCACCCGTACTGCCGGACCTTTACGCCATGCAATGCCCGGGCAACAGTCGGTACACAAAACGCATACGCCACCCGGTATCCTCGCCACCCGCATGGTAGGAACCCGGCGCAAACCGAAACCAGGCGCAGGAACAGAAAACATGGACCATCCGATGGAAAAAATAAGTGGTGCTACCCCTAAACAAACTGACAAACCGATGTTGGCAAAAAGAGCCTTCCATACTGTTGAACTGGAAGTGGGCGCGTCACCTGTAGCAGGAACCAACCCGGAGGCCTGGCTGAACCAGTTCACAGCGATTTATACCCAATCCATGGCCGCCCCCGATTGTACGGTAGAGAGCTTGGCTAAAAAAATGCACACCAGCCGCACCGTTTTGTACCGCCGGGTAAAAGAGAGCAGTGGACTGACGCTGCGGGAGTTTTGTGAAATCCTACGGCTCGAAAGGGCTCGGGAACTCCTCGATTCGGGCGAGGTCGTCAAAATTCGGGCGCTGGCCATGCAGGTGGGGTACCGCGATGCCTTGCGGTTTTCGCGAAAATTCAGGGCGCGCTACGGGGTTTACCCATCGGCGTGTTTGCCACAAAAGCAACGGCAGGTGTAGAGGCCGGCTGCTTACCCCAGCGTCGTACGCACAAATTGCTCCAAATCGGTTTCGGCTTGCAGGCCGATCCGTTTGCGCAAGCGCTGCCGTCCTTTTTTTATCGCATTGAGGGTAATGCCCAGGGTGTTGGCAACTTCCTGGCTGTTCAGGCCTGTTTTGATCAATAACAACAGGCGTTCTTCGGCCCCGGAAAGGTCGGGATATTGGGTGCGCAAGCGCAACAGATAGCCGGGGTGGCTGCGCTCAAAGTGGTGTTTGAAGGCGTCCCAGTCGGTATCCGTAAGGATTTTGTTGTTGTACAGGCTCTCCGCTTGTTCGTTGGAAAAGGCCGTTTCGTTATCGGGGCCAGTGTCTGTATTTTCCAGCTGTTGTAAGGCCTGTTCCAGCTCTGTCAGGCGGGTATTTTTAGTCAACAACAACTGCGTGTATTCGCGAAGATCTTGTTGATGTTGCTCCAGGCGCTGCCCGGCGCTGCGCAGTTTGGCCCACAGGATATAGCCGACCAAGCCAGCCACCAAACCCAAAAAGCACAGCCCGACCAACAAGAGGTATTGCCGCGCTTCTTGTGCCGCTTTTTCGGCGCGCAGCAGCCGGATTTCCTGTTCTTTTTCCCGCGTTTGAAACTCGACCTCCAGCGCTTGCAGGTTCCGGGTCTTTTCGCCGGTAAACATAGAATCCCGGATCGTATCGGCTTGCCGGAACAACTGAAGCGCCAAACCGGGGTTGTTGTTGGCTTCGGCAAGTTCAGAGAGGCGTTCCAGCGCCCGGGCATACACATGCGCCTGCCCGAGGCTGTCGGCTTCGGCTGCTGCTGCGCTCAGGTAGCGGCGCGCTTCGGCCCAGTGGCCCAGTTGGCGGTGGCAATCGCCGAGGTTGAGGCGCATGCCCGGGCGTTGGTTGAGGATGCCGGAGGCCTCCAGGAGTTGCAAGGCGGTATCGAGCAGGGGCAGCGCCAGGTCCCAACGGCCTTGGTCGCTGTAGAAAAAAGCCATCTGATTGTAGGCGGCGCAGCGGTGGATCGAATCGCCGTATTGTTTGACAATGGCAAATCCCTTTTGGGTAGCCTCCCAACTCTTGTCGGGCATATTGGCTTTTCCATAGAAACCGGCCAGGGCGGCGTATGTCCGGCCGATGCGCGACGAGTCGCCGCTCCGGATAAATGCTTCGACTACGGGCAGGGCCAGGTCTATCGCTTGTTGCGGCTCACCGAGCCGGTCGTGCACGCTGGCGAGGTCCAGTTTGGAGTCGTAGTAGACAAACGAGTCGGCCTGCACGGCGGCCGAATCCATGGAACGTTGGTAAAAAGCAATAGCCGCCGGGTATTCCCCGCGTTCGAAAACAGAATCGCCCAGGAGGTTGAGTTGTGCTCCGGCATCCCCGCCGGCCGCCAGTTCCTCATAGGTGCGGTATTCCGGTTCCTGCGGAGCAGTGTTTTGGTTGGGGGTATTCAACTGGCAGGCGCCCAGCAAAAAACACGCGCTGAGGGCAGCCAGTAGGCCTGAAGTAGTGTTTGAGGAAAGAAACCAATGCATGGGAGAGGGTTGGATAAAACGTGCGGGTAAATATCCTTCTTTTCCAGAAATCCTGTAGTTGCCTTACGTGTTGTTCCTTTTGCTGAGCAATTGAGACAAACCTTAACGGCTGTTTTTTTTCAAAACTGCTGCCCCCACCCCACCCCAAAGTGTGCCGGACGACTCCAAGTTGTGCCTCTAAAACCTGACAAAAAAGTTGTACCTCTATTTTGGTGTGACAACTTGATTTTTAATTACGTAGCGAGCGGCAGCGCCGCGAAAGACTTGTAGCATTCGATACCAATAATTGGCGTGTAGGTGCAGCGCACCGAAACCTATTGCGGTGCGTTGCACCTCCATGCCTCGTATTGCTTACTACAAATCTTCCGGGGCGCTGCCCCTGCACAGTCCAATTCCAGGGTACAACTTTATTGCCGGGTTTTAGGGGTGCAACTTAGTGGCGCCCGGCAAAGTGTCGGATGGGAGCATTTGACAAAAAAATGCAAAACCACGCCGTGCTTTTATTGTTTGTTTAATTAACCAAAAACAAACTTGCGCAAAAATTCAACAAAACCAAGATACAACCTTCGGTCCGAGCCGGCGTTGGCTGCGGCAGGACAGCAAAACGAAACAAATGATGAAGCAACTATTGGTGCTGGCGCTGTTGTCCGTGGCGGGCAACCCTGTGGCCCTGAACGCACAAATCGTGTACATCCTGGGCAACGGTCCAGGTGGTATGGTGGCTGGGCAATACGATCTCAGTACCTGTACGTTTTGCCCTGAAATGGAGATCCCCTACTCCTTGTTTCCCGGTGGCAACGGCAGCCTGGTGCCCTTGCCCAACGGGCAGGTCATTATGACCGGGGTAGACCTCATTTATACCTTCGACCCGCCCAATCCGGTACCCCTCAACACCCTTAATCCGCCGGGGGTGATTTATTTCCAGGGCGGGGTATTGGCGCCCAACGGGAATGTGTACCTGGCAGGCACATTATTTGTAGCCGGCCAGGTCACCAGTAGTCTCTATGAATTCAACCCTGTCAACAATACCTTGACGTTGGTGGGCAGTTTCCCGAACAATACAGTGATCCTGACAGAGTTATTCTATTGGAACGGGGTGCTGTATAGTTTTTTATCCGATATCACCAGTACCCCAACAACGTTCGCCCTCGCCAGCATTCAAATCGGCAATCCGCTGAGCGCTACGGTATTGTATTCCTATACGAACCTCTGTGGCGCACCTACGACCAGTATCACCAGCGGCCCCTTTGCCGGTATCTACGGCGGCTCGCTCGATCCTGACTGCAGCGGTAGCGACGTGTACGCCTTTGATCTGCTCAACAATTCGATTGAACTGGAATGCGAAATTATCCCCTCCGGTTTTCCCTACGGCATGGGCGCGGTACCGCCTGGCTTCCCCACGGCAGTCTGCCTGTGCGCCACCGACGCCGGCAGCATCGACACCGAGCCCCTGAGCTCATATTGTGTGAACGAAACCATCGCCGTGCCGCACAACGGCAATGAAACCCTCGACAACGACGACCTGCTGCAATATGTGCTCTTTTCCAACCCCAGCGACACAGCAGGTAGCATACTGGCCACCAGCAATACCCCCGGCTTTAGTTTTGTGCCGCCCATGCAAACGGGCGTGACCTACTATGTGGCGGCTGTTGCCGGCAACAACACCGGCGGCAACGTGGACCTGAACGACCCTTGTCTCGATTTTTCCAACGCCAACCCGGTCGTCTGGCGCCCTCTGCCCACCGTGAACTTCTCCGTCGCCAACCCCAACGTGTGCGCCGGGGCTTGTACGACCGTGACCGCCACCTTTACCGGTACGCCGCCCTTTACCCTCAGTTACGACACAACGGCTTCCGGCACGTTGACGCAGACGTTCCCGGGCAACACAGGCAGCGTTCAGGTGTGTACGCCGGCCGGGTCACTGCCAGGCAGTTTCGCCGTGCAGGCCACAGCCCTGACGGATGCCTGGTGTACTTGTGCCGAGTGACTCTAAGTTGCACCCCTAAAACCCGGCAATACAGTTGCACCACTATTTTGGTGTGACAACTTGATTTTTAATTACTTAGCGAGCGGCAGCGCCGCAAAAGATTTGTAGCATTAGATACCAATAATTGGCGTGGAGGTGCAGCGCACCGAAACCTATTGCGGTGCGCTGCACCTACAGCATGCCTCTTATGCTTACTTTTACTACTACAAATCTTCCGGGGCGCTGGCCCGGCACAGTCCAATTCCAGGGTATATCTTTATTGCGGGGTTTTAGGGGTGCAACTTAGTGGCGCCCGGCAACTTGCCCGTAGGGAGGGATCGACTTTCAGTCTCCGCCAGGTGCCAGCATCCGTTCGGCTTGCCGGATCAGGTCTATCATTTTCTGGGCCAGCACATCCAACGGGGTGCCCAGTGGAAGGATTTCGATCCTAATTTTTCCATCTCTGATTTCCGGCGCCCTGGTGCATATTGGTCAGCGATGGCATGTTATCGGACAGGCACCTTCTGCTCTCCCGGGAGAATCCGGAATTGCGGGTCGCGGATGAAAAAATGATAAACCAACCCTTGAAGCCCCATATAGATAGTTTTCTGTTAATTTGTCCCCGGAAACTATGCCACGTATATTTTTAAGCCTTTGTTTTGTCCTGAGCGTCCCGGCGTATGTCCTGCTGGGGCAGGGGCAGCGGTTTGAAAATATTTCCCTGGAACAAGGCTTGTCCTCGCCTAAAATCCACCACCTGTTTCAGGACCGGCAAGGCTTTTTGTGGATCTCCACTTCCGATGGCTTGAACCGCTACGACGGTCACCAATTTAAAGTATTCCGGTCCATGCCCGATGATCCGAATAGCCTGGAGGGAAATGATATCGGGGCGACGTGTGAAGACCTGGACGGCACCCTTTGGATTGGCAGCCACCACGGTGTACACCAGTATGACCGGACCACAGAAAAGATGGATTCGTACTTAAGTAAGCCCAACGTACCGGGAAAATTTGCCGGGCGTGGGGTCATGAGTATGCTGGTCGACCCACAAGGGCAAGTCTGGCTCAGCACCTACAGCACCGGTTTGCACCGGTTTGACCCCCGGCGGAAATGGTTTGAGCCATTCCGGATCGATACCAGTTGGCTGGATTACCGAAACACAACGTATGCCTCCAGCATCTGCCTCAGCCACGACAAGCAACACCTTTGGGTGGCCATGGAACTGCCGGTTAAAGCCAAACTTTTCAAAATCAATACGCGAACAAACAGCGTCCAGGCCTATCCCATCGAAGGCCTGATCGACCATTCCCATTGCTGGACCGTCCTGGAAGACCGGCAAGGCAACGTTTGGGTAGGCACCACGATGGGCTTGTGGAAATTGAACCCGGCATTGGGGGTATGCCAGCGCATCACGGCTACCCAAGGCTTCGATGAAGCACTGTGCCGAGGCAATATCAGCTCCCTGTTGGAAGATGCGGCCGGTACACTTTGGATCACAACTTTGGGCGATGGGCTGTTTGCCTACCACCCGCAACAACAGCGCAGCGAACACTACCGACACGATTCCGGCGACCCCGGTTCTCTGCCGGGCAACCGCTTGTTTGGCCTGTTGCAAGACCGCTCCGGCGTCCTCTGGGCGGGCAGCACCGACAAAGGCCTGAGTAAATTGGTACCAGATAAAGTAAAATTCCAGTCGATCCGGGACGAAAAGAGTATCCCGCCCAACACCAATATTATCACCGTTTACGAAAGCCGCAACGACATCACCTGGTTGGGTACGCCAACCGGGCTCCTGGCCTGGAACCGAAAAACGGGCGCGCTGCGCCGCATCCGGGAATTGGTGCCACAATTCCCGGAATTGGAAAACTATACCTATTCCACCATCGAAGACCCCGCAGGCAACCTTTGGGTAGGCACCAACAGCTTTGGATTGCTTCGCCTCAGCCCCAATTGGGATGCCTGTACCTGGTATAAAAATGACCCCGCCAAACCGGGAAGTTTGATCAACGACTACATCCGCAGCCTGTCTGTCGACCGCTCGGGCACCCTTTGGCTCGGTACTTATCTCGGCCTGGACCGGTACGACCCGGCCACCGATCGCTTTATCCACTACCAGCACGACCCCAAGCAACCCAACAGCCTGCCGAGCAACTATATCAACTCCATCCAGGAAGATGCAGCGGGGCGGCTCTGGCTGGGCACCGCCAGCGGCGCCTGCTGGATGGACCGGGTCAGCGGCCGTTGCGAGCGTTTTATTTGCGCTGACCCGAACCCGGAATATCCGAGTTGCACCATGGTGCACCACCTACTCCCTAGCCAAAACGGGATGTGGGCAGGCACCACCACAGGCCTGTACCAGTTCAGCCCGCCGGCGCCCGGGCAAACCGATTGGACTACCCGCCACTATACCCAGAAGGACGGCCTGCCCCACAACGAAATTTTTTCGCTGCTGGACGACCATTGGGGCCAACTTTGGCTCGGCACCCGATATGGTCTGTCGGTTTTTAAAAATCCCGGGCATGCCCCGCAGACCCGGCCCGATTTTCAAAATTATGACACGCAAAGCGGCTTGTTGAGCCTCGAATTTATGGAAGGCGCCTGCGCCAAAAACAAGCAGGGCGAGCTGCTTTTCGGCGGCCCGCTGGGCCTCAACTACTTCCACCCCGATAGCTTGCGCCATAATCCTCACCCACCGGCCGTTGTGATTGTGGGTTTTGAAAAACTGGATGCCAACCACCCTGAAGCAGCGTATTTGCCGGAAAAAGGTATTGCAGACCGGGACCAGGTCGTCATTTCCTATCAAAGCAATGTTTTCACCATTGAATTTGCAGCCCTCGATTTCAGGGAACCTGAAAAAAACCGCTTCGCCTACCGCATGCTGGGTTTCAATGACCAGTGGATTCAACTCGGCACACAGCACCAGGTCACCTTTACCAACCTCGACCCCGGCGAATATACGTTCCAGGTGCGCGGCGCCAACAATGATGGTATTTGGAATGAAACACCCCGTTCCCTCCGGATCATCATCACCCCGCCCTGGTGGAAAACCACCTGGGCCTATATCGCCTACGCCCTGCTTTTTGTAGCAGCCATCAGCGGCTTTGTGCAGGCCCGCCTGCGTTTTTTAAAAAACCGCACCCGGATGCTCGAAACCGCTGTCCGTCAGGGTACCGCGCAAATTCAGGAACAAAAAGAACTCCTCGAAGTACAAGCCGGCGAACTACAGGAACTCGACCGCCTGAAATCCCGCTTTTACGCCAACATCACCCACGAACTGCGCACCCCGCTGACCCTGATCCTGGGCCCGCTGAGCTCCGTGTTGAAAAACAGGCAATTGCCCCACAAAGACCTGAATTTGCTCAACATGGCCCAGGAAAACGGCCAGAAACTCCTCAAACTCATCCGCGAAATCCTGGACCTGGGCAAACTCGATGCCGGCAAACTCCAACTCGTCGAAAACGCCGTGCTGATCCGGCCCCTCAGCACCCGCCTGGTGACCCAATTTGATTCGTATGCCCAATACCTCGGCGTGCAACTTCGGCTGCACCTGGAAGACATTCCGCCGGACTTGTGCGTGTTACTCGACGAACAAAAGTTTGAAACCATCGTCAACAACCTGATTTCCAACGCCCTCAAATTTACGCCCCCCGGCGGCCATGTTGATGTTGCCCTGACAGACCAGGGGCAGGAGTTCCTGCTCCAGATCAAAGACAGCGGCAGAGGTATCCATCCCGACGATTTGCCCCATATTTTCGACCGCTATTTCCAAACCAAACAAACCGATACGCCAATCGAAGGCGGCACCGGTATCGGCCTGGCCCTCTGCGCCGAACTGGCGCGTTTGCTTGGCGGGCGTATTTGGGCTGAAAGTACCGTAGGCGCCGGCACAACCCTCTCTTTGGCCTGGCCCCGCCGGATCGCAGCCGTGCCGGCAACCCCCATCAGCCTGGCAAATGCCGGCCAAAGCCTACCCCCAGGGCAAAGCAATGCACTGCCCACGACACCGGAACTGCCCTCCCATGCGGAGGCCACCGGCACAAACCCTCCGCCCAGAATCCTGGTCGTGGAAGATAACCCGGACCTGCAACAGTACCTGGACTTTCTGCTGTCGCCGCTCTACGAGGTGGTGAAAGCCGGCAATGGCGAAGAAGCCCTCGCTTTACTGGATGGCGTACAATTAATTTTATCCGACATCATGATGCCGCGCATGGACGGCTTTGCCCTGCTGGAACACCTCAAAGGCGACGACCGCTACCGGCATATTCCGGTCATCCTGCTCACCGCCCGGGCCGACAAGGAAGACCGCCTCCGCGCCCTGCGCACGGGTGTCGACGATTACCTGACCAAACCTTTTGAGGCCGAAGAACTCCTGGCCCGGGTAGAAAACCTGCTTCAGCACCAGCAAAACCGGCTGCCGAAAGAAGACGAAGTCGCCCTACCGGTGCTGTCGAAAGTAGACGCCGATTGGCTGGTCAGCCTCGAAACCTGGATCCGGAGCAAGATTGCCGACGAGTTCCTTACCGTGACGGCCTTGGCCCAGGAGGCAGCCCTCAGCGAGCGGCAGCTCCAGCGCCGCCTGCGCGAGACGACCGGCCTTAGCCCCCAGCAATACATCGCCGAATTGCGCCTGCAAGCCGCCCGCGAAGGGCTGGAGCGCGGCGCCTACCGCACCGTGGCGGAGGTAGCCTATGCCGTCGGCTTTGGCCACGCCAAAGCCTTCTCCCGCGCCTACCGTACCCGCTTCGGGCGACTTCCTTCCACCTATTTTTGAGGATTTCGGGCTAAAATGTCCGATAGAGTGTCCCTTTTGTCCGATCCGGTTCCCCGGACCAGCCACACTTTTGTCCCAGGCAAAGGGAGCCAGCCAAGGGCTTGTGTTGCCGTCATATTCAACCAAATAAAATTAATAACCAAGATGAAGAAGATCTGTTTCCTGATCGTAGGACTGTTCCTCAGCCTGTTTGCCGTAGAAGCGCTGCAGGCGCAAGCCAACCTCAGTTTCCAAGGGATTTTGAAAAAAGCCAACGGCCTGGCCGTAGACGACGGCGCCTATGACCTGACGTTTACACTGTATGACGCCGAAACGGGAGGCAACAATGTTTTCCAGGAAACCATCAGCGACGTGGATGTGGCCAGCGGGATTTACAGCGTCGTGCTGGGCGCCGGTGCTACGGCCATCACGGCCCAGTTCAATGTGCCCTACTACCTGGGCATCCGGGTGGGCGGCTCCAGCGCCGTCGAAATGGTGCCCCGCATCCGACTCACCTCGGCGCCCTATGCCCTGGCCCTGCGCGGCAACACCAACACCTTCCCCAGTAGCGGCACGGTAATCGCCGATGCCCAAACCATCGCCGGCAAACTGGCCGTCGGCCAAACCATCCTCCCCACCACCCAATCGCTGCAAGTCAACGGCGGCATCCTCGCCCGCGGCGGCGCGCCTGGCGGCAGCGGCAGCAGCAACAATGGCTATGCCTTTTCCGGCAATAGCGGCGATACCGACAGCGGCTTGTTCAGCACCGCCGACGGCAAAGTGTCTGTGTATGCCAACAACTCGGAACGCATCCTGGTCAGCAACACCGCGTCTGACAACCGAACCTACCTCAAATCCAATGTAACCGTAGAGAACTCCCTGACCATCAACGATCAACTTCTCGTCACCAACGCCACGACCCTGAGCGGCGACGCCACCCTGGGTGTCAACGCGAACCTGGCCTACCACAATGGCACCACCGTCCACAACGACTGGCGCCTGGTGCACCGCGATGATTTCAGCAGCGGCCTCGAAGGCTGGGACGCCTACCCGAGTATCAACTCCGGCACCGAAACCACTGACCCCAGCGTGACTACCCTGAGCGCAGGCTTCAGCACCAACAGCCTCATCCGGCCCACCAACAACGACCACGTGTTGAAAAAAACCTACAACCTGGCCGGACACACGCACAGCTACATCATGGTGAAATTCAACTATTATTTCATCGATTCCTGGGATGCTTCCGACTACGACCGCGGCTGGGCGGGTTTTGCCAACAGCCTGTCCGACGCGCCTGAATTTGCCTGGAGCCAAATCGGCGGTTTTGTATCGGATACCGGCAACTGGGATTTCATCGGCAACACCGGCCGTACGGACCACGCCGGGGTGTTTACCATGATGGCCAAAAACAGCGGCAGCCTGCCGGTCATTATTGTTGGCGCTACCTTGGATGACGCCACGGATGACGAAAACTTCGGGATCAGCAACATCGAAATCTGGGTACGATAACCCGCTCTTTTCACCAAAAACAAACTAAGGTTATGAGAGTCCAGTATCTATCCCGTTTGCTGTACGGGCTGGCGTTCCTGTGGGCGTCGGTCCTCCAGGCGCAAAACAACAACGCCAACTGCGTCGACGGCACTGTCAGCGGCAGTGAATCCTACTCGGGTACCGTATTCATCAACTACGGCGCTACTACCAATTCTTTTACGACCAAAAACCGCACGACCGGCTCCTTGGGCGAGTCCTTTATCGGCCCCTACCTGGGCCAAACCTACAACGGCGTGGCGGGTTTCTACAGCCGCTTTTTACTGCCACCTTCAGCGCCGCTCGTCTATGCCAGTGAAGGCGATCTCAAAGACCGCATCCAGGTCAATTGGGTATTGGACCCCCTCAGCCCCTCGGCCGAGCAAGGCTTCAACATCTACCGCGATGGCGCTTTTATTGATCATGTGGAAAAAGAGGTCCGGGTGTACATCGACTTCAACGTCCAGGCTGGCCAGTTTTACAACTATGAGGTCAGTGGCGTCAATGGTTTCGGCGAGGGCAGCGAAGGGAGCAGCCTCGGTTTTCTCAACCCCAACGGCGTCATCACCGGGCAGGTGCGCACCTTCAGCGGCAACCCCGTGCTGGGTGCCGGCGTAACGCTCACCCCCACCCTGGGCAATGCCCTCCAATTCACGGGCGACGATGTGGCCTTCGCCGAGTTCGACTCCGTGTTGCTCTCCCCCAAATGGTCGGTGAGCTGCTGGGTCAAAATCGGCGCCGGCAACAACAACGGCACCCTGCTCGACTTTGGCAGCAACGCCCAGAAAAACTGGTGGCTCACCACCAACGGCACGGCAAAAGGCATCCGGTTCAGCGTCGGCAACGGCCCGGGCACGCCCCAAAGCAGTGCAGTCAATTTCAGCAGCGACCCCGACGGCTGGCACCACATCGCCGCCACCTACAGCGGCGCTTCCCTGCTCCTGTACCTCGACGGCAAGCTCAGCAGCACGCTGACGCCCGCGCCCATGACGACCGACACGCTGCCGCTCTTTTTCGGCCGCAAATCCGGCGCCATGAGCAATTATTTCAATGGCCAACTCGACGAGGTGCGGATCTTCAACCGCCAACTCTCGCAAACCGAAATCAATCAGTATAAAAACCGCACCGTCAACTCCGACGCCGAGGCCCTGGCTGCCTACTGGAAATTTGATGAAGGCATAGGCTCCAAAGCCTACGATATTTCGCCAAAACGGCTGAAAACGTACCTCTGCGGACCGGAATGGTCGGCCGACCGGCCCACGGTGGTCAACGGCGCCGTGACGGATGCGTCCGGTTTTTATAAAATCGACGGCATCAACTACGGCAGCGGCACCACCTTCACCGCCACCCCTTCCAAAACGGCCTACGACAACTACGCCCTGGAATTCAACAGCGTCAACAGCAACTACGCGGTGCTGACCGATTCGGTACTGCCCAGCCTGGCAAATGCCGCCATCGAACTGCGGTTACAAAATTTTGAAAACGCGGCCGTCGACCGCACCGTGCTGGCCAACCAATCGCCCACCGGCACCAATTTTTTCCAACTCCGCCTGAACAACGGCACCATCACGGTCCGGCTGGGCGCCCAGGACAAAACGTTCGGCACCCTGGGCAGTGGCTACCAACACCTGGTGCTCAACCTCAAAAAGAACGGCGGCAACATCGACGCGACCCTGTACAAAAACGGCGTAGCCGCGCCCACGCAGACCTACACCGGCGCGCTGCCCGATTTCGGGCCGCAAACCTGGTACCTGGGTGCGCGCAAAACCGCCAGCGCGTACGACCAGTTTTTCAGCGGCCTGGTGGATGAAGTCGCGTTTTACGACACCACCCTGACGGTGGCTGAAGTACAACTGAACCAGGCCACCGGCGCCGACGCTACCAACCAACACCTGCGTTCCTGGTTCCCGCTGAACGAAAGCCAGGGCGCCAGCCTCGAAGACATTGGTCCGGCCCGCACGGGTTTCGGCGCCGTACAAGGCGCCCTTTGGAGCACCGTGACCGGCATCAGCGCTTCGTTTGACCACGAGTTTCAGCCCGACAAGCGCCTGGTGACGCTCAACCCGAGCAATACGAGCACCGACCTTGTCGATTTTACCGACCTGAGCACCGTGACCGTCAGCGGGTATGTGCGCTTTGACGGCACGGATTGTTTTGCAAAAAATGTCGAAATCCTCGTCAATGGCGAATCGGCCAGTCCGAAAATCATGACCGACTCGACCGGCAAGTTTGTGGCCGATTTCGAGCCGGGCACCACGGCGCGGCTGAGCCCCATACTCGGCGAACATACCTTCTCCCCGGCCTCCTGGCAAGTGCGCAACCTGAACGCACCGGTAGCGGGCATTCTGTTTCGCGACATGACCAAACGCAGCATCACCGGCTTCGTCAACGGCGGTTTGTGCAAAAAAGGGCTCCTGGGCCCCGGCGAAACCATCCGGATCAAAGTAGCGACACCCGGCGCCAACCCCTGTTTAGAACGCACGATCACCCTGACCGGCGATGCCGACGGCGGCGAGAAAGATTTTACGTTGGATGATTTACCGCCCCGCGAACTGGTCATCGGGGTGAATTTCAGCAACCCAACGACCTTTTTTGATTATTTCAACGACATCGGCGGCCAATCGCTGGACCTCCGTGACGACAACGACACCGTCGAGTTTAACTACATCGCCCCGCCGCAAATCGAGGTGGTCGACGGCCTTCCGCTCAATACCTGCGGCGATCCGATGGTCCAGCAACTGGAACGCTATACCCTGCGCTTCAAGGTGTACCAGCCCTATGCCGGCGGCAATTGTGACCTCGACGAAGCGGAATTCCGCTTCAACAACGGCCTGGCCGATACCCAGCCCTTCGACACCCTGATGGACGGCGGCACCATGCGCTACAGTTTCCGGGCCGGCGAGCCCAACCTGGCCGCCCCGCACCTGAAAACGCTGACCGTAACCGCCACGCAGGCCGACAGCCAGGCCGTCGTGTTGCCCATGCCCGCCGTGGTGCTGGGCCAAAAATCGACGGGTACGACCTTTGCCACCACCATGCCGCAGATCCCTTTCGTCATCCTGCGCGACCCGCCGGGCGATGCCTCTTCGGCGTATATCGATCAAGGCCGGACTTCTTGCAACAGCGTGACCCTGAGCGCCATTGATGGCAACGACAACACCAAGGAGTACTCTATTTCACTGGGGACCGAAACCGAAATCCTGACCGGCCTTGGCGTAGCGATCCTGAACAAAATCGAGATTGAAAACACGACCACCTTCGGGCTCACCGCAACGCTCAGCGACATCCGCGACAGCACGATGGAAGTTTGTATTTCGGCCAACCAGGTGATCGCCACCAACGGCGCCGACGACCTGATGGGCCGGGATGCGGATATCTTCGTGGGCGGCGCCCTGAATTTTGATTTCGGCGTCACCAACATCCTGCGTTTTGAGCCGGCGCTTTGCGACTATGCAATTGAAAAAGGCATTATTGCT
This sequence comes from Saprospiraceae bacterium, assembly GCA_020846655.1. GTDB lineage: Bacteria > Bacteroidota > Bacteroidia > Chitinophagales > Saprospiraceae > M3007. The sequence continues at coordinate 7,414 of JADLDL010000209.1, read as the reverse complement.
GCGCCCACCGGGCTGGCCACTACCTATGTGTTCCAGCGCTACGACATTGTCAACCAGGTGATTCCCAACCTGGCCCAAAGCGGCTTGCCCACTGCGGCAGCCGACATCGACCGTTGGAACGAGATTTTGGCGATGGACGACGCACTTCAACAGGCGGCCGTTTTTGAAGAAAACATCTCCTTCACCGGCGGTGTCACCTATGAAAAATCGCTGACCACCGAGCGTTCGGAGAGTTTTTCGCAAACGACGGAATTTGCCGTAGGCAATTCCGTGGCCAACGAACTGGGCCTCACGGCCGACGGCATCGGTGGCGGTTTTAACATCGAATCGGTGCTGAGTTACACCAAAAGCAAAAATACCAGCACCACAGAAGGCAGTGCCAGTACGGTTGGGTACGTGCTGAACGACGACGATATCGGCGATTTGTTCTCCGTAACCGTCAAGCGCGACAAACGCTACGGCACGCCGGTGTTTACCCTCGTTTCCGGCGAAACCTCCTGCCCCTGGGAGGCGCCGACGCAGAAACGCAACTTTGTCAGTTTTTCCACCAACACAACGGCTGTTGCCAACGTCGGGTCCAATGCCGCTGCGCTGTTTACCCTCCGCCTGGGCAACGAAAGCGAAACGGAAGAAGAGCAAACCTATACCCTCTCCATCGGCTCGAACCCCTTGGGCGCTATCGTAAAAGCAGAGGGCCAGCAACTCACGGCGGCTGGGCTGGAATTCAGCATCCCCGCCGGGCAGAGCCTGCCGGTCAAACTGACCATCGAACGCGGCGTGTTGTCGTACAGTTACCAGGACATTGAAGTGATCCTGGCCGCTTCCTGCGAAGACGGCAGCGTCGACGGGTTCTCCAAATCGCTGTTCCTCGATGTGGAATTTGTGGAGCCCTGCTCCGAGGTGGATATTGCCTTTCCCATGCAAAATGACGTGATCAACGGCGCTACGGGCAGCACGCTCTCCGTGACGCTGGACAGTTACGACAAAAACGATCCGGACCTCGACCTGATCCGCATCCAGTACCGGCCCAAATTCGGCGACGGCACCTGGTTCAATATTGCCCCCAATGCGGTGGTGCCAAAAGCCAGTCTGGGACCGGTGTCGACGATGGTCAACTGGAACGTGGGCGCCCTCACCGACGGGCCCTACGAACTGCGGGCCATTACCCAATGTACCGGCGGCAACCAGCAGCCGGGCATTTCCACCATCATCAACCTGCGGGTTGAAAAACAAGCGCCCTCGCTGCTGGGCGTGCCGGAGCCCGCCGACGGCATTTTGTCGCCCGGCGACGAGATCAGCATCACCTTCAACGAGGAGATCAATTGCGCCGTCATTTTCCAGGCCGACGTGTTGAACAACAACAACATCGGGCTCTACGACACAGAAACCGGCGAGCTCATCGACGCGCAGATTTCCTGTTTTGAAAATAAAATCGTGGTGGTGCCGAACATTCAAAATGCGTTTATCGAAGGCAAAAACCTGCGGGTGATCGTCGACGATATCGAGGACCTGGCGGGCAATCTGTTTGTGCACACGCTGTGGGAGTTTTTTGTAAACCGCAGCCCGCTCGACCTCGAAGGCAGCGACCTGGACGTAACGATGTACGAAGGCGAGGAAAAAGTAGTGCTGCGCAACCTGAGCAAAGTAGGGGGCAGCATTGCGGCCTTTGAAATTGCGGGCACACCCATTTGGGCCAATATTTACCCGAATGTCGGCTCCTTGTTGCCCGGCGAGGAGGTGACGATTACGTATAAATTTGACAAAACCCTGCCGCAGGGCATTTACCAGGATACGATTTATTTCACCAACAGCCAGGGCGACGAGCGGGTTATTATCAAACTCCGCGTCCTGTGTCCGCCGCCCGATTGGAGTTTCGACCAGGGCGCCTATGCGCAAACGATGAACCTGACGGCGGTGCTTAACATCGAAGGAGATTTTTCGGAAGATGAGGCAGACCTGGCCGCCGCTTTTATCGACGGGCAATTGCGCGGTTCGGCGCAGGTGAAATACCTGCCCAGCCTCGACGAATACCGGGTGTTTATGACGGTGTATGGCAATGCCGACGACCAGGACAAACCCATTGCCCTGGAAATTTGGGACGCTTCGGCCTGCCTGCGCTACAGCCAGGTGGTGGCCGTGGGCAATACTCCGCTGCTTTTTGAAGAAGACAATGTGATCGGTTTGCTCGACGATCCCATTGTGCTCAGCACCAACAGCCAGGTACGCCGCGACATTCCGCTGTCGACGGGTTGGAACTGGATTTCGTTCAACCTGGATTTGCCCGACCCTTCGCTCAACGCAGCCCTGGCCTCGTTGCAACACCCGCAAAACGACCTGTTCAAAAGCCAGGGGCCATTTTCCATCTACTCCGGTACGCAGTGGGTAGGCGGGCTTGCGGCGGTGAACAACACCAGCATGTTCCAGTACCGCGCCGACCAGCCCGACACCATCAAAATGGTAGGTGGTGTGATCGACCCAGCTTCGGTGCAAATTCCCGTAGATGCCGGCTGGAACTGGATCGGATATGTCCCGAACTACGCCTTGCCGGTATCGGAGGCCCTCGCCGGGCTGACGCCGCTGAACGGCGATATCGTGAAAGGGCAAACGGCTTTTGCGCAATACCTGGCCGGATTTGGCTGGCTCGGCTCGCTGCAATTCCTGGAAGCGCCGAAAGGGTATTTGCTGAAAATCAGCAACCCGGGCACCTTGAGTTATCCGGCCAATGTGAAAGGCAACACGGTGGAAGCGCGGGGCGGCGATCCTGTAGCCAACTTCTGGACTGTGAACCCGACCCAGTTTGAACACAGCATGACCCTGGTGGGGATGCTCTCCGACGGCAACCAAAACGCGACCTTGGCCACCCACGAACTGGGCGCTTTCGCCGGGAACGACTTGCGCGGTTCGGCTACGTCCATCTACATCGAGCCTTTGCAGGCCCACTTGTTTTTCCTGACCACCTACGCCAACGTACCGGGCGAGCAATTGCAGTTCAAACTGTACAACAGCGCAACGGGCACGGTGGAGGCACTGGCGCAGCAGATGTTTTTTGCCAGTGACCTGCATCAGGGTACCGTGGAAGCCCCGGTTCCGTTTACGCTGCTGGCCAGCGGGGTGCAGGAACAAGCAACTGCCTTGCGCTTTGAGGTGCAGCCCAATCCGTTTACCGATGCCCTCCAACTGCTGGTGTATTCGGACCGCGAGCAGGACCTGAACCTCCAGGTGTCGGACGCGACGGGCCGGCTGGTGGCGCAGCAGAAACTGGCGGTACGCAGCGGTTCCAACGCCTTGCGCTGGGATGCCGGCGCCCTGAGTGCGGGAGTTTACCTGATCCGACTGGAAGGCGCGGGTGGTACGATGGTGCAAAAAGTGATTAAACAATAGCAAACGTCCGGAGCCAAACGTCCTGTTCCGCAAACCAAAAAAAGCAGACATGAACACAGATTTCCGGTACCGCTGCACGCGTGTGGTGTTCGCACTGGCACTGGCCCTAACGGCCGGTGCCGTGCGGGCACAACCCGGCGCCTGGGTGGTGCGGCCCGCGCAGTTTCAGTACAACATGACGATGATCGCACAGGTGCGGATCAACGGCGTGCCCAGTCCCTTGCTCAACAACAGCGTAGCCGCTTTTTTGGGCGATCAGATCCGGGCTTATGCTACGCCGCTGCGCTACAACGACCAGGTGTATTTTTTCCTGACCCTGTATGCCACGCAGTACAAAGGCGATTCGTTGGGCCTGCGGGCCTTCATCGGCGCCGATGGCCGGGTGTATGAAACGGCCAACAAAGTGGCGTTCAAGCACCATACCACGCAGGGCTCGCTTCAGGCGCCGGTGCAATTGAATTTTCAGTTGGGCGCCGCGCCGCTGATCTACTCCTTGCCAACGGCCACTTATGCCGAAAACACCTGCGCCGAGGTGCTTGATGTGCAGGCCACCGACAACCTGAACAGCGAAGGCAATGGGCTGGCCTACACTATTACGGGCGGCGCCGATGCTGGCAAATTCAGTTTGCACCCGCAGACGGGCTTGTTGTCCTGGTTTAATTTTGTGCCGGATGTCGAACATCCCGGCGATACCAACGCCGACAACCGCTACGCCGTGCAGGTGCAGGTGACCGACGCCGCTGGCTTGTTTGATGTGCAGGACATTGTGGTGCAGGTGGTAAAAACGGTGAACCAGCCGGTGCTGATTTGCCCGGGCAACCTGACGCTGCAAACGGCCGACGACGGCACCGGCAACTGCCAGAGCACGAGTTTTGGCACGGCGGTGCCGGTCAGTAATCTTTGTTCCTCGTACCAATTGTCGTACCAATTGAGCGGCGCGACTACGGCGTCTGGGATCGGGCAAGTACCTGTTTTGCAGGCGTTTAACAAAGGATCGACGACCGTCACTTACACCCAGTCCGGGATCAACAGCGGGCAATGTGCCTTTACTGTTTCGGTAGCAGACAATGAGTTGCCGACGGTAAATTGCCCGGCCAACCTGACCCTGGAGTGCAATTCGGGCGCCAATTATTACCCGCCGCTCATCCAGGCCTGGGCGGGCACAGCCAGTGCCAGCGACAACTGTGGCGTTACACTGACCCATTCGTACAGCACGGCATTGCCTGCGCTGAGTTGCAATTTGTCGAGTGGCTTGAGTGTGGTGTTTACCGCCACGGATGCTGCCGGCAACAGCGCGAAATGTACCCGCACCGTGTTGGTGGACGACACGCAATTGCCGTATTTCAGTTCTGTACCGGCCAACGTAACCGTGCAATGCAACAGCATTCCCGCGCCCGGCACGCCTTTGGCGGCCGACCAGTGCGACAACGCGGTGTTTATCACTTACAACGGCCAAACGCGGACCAACGGGTCCTGCGCCGACACATACACCCTCACCCGGAAATGGACGGCTGTCGACGATTGCGGCAATACGAAAAGCGCCACCCAGGTGATTACCGTGCGGGATACGCAACTGCCCAATTTTACCAATATCCCAGCCAACGTGACGGTGCAGTGCAACAGCGTACCGGCGGTGGCCTCGCCTACCGCTACCGACAACTGCGATGCCTCCGTGACGATCACCTACAACGGCCAGACCCGCGTCGATGGCGCCTGTCCGGATACCTACACGCTCACCCGCTTGTGGACGGCTACCGACAACTGCAACAATACCCGTACGGTATCCCAGCGCATCACCGTGCGGGATACCCAAGCCCCGACGTTTACGTTTACGCCCGCTCCGGTGACGGTGGAATGTAACGCCCTCCCGGCCGTTGGCAACCCGGTGGCCACCGACAACTGCGACGCCTCCGTGAGCATTTCCTATGGCGGCCAAACCATCACGGCCGGTAGTTGTACGGATAACTACACCATCCGGCGGAGTTGGCTGGCCACCGACAATTGTGGGAATACCAAAACCACTACGCAATTGATCACCGTACGCGACACGAAAAAGCCGGTGTTTACCAGCATACCGGCCCCGGTGACGCTCGAATGTTCGGCCAGCCTGCCGGCGGTGGCGACGCCTGTGGCTACGGACAATTGCGATGCTTCGGTGGCGATCACGTTCCAGGGCGAATCGACGACCAATGCCAGTTGTTCCGGCAATTATCAGCTGGTGCGACAATGGCTGGCCACCGACAATTGCGGCAACTGGGCGACGATCACCCAGGTCATTACCCTGCAAGACACGCAAAAACCAACGTTTACCTTCGTGCCGGCACCCATCACGATTGAGTGCAGCGCTTTGTTTCCGGCAACGCCCGGCACGGCGACAGCCACCGACAACTGTAGTGCGCAGGTATACGTGGTGTTTAGCGGACAAACCAGCGCGCCGGGCCCTTGTTTGCAAAACTACGTCGTGACCCGTACCTGGACCGCCAGCGACGACTGCGGCAATACCCAAACGGCCACCCAAACCATCACGGTGGTGGACACGACCAAGCCGGTATTTTCCAATGCCCCGGCCAACCTCACGCTGACCTGCAACACGAGTATTCCGTCGCCGCCGGTGGTCTTGGCGACAGACAATTGCGACACCTACGTGCCGGTAACTTACAACGGCCAAAGCACCACGGGCAGCGGCTGTTCGTACAGCATTAGCCGCACCTGGACGGTGGCGGACGACTGTGGCAACACGCGGGTACATACGCAGGTGATCACGGTGGTGCCCTCCTTGTGGGGGCCGGGGGAGGATTTGTCGGGCGGCGCTGCTGCGCAAGAGCGGGCGCCTGTGCCGGCCGGTCTGCCCAGCGCCCTTCGGCTGGTACCCAACCCGGCGCAGGACGAGGTCTGGGTGCGGCTGGCCTTGCCGGACACGGATCAGGACGTACAGGTATCACTTTTCGACGCTGGCGGCCGACTGGTGCAGCAACAATCCGTGCCATCCTGGGCCAGCGACACCGCCTTCCGGCTGGACCTGTCGGGCTTGGCGGGCGGTTTGTACACGGTGCAGGTGCTGAGTGCCGGGCAGCGGGTGGCGGAGCGTTTGGTGGTGTGGCGGTAGGAAGTAAGACGAAGAAAGAGGCCGTCTCCTAGGTATTTAAAAATTGAAAATTGGGCATTGAACATTGGGCATTCCCAAATAAATACTTGAAAATTTTAAAATTGAAATGTTCAATGTTCAATGACCAATTGCTTGTGAGACGACCGCACTTTTTGTGGCGCAGGCAATCCTAAGCGCTGGTTTGATCTTCAAAACGAGGTTTTTTTTCTTTGTGGCGGTGTCGCAGGCAGCCGCTTTAAAGACCTTTGCAGAATCTATTAGCCTAGGACACCATACCCCGGTGAAAAAGCAGGCTACGCAGCATGTGCCTGGCGGTGTCCACGTTTTGGGCCAAGGACCTGCTTGCACAGCATTCCACGGCCGCTGTTGGGTCTGGTCGATAGATCAGGCGCACGGCCATTTCGCCGCGGCTTGCCTGCGGATGTTCCCAGGGCATTCGGAAGACGTGCATGTCCATATCCTGCGGCGCCGGCGCGCCCTCCCAGTCATCCCCGATCCAGCGCATCAGCGTTACCAGGATACCCGGATCCGGCAGGAGCAAGCCGATTGCTCCGCTGACGTGCTCGTATGCGCCGGCGCCTTCCAGCAGCAAATAGGTACTTGGATAATTAAAAGTATCGGGATGCGGCCCCGGTTTTACAGACATCGGATTCTGATAGGGTCCGTGATTGCCGGGATATAGATTGCGAAAGGAATAGCCGTTTTGGTCAGCCCATTCTTCCAGTGTCCGGCAGGCGTCGAGCCGTATTTGCCGGTTGGGAGGATCGGGTATTGGGCATTTGAGTTGGAGGAAGGCGGAAGTATAGTTCCCCCCAAAATTAGGACCAGCAGTTAAGTTGGAAAATTTCTAACTTTAAACTGCAAGCGGTCAGCATGAAAAAGCAACGAAGAAAGTTTTCCAAGGAGTTCAAACTTCAGGTTGTTCTG
>JADLDL010000208.1 GCA_020846655.1 Saprospiraceae bacterium | reverse complement strand
TGCTCGCCCAACAAGTGGGCGGCGACACCCTGCTGGCCCAAATTATCCGCATGGTGCAGGATGCCCAGGGCTCCAAGGCCCCGGTACAACAATGGGTCGACCGGATCGCCGCTGTGTTTGTGCCCGTAGTGATGGGCATAGCCCTGGTCTCGTTTGGACTCTGGTGGGCATTCGGCGGCGAAAATGGCCTGACACAGGGCCTGCTCGCCTTGGTCACCGTGCTGGTCATCGCCTGCCCCTGCGCGCTCGGCTTGGCCACGCCCACCGCCATCATGGTCGGCGTGGGCAAAGGCGCCGGACAAGGCATCCTCATCAAAGACGCGGAAAGCCTGGAACTCGCGCAGCGCGTGCAAGTCGTCGTGCTCGACAAAACCGGCACCCTCACGCTCGGCAAACCCGTGCTGGAAGCCCTGGCCTGGGCAGATGGCGCGCACCCGGACGAGGAACAACCGCTGTGGTACAGCCTGGAAAAAAACTCCGGACACCCCCTGGCGGAAGCCATTGTCGCGCATTTTGAGCCGCAAGCCCGGACCCTGCCGCTGGATGCCGTGGAGGCCCTCACCGGCAAAGGCATGCGGGCCAAATATCAGGGCCAATGGCTGTTGGCCGGCAACCTCGCGCTCATGGAAGAGCAGCGCCAAAGCCTCGATGCGCGGCTCCGCCAACAAGCCGAACAATGGGCGTCCGCAGCCAAAACCGTGGTGTATTTCGCCCGGAACGGACAGGTGTTGGGCATAGCCGCTATTGCCGATCCGCTCAAACCGAGCTCGGCACAGGCGGTGGCTGCTTTGCAAAAGATGGGCATCGACGTATATTTGCTCAGCGGCGACAGCCCCGAAACGACGGCTGCTGTGGCCGCTGAAGTAGGCATCCGGCATTTTCAGGCGGCTATGTTGCCGGCCGGAAAGGAAGCCTTCGTGCAGCAATTGCAACAGGACGGCAAGGTGGTGGCGATGGTGGGCGACGGCATCAACGACAGCCAGGCCCTCGCGCGGGCCGATGTGAGTATGGCGATGGGCAAAGGTTCCGATATTGCGATGGAAGTGGCAAAAATCACGCTGATCAGCGGCGACCTGATGAAAATTCCGGCTGCCATCCGGCTGTCGAAACAAACGGTCGCTACGATCCGGCAAAACCTGTTCTGGGCCTTCGTGTACAACCTGATCGGCATACCCATTGCTGCCGGTTTGTTGTATCCGATCAATGGTTTTTTGCTCAACCCCATGATTGCCGGCGCCGCCATGGCGCTGAGTTCAGTGAGTGTGGTGAGCAATAGCCTGCGTCTGAAATGGCGCTGAACGCAGAAATGAATCTTGTTTTTTGTAAAAAACCTTGAATAAAAGCATCAGCAACGCGTTATGAAAAAAGTATTGAAATTTAAAACCAACATCAAATGCGTGGGCTGCGTCAGCAAAGTAACGCCGGCCCTGAACCAGACCGTCGGGGAAAACAATTGGGAAGTAGACCTGGCCTCGATGGAAAAAGCCCTGACCATCCAAACGGAAAACGTCGATGCAGCCAGTGTGGTGGGGGTGTTGCAGGCGGCTGGTTTCCGGGCGGAGGCCATATAGGCCGCTGCCAGACCATCTTGCGTAAAAATTCCGGCCCGGAACCGGGCAATCCCCAAAAACCATCCGAATTTTGCTTGTCCAACCTTGTCAGCCATGTTGCGCCGTTATTTCGCCTACCTCTTGTCCTTTTTGGTGCTGTTGTCCTCCACGGGCTACAGCATCACGGCGCATTTGTGCCACGGCAAGGCGGTGAGTTATTCGCTGTTGGGCAAGCCCGAGGGCTGCGGCACGGGTGAAGAAAAAACACCGGGCGAGCATTGCCTGCACGATCCTGCGCCGGCCAGGGAGGATTGCCTGCAGCTCCAGCCGGGCCAATGCTGCGTCGACCAGAGCCAGTTTTTTAAAAATAACAGTCCCGCCGTTCCTTCGGTGCCCACACCGGCCCAGTTTCCGGCCGTTTGCCTGCCCGGCGATTTGCCGGCCCTGGCCGCACAGGTCCAATATTTTGAGACGGCCTTGCTGCCGCCCTTTTCCACCTATCATCCGCCAGCCTGTAGCCGGGACCTGCCCGTGCTGCTCCAGACGTTCAGGATTTAAAAACTAGTGTTGTTTGCCAAGGACCGGCTTGCGGTCCTTGCGCCGGGCTGCGTCGCCCCGCAGCCAGCACTATGCGTTTTACTGTCTTATTTTTCAATGTTTTGTCCTGAAACATTGGAGCCTGAACCCATACCGGTATGTTTCGAACCATCCTATTGGCTGCCCTGTGCGGCCTGTGTTTTCTTGGAGGAAAGCCGGAAGCAACGGGGCAAACCCTCCGCCTGCAACAGGTCCTCGATTCGGCCTTGCAGTTCCACCCCGTACGCCGGGCGGCTGCGTTGAAGGCCCAGCAGCAGCGCGAATTGTTGCCAACGGCAACCGCTTTGCCCGATCCCGTGCTCAACCTGGAAAGCCCGACCGGCAATTTTTATACCCTCGGCTTGACCCAATCGTTCGACTTCCCGGCCGTCTACCGCCGGCAAAAGGCCCTGCAACAAACACAACTGGAGCGGGCAAACACTGAAATCGCAGTGGTCGAACAAGAACTCAAGTACCGCGTCGCCCTCGCGTTTACAGACTGGCAATACCAGTATGCCGTGCTGAGCCGGCTGGCAGCACAAGATTCGGCCGCGCAAGCCACCGCTGCCGCTGCCGAACGGCTGTTTCAGCAGGGCCAGGGGGATGCCTTGCAGGCGCAGTTTGCGCGTTTGCAAGCCGCCACCGGCAGCGTTCGCCTGCGCCAGGCCGAGCGGGGGGTGCTTCTGGCTTGGGAGAATTTGCGCGCGCTAAGCGGCTTGCAACGCCAGGGCTTGCCGGAGCCGTTTGATGTGCGGTTGCTGGCGCCACTGGAGTCCAGTGGCGCCGGTATGGCCGGCACGCCGGCCGGGCGCGTGGGCGAACTGGGCGTCGCCGTTGCCGAACGCGAACTGGTCCTGACGCAAAGCCGCCAATTGCCCCGGCTCACGCTGGGCTACCTCAACCAGGGCGACCGAAACAGCCCCTGGCACAACCGCTTCAATGTGGGCCTGAATGTGCCGCTGTGGCGAAAACAATATTCGGCCGGTACCCAGGCCGCCAAAACCGGCGTAGATATCGCGCGCCAACACCTGGCCACCCAATCGCTGGAATGGCAAGTTGCGCTGGGCCGGGCACAGGCCGAGGCTGCGCAGCAGCGCCAAGCCCTGGTCGAGTATGCCGATCTGGTGTTGCCTGCCGCGCGGAGCCTGAGCGATACTGCGCGCCGCTTGTACGAGGGCGGGCTTTCGGACCTGAGCGCCTACCTGCGCTACCGCAACGATGCCCTTGAGGCCGAACTTTCGCATTGCGGCTTACAACGCGACGCCCAGGTGTCGGCGCTGACGCTCCTGTTGCTGAACGGGCGCTTGTAGCCCTGATGTTGAACCTCTCAATAGACGAAACATGTTGAATGCACTCATAAAATTTTCTCTACAAAATCGCCTGCTGGTGGTAGCGGCGGCAGCGCTGGTGCTGGTATACGGCGCCTTCACGGCCGCTCAACTGCCGGTGGACGTGTTGCCCGACCTGAACCGCCCGCAGGTGACAATTTTCCTGGAGGCCAATGGCATGGCGCCGGAAGAAATTGAAAACCAGGTGGTCACGCCGGTGGAAATCGCTATGAACGGGGCGCCGGGCGTGGAGCGGGTCCGCAGCAGTTCAGGGGTGGGTATCGGTTTGGTGTTTGTCGAATTCGACTGGAGCACCGATGTGTACCGCGCGCGCCAACTGGTGTCCGAAAAACTGCAAACGGTACTGTTGCCGGAAGGTATCGTGCCCGTGATGGGCCCAATTTCCAGCATCATGGGCCAGATCATGATGATCGGCATCACGGCGGATTCGACACCGCCCTCTGAGTTGCGTACCCTGGCCGATTTCACGATTCGCCGCCGGCTGATGAGCATCAAGGGCATCAGTCAGGTGATCCCGATCGGGGGGGAGCGGCTGCAATACCAGGTGCTGGTGTCGACGCAGCGGCTAAAGCAATACAACCTGTCGATCGATGCCATCGACCAGGCTTTGCGCCAGAGCAACCAGAACAGCACCGGCGGTTTTTTTGACCGCTACGGATCGGAGGTGCTGATCCGGAACATCGCCCGGGCCCGGTCGCTCGACGACCTGAAAAACACCGTAGTGGCCAACAAAGACGGTTTGCCGGTACTGCTGTCGGACGTGGCGGAGGTCCGGTTTGGCGCGGCGGTGCGGCGGGGCGCGGCGGGCATCAACGGCCAGCCTGCTGTGATCCTGACCGTCGAAAAACAACCCGGCGCCAACACCCTCGAACTGACAGCGCAGGTGGAGCGGGCCGTGGCAGAATTGCAGGCGGCCCTGCCCGGGGATGTGCGGCTCAACCCGAATATTTTTCAGCAAAAAGGTTTTATCGTACAAGCCCTGGCCAATGTGGAATCCGCCCTGCGCGACGGTTTTATCCTGGTGGTCATCGTGTTGTTGTTGTTTCTGCTCAATTTCCGCACCACGGCCATCACCCTGACGGCGATACCGGTGTCGCTGGCCATTACCGCCCTGGTGTTTCAGTATTTTGGCATTTCAATCAATACCCTCACCCTGGGCGGTTTTGCTATTGCCATCGGCGAGTTGGTGGACGACGCCATTGTGGATGTGGAAAATGTGTTTCGCCGCCTGCGCGAAAACCGGCTCCTGGAGCAACCCCGGCCTACCTTGCAGGTGGTGTATGAAGCCAGTTCGGAGGTGCGCAACTCGATTGTCTACGCCACAGTCATCGTGATCCTGGTGTTTTTGCCGCTTTTTTATTTGCAGGGCATGGAAGGCCGGATTTTTGCGCCCCTGGGCATCGCCTACATCACTAGCATCGCCGCCTCGCTGCTGGTGTCGCTCACCCTGACGCCCGCGCTGAGTTCGTATTTGCTAAAAAATGCGGGCGCGCAGCAGGAGCAGGAAAGCCGGCTGGTGCGCTGGCTCAAAAAACAAGACCAGCGTATTTTGTCCTGGACCCTCGAACGCCCGCAGCCGGTTGTGCTGGTGGCGGGCGCTATGATCCTGGCCTCGATCGCTATTGTGCCGTTTTTGGGGACTGAATTTTTGCCGGCCTTCAACGAAGGCTCGTTTACCGTCAACCTGGCAACACCGCCCGGCACTTCCCTGGAGGAGAGCGACAAAATCGGCCGGGCGGCTGAAAAACTGATCCTGCGCGTCCCGGATGTGGCCTACGCCAGCCGCCGCACCGGGCGGGCCGAATTGGACGAGCACGTGGAGCCGCCTTCCAATTCGGAGATCGAGATCGAACTCCGGGCAGGCGCCCGTCCCCGCGACTCGGTGTTGCTCGACATCCGCCGCGAACTGGAGACCCTGGCCGGCGTTTCGGTCAACATCGGACAGCCCATTTCGCACCGGCTCGACCACCTGCTGAGCGGCGTGCGGGCCCAGGTGGCCGTCAAAATATTTGGCCCCGAACTGCTGGAACTGCGGCACCAGGCCGACGCCGCCAGCCGTATCCTGGCGGCCACGCCCGGGATAGTGGATGTGCAGGTGGAAAAACAAACCCTGATTCCGCAATTGCAGATCCGGGTGAACCGCGACGCGCTGAAACGCTACGGCCTGCAAGCCGGCAAGGTGGCGGCGGATTTGGAAGTGTTTTTCAACGGCAAGGTGGTTAGCCAAATGGTGTTGGAGCAGCAATATTTTGACATTCTGTTGCGCACTACGCCCGCCGAACGCACCAACCTGGAAAGTATTGGCAACACCCTCATCGATGCCCCCGACGGTTCGATGATTCCCCTGCACCAGATTGCCAGCATCGAATACAACCCGGCTGCCAACGCCATTTACCATGAAAACACCCAGCGGCGGATCGTGATCTCGGCCAACGTGCAAGGCCGCGACCTGGGCTCGGCAGTGCAGGCGCTGCAACAGACGATGGCTGAAAAATTGGAGTTGCCGGCCGGGTATTTCCTGAGTTACGGCGGTCAGTTCGAGAGCCAGCAGTCGGCCACGCGCCTGATCGGGCTCCTGAGTCTGTTTGCGGTGCTGGGTATTTTGCTGGTGTTGTACCACCATTTCCGTTCCTTGCTGTTGGTGGTGCAGGTCATGCTGAACATCCCCCTGGCGCTCATTGGCTCCGTGGTGGCGGTGCTGCTCAGTGGTGGTGTTTTTTCGGTGGCTACGCTGGTGGGGTTCATCACCCTGACGGGTATTGCCTCGCGCAACGGTATCATGATGCTCTCGCATTACATCCACCTGATCGAGCACGAAGGCGAAACCTTTTCACGGCAGATGATTATCCGGGGCTCGCTGGAGCGCCTGGTGCCGGTGCTCATGACGGCCCTGACGGCTGCGCTGGCGCTGGTGCCCCTGGTGCTCGACGCCGGAGCGCCCGGCAAAGAAATCCTGCACCCGGTGGCGGTCGTCATTTTGGGTGGCCTGGTCAGTTCGACCCTGTTGGATATCCTCGTCACGCCGGCGGTATTTTGGTTGATTGGTGAAAAAGCGCTGAAAGGCTATTTTGAAAATAAAAACAAACAGTTCTCCCTGGAGTAACCCTGAGTGGTATCCCAACACAATTGTTCAACGCATTCAAGTTCAATAAAAAATGAAACGTCGATTGGTATTTCTGTTTTTCTCCTTGCTCTGCGGGCTACGGGCTTTTGCCCACGGCGATGAAGTGGCGACCCACAGCCCTTCCTCCGCTGCGCGGTATTTCAGTGTCGAAAATGTATCGGACAAATACGAATTGTTGTTGAAATACGGCTACCTCCGTCCAGGCCAGCCTGCGGAATTGACGCTGTTTGTCAGCGACATCAACACCAACCGCCCGGTGAGTGGGCTGGACATCACGGTATCCAGCCCCACCGATGCGGCGCAAGTAATCAAGGTGGAAGCCGGCGAGCCAGGGGTATACCG
>JADLDL010000207.1 GCA_020846655.1 Saprospiraceae bacterium | reverse complement strand
GGGCCTTGACCAGGGCGGCGTAAACGCCGCGCTACCTGCTACCTGCATTCATCCACCTTGGCCAAATTTAAACACATTGGCCACATTAATTCACATTCAACACAAACCCCGCCCAGTAAAACGGGTGTGCCCACTGGCCTTTGTTGTTGCGCAGGGCATTCCGTTTGGCGTTGCACAGGGCTTCGGTCTGGGGCAGCCCTTGCGCGAGGCCGGCGTAGAAATCGAGCATCAGGTCTTTGGTTTTGGCATCGCTGACACGCCACAGGGACGTAACGACACTTTTTGCCCCCGCAGTCGCAAAAGCACGGGCCAGCGACATACACCCTTCCTCGGGCCGCCACTCACCAATACCGGTTTCGCAGCCGGACAAGGTAACGAGCGCCGTCTGGAGCCGGAGGGCACTGATGTCGCGGGCAAACAGCCGTTCGGGGGCCTGTCCAGGGGCCGGGGGTGCAAAAACGATAAAACAGGAGTCGCCGGCCTGGCTGTTGGCCCGGCTATGGCAAGCCAGGTGCAGGATCTGGGCCGATCCGGCTTTTTCCAAAAAAGCAGTCCGCGTCGCCTCGGTTCCCAGCTGGACCTGACCTTGCATCAAGCGGGCGATGCCGCGCACTTCCTCGCCCGAGTGGGGCAAGGGTTGGTGGGTTTCCCGCATTTCGTCGGGCGCCGGGCTCGGGCGGCCTGCGAGCAGCGCAGCGGCCGGAGCAAAACCGACAAACGCCGTGCCGGGCGCCGGTAGTTGCCGTGACGGCCGGCTTTCGCAAAACAGGAGGGCCGGGTAGCCATAGCGGATATCGAAGCGATGGAGCAGGTAGGCGTGCTGCTGCCAGCGGGTAGGAACATTTGCTTTTTCGTCCAGCAGCACCTCAAAAGGAATGTTGCACAATACGCCGTCCGGAAGGAGGATCAAGTGTTGAGGCAAGTGAGCGGCCAGCGGTTGCAGCAGTTGTTCATAGAGATGAAAGGCTGCCTCGGTGTAGAGTTTGGCCAGTGCGTCGTACTGCGCCGCCATCTCGGGCTCGGTGTGAAAAGCCGTCAGGCCCCGGCGCATTTCGGCGATCCATTGCTCCAGGGGGAAGTTTTTAGGGATTTCCGTCAGCGAAAATGCGGTGGCGGTGATGCAAAACGCAAACACTGCCTGCTCGCCGACCACGTATTCCACCAAAGCGGCATCCTGGCTGGCCAGTTGATCCTGCAAAGCGGCTATGTGCGCCAGCGATGGCGGCAGACAAGCGTGCTGCCGGCATTTGTTTTTTTCGAGGCGCAGAAACGCTTCGTGCAGGAGCCGGACGTCGCCGCTCGTGCGGTATTGCTCCAGGGCAAGCTGAAGCATCCGTTCTACCGGTCCTTGGGCCGGTGCTGGCCCGGGGAAAAAGCGAAGCAAGCACAACAATGCCAAGACGTTTTTCATACTAGAGCAGCGGGTACCACCCGGTGTGGCCTTTGCCGGATTTGCTGAAAGACGGGCGACGGAGACAAGGCTCCGCCAGGCCGCCAGGCAGCAAGAAGCAAGGAGAAATGAAGGGAAACGGAAGCGCCGGCAGCGTGGCGCCGGTGTTCAGGACATAGTCACGCGGGGTGCGGAGATCTTAGCAAGGGGGCGCAGTTTTTTTTGAAAAAAAAATCCGGACGGTTGTGCGAACCGGCCGGATTTTTTTCAACCCATTGTTTTTCAGCCCCAAACGGGTTGTCGGCTATTCCACCAATACAAAGCCTGCCCAATAGAAGGGTTCGTAGCGGCGGCGCTGCATTTCCGTCTGGGCGGCTTTGAGGGCTTCCGGCACACTTTGTTTTTCGCTCAGCCATTTCTGGTAAAAGATGGTCATCAGTTCCTGGGTTTGGTAGTCGGGCACTTGCCAGAGCGACATAATGAGGTGCCGGGCGCCGGCGATTTTGAAGGCCCGCTGGAGGCCGTACACGCCTTCGTTGCCCCGGATATCGCCCAGGCCGGTTTCGCAGGCCGAGAGCACCACGAGTTCGGTGTGGCGCAGGTCCATCTGGCTGATTTCGTAGGCAGTGAGGATGCCGTCTTCGCGGTTGCCGAGGGGTTTGCCGCTGGCCCAGGCGTGGTTGGCGCCGGCCAGGATCAGGCCCGAGCGGATCATCGGGTGTTCGGAAAGTTTGAACACAGGTTCCCGTTCGGCGGCGTAGGGCGAGTGGGCTGTGTTGTTGGTTTGGGGGTCTGGAAAAAAGTAGCCGTGGGTAGACAGGTGGAGGATACGCGGCGAAGGCTGGTCTTTGACCAGTTGTTTAAAAGCCTCTTCGCTGGCGGAATAGCCCTGGTAGAGAGTGGCCTGGAAACCTGCTTTTTTCAATTGGGTGTGGATGTTGACGGCTTCCGGTTCGGAGTATTTGAGGTATTGCCAACTGCCCGTGCGCAGGGTGGAGTCGGTTTGGGCGAAAGAGAGGCCGCGGAGTTCGGTGGCCGTGCCGGCGGTCAGGGCGGTGCTGTCCATGTCGTAGCGGATACCGCCGAAAATGGCGGCGGTGCTGGCGGGCGCCGGTTCAGTGGGTGTATCGACCAGTTGGCGGGTGCTGCCGAGCAGGTGCAGGGTATAGCGCTGGCCCAGGGTTTGGCTGGGTTTGCTGCTGGGGATGGCGCTGAGGTTGAGGCGGTGGAGCAGGCCGGCGGGGGAAAAGAAAATGGTGTGGACCCCGGCCAGTTGGGGCTCCAGGGGCGCCCAGAGCAGGCGGTAGAGGGTTTGACCGGCGGAGCCGCCGTAGAGTGCATTGAGGCCCTCGCTGCCTTGGCCGGCCAGGGAAGAGAGGAGATCTTGGAGTTGTTTTTCTTCAAAAAGGGAGAGGTAGATCGGGGTTTTCGTGCCGGGGCGGAGCAAGAGGGCAGCGTAGAGGACGCTATCGGTGGGAAGGGGGTTGTAGTATTTGAAGCGGATAAATTCGAGGGCGGCCTGGCCGGGTTGGAGGGTGGCCTGCACATCCTGCCAGTTAATCTGGCGGAGGGCTTGGCCGAAGCCGGTCCCGAGAACTCGGGAGGCGAGTTCTTTTTCGAGGGTATTGGCTTCGACTTCCAGTTCGGCAACCAGCATGCTGTCGCGCTCGATAATGGGCAATACGTATTGTTTCGCCAGGCGACGACGGGTAGCGGTCAGGTTTTCAAATGGCTCTATCGAAGATGTATCCAGCGCCATACGATCCCTCATTTGTTGAATGGTATTCAACAAAAGGTTTTTATTGAAAATAGCATTGTCAAATGCATCATGAAGTACCGCAGGGTTTTTTCCAGATTCAGATTCCAGAAAAGAAAAAAACGTGTTGAATTTTTTGGAAAAGTATTTAGAAAAAGTGCCCAGTTCCTTTTCAGAGAGCTGGCCCATCGCCGAAACGATCAGGCGTTTTAAGATACCGTTTCCTTCCTGATAAAGCGGCGCTGCTTTATCAACCTGCTGCTGTTGGACATACAAATCTGCCAGATTGAACAGCGTAAGGGCATAGTCCAGGTGATCCTTACCTAAAGAATTCAGAAATATCTCCTTTGCTTTAAGCAACAAGGGCTCAGCAAGGCTTAAGTTACCCTGCGCCTGATAGATATTTGCCAGTCTTTGCAGGCAAAGGCCATACCGGTAGTGTTTTTCTCCTGCTACTTTTTCCAGGATCGATTTACATTCCAGCGCATAAATTTCCGCCTTTCTATAGTCTTTCAGTTCATCATACAAGCCCGAAATATTATGCAAACTATTGGTAAATTTAATACTTTCACGACCTGATAACTTTTCTGCCAAACCATTCCCTTCTAACAAAACCCGCTCTGCGTCCGCATATCTGTGAGAAGACAGGTATAATTGGCCCAGGTTGTTCAATCCGGTAGCATAATTTTCGGTCTCTTTGCCCGTCGTTTTTTCAGTAATTTTCAACGCCTGTAAAAAAAATGGTTCCGCTTCGTCAAACCGCCCTGATTTGGCGTAAACATTGGCAAAATTCACAAGCAAAATGCCATAACTCGGGTGCTCTTCTCCCATGACGGCCTTCTTAATTTCCTTTGCTTTCAGGTAACAATTTTCAGCCTCCGCATAGTTACCTATATCAAAATAAAAAGCGCCAAACGAACCTAGTACATTACCATAAATGACTGACTTAACGCCAAAGTTTGCTGCTGTATATTTTTCAGCCTCTTTAAAATATTTCTCTGCCGCATCGTACCGGCACAAATCAATATAGTTCAATGCCAGGAGGGAAAGACAATTGGCATAATACCTGGAAGGTTGATTTGATTTATTCAGTTCCAAAATACCTTTTGCTTCCAGCAATAATAGTTCAGATTTCACAAATTGCCCTCTTGCATGGGTAGTCACTGAAAGGTTGATCAGGCTGGAGGCGTAATCAACATGGGTTTTGCCAAGCACCTCTTTTCGTATTGCAGTTGCCTCCTCCAGATGTGGTTCGGCATCCGAATAGCGCCCGAGCAAATAGTACATAAGCCCCAAATTATTCGTCGCCTCGGCATACTCAATACTGTATGTTCCAAAAATTTCGGCGCGGACGGTTTTACACTCAACAAAGAAAGCCTCTGCCTCTTTGTATTTGCCCAGGTTTCGGTGGATATTACCTAATGTGAGCAGGCTCAAGGCATATTTTGGGTGTCTATTCCCAAACGTGGTTTGGCTTAACTCCTTTGCCCGTACTGCCAGGAGAAGCGCGTCTTTTGACTTGTCTGAATTCGCCATTTTAGTGGCCGTTTTTATCAAACTATCCAGCTCCAGGACCACCGACGCCGAATCCACCTGGCCAAATGCGCTGTTGCAAAAAAAGAATACAAGTCCAAGGCAAAGTACTGTCGTTTTCATATGAATTGTTTTGATGTAAGGTAGGTCAGGAAATACGCCTCAGGAGGGCGGCGGCTTGGTTCCGCCAGGGGGAGGCGGGGTTGCGGCGCAGGTGTTGCAGTTGGGCGCGTGCCGCATCCAGGCGCCCCAGGCGCAGGTAGGCCAGGGCCAGGTGCCAGGCCGCAGCGTCCATGTAGCGCGTACGGTCGTTGCGGAGGATTTGCTCCAACACCGGCACCGCCAGGGCTGCCTGGCCCGTTGCCAACCAGCATTCAGCCCTGACAAACAGGAGATTGTCGTTCGTTTGTGCCGCCGGAGGCAGGGAGTCGAACAGCGCCAGGGCTTCCCCGTAGCGGCCCTCCCAATAGTGCTGCTGAAATTGCTCGGCCGGCGCCGGCTGGGCGCCGCCGCGCAGCGAGGGCTCCAGGCTGGGGTCTTTGTGCGGACTAAAGTTGGCCGCAAACAGGCGCTCCCGCGCAGCCCGGTCGAGGGCTACCGGTGGCGGGTTTTGCGGTGTGGTACTATTCGGCGTACCTGGCGCCGGCTTGAGCGGCAGGGTGTCGGGCGGCGGGTCAACGCGGGGGCTATCCGGTGGCAGCGGTTGTGAGACGGGCGTCTGCCCCCAGCGCCACCAGCCCCAAATGGCCAAGAGCAGCAGCAGGGCACTGCCCAACCACAACCAGCGCACACCCGGCCGGCGTTGCGCATCCAACTCGCGCCCTTTTTGGGCGAGTTGGCGCAGGACGACCTCTTTTTCCAACAGGCCAATGGCTTGCAGCGCCTTCCGGTGCAACTCCACTTCGGCGCCAAAAGCAGCATCCGTAGCGGCACGGCGCTCGAAGGCCGCCTGCTCGGCAGTTGGCAGTTCGCCCCGAAAATAGCGTTCGATCCAATCCTGGTCTTGTTCTTCCATATCGATCAAATCCGGGCCTTGGCACGGAGCATTTCTTTCAGCCGGCCCAGGCACCTCGACAAAGAGACGCTCAAGGCATTGGCCGACTGATAATCAAATAGTTGTTGTATTTCGGCAATACTTTTTTCCAGAAAAAACCGCTCGCGCAGCAACACCCGGCACTGTGGCGACAACTCTTGGATGGCCGACAGCAAACCCGCCCGTTCGTCGGCCAGCGGTTCTTCACCGGGAAAATGCTGGAACACCGGGTCGTGCAGCAACGCCTCGTCAATCTCGTCTTTCCACAGGACCCGCCGCATCTTCCGGTGGTAGTTCAGGAGGCGGCGCGCGCCCACCGCAAACAGCCAACTCCGCACGCTGTAGCGCAGCGCGGTAATGTTGCGCGAAGCAACCTGCTGGTAAAACGCAAACACAGCCTCCTGCCAGGCATCCTCCAGGTCCTGCCGGCTGCTGTCGAAGCGCCGGCCAGCCCAACGGAAAAAGCCCTCCCGGTGCTGCGCGTACAGCTGGTCGAGCCACTCCGTGCGGCCCTCCGCAAGAGCCTGGAGCAACGCCTCAATTTCAGCGCCCTCAGGGTTTTTCAAGTCGGTTGATTTTGGGGAAAAGGTAGGGAAATCGCCGAAAACTCCAAGGTTTCATATTTTTTAAGCGAACATCCAGCACCGTTCCGACGTACCCCAAAAAACGGGCAGGCAGGTTCCGCTGCCATGCCCGTGCCGGCGAACACCGGGCGGAAGCCCGGGCGTGCCGGACCTTCCGTTATCAGTCCTGGCGCCCGCCGCTGGCGCTGTTGTTCGTTTCGTCAGACTCTGTCACCATTTTTTTGACATCCACCGTGACGGACCAGTAGCAATCGCCGTCGGATTCCGGGTGCGGGCAGAACTTGGGCGACACCTGGAGTTCGACCGTGCCCCCCGCCGGAATGGCCGGGGTGCTGATCGCCATCGGATTCCGTTTGCCGTTGTCGCCTTCGCTGTAGGCAAACGAGGTGATGCTGCTGCGCGCGTCGCCGTCGCCGTGGTTCGTCACCGAAAAGTAGAGGAACCGCGTGTCGGTGCGGGTGTTCAGTGCCGTAGAACCCGGCATAAGCACCGGCGCCAGGTCGGGACGGTTGACGGTTTTGTTACAAGAATTGTTGCCTTCGTTGCTTTCGGGGACGGTGTTGTCCGGGTCTACTTTTACTTTCACCAGAATGGGCGCCCCCAGCAGGTTGGCAGGGATGGGGATGCTTTTTTCGTACTCGGCCTCCGGCGCCAACCGGGGCACCGAAAATACTTGTGTGACGCCGCCGATACTGATGGAGGCTTTGCAGGCTGGGCTTTCCCGCGCATCAGGGTTGTTGCCGACACTGACCAGGATGGCGTTGCCAGATTTTTGAACCGAGCAGACCAAGTCGGGCAACGCAATGGGAGGATTGGGCTGTTGAGCCATGGCCGGGCTAAGGGCAAGCAGCAATGCGGGCAAGCAGAGGTGGGTTTTCATGTCCGATGTTTTAGAAGTAAAAAAAGGTAGGTTTGGAGCCATGCGCCAAACAGATGTTGGGGACTCTGGGCGTTGGTTCAAACAATTGCACAGGAGTACCCAGCGCATACGTTATTTTTAAAAAACAGGCTCAAAACGTATCGACAGGGCAAGCAAATTGGGCGTACGCATCCAACTGTTCGGGCACCGATAGTGGTCGAACATGCATTAAAACCCCGTCCCGTTTCACCGATACAAGCTGCTCAACTCCGGCAACAAGTACCGCCCCAACACCTCCTGCCCCGCCGGATTCAAATGCGGGTCGTTTTCGAAATACAAGCGCCGCCCGCTGAAGTCCTGCTGCTGAAAAACAGGCAGCGGAGAGCATACGCGCACCAGCGCGTTATGGGCATAATGCGCCCGGATTCGATTCAAAAAAGGGTACTCCTGTGCCTGTATCTCCGCTGGAAACGACGCTGCACCAATCTGCTCCATATGTCCGGCATACCATTCGTCTACTTGCGCACAATGCGGCACCGGCACGATAAAAACAGTTTTCACACCATCTGGCAGGCCTTCCAGAACGGCGTCAAGGTGCAGCAGCCAGTCGTTCAGGTCTTCTTCACGCCGGCCGGTAGCCAGTACGCTGTGCTGCACCAGCGCCGGCTCGGCCTCGAACAACATGCGCTCGCGGCGCGAATACCCCTCGGGCGAAAAGGAAAGGTCCAACTTAAGTTCGCGGGACTCCACCGCCATGCCGGCCTTGCTTTTCACCTGGCCCAGCCGGTAGTTCAGAAAACGCAGAAAAAGCGCGTACTCCGACAAGCGCCAATACCCGTTGCGGAGCCGGGAAATCCGGGGGCTGTCGGTGCTTTTACGCAGGTCCCAGAGGTCGTTGCCCACATACACCTGATACAGCAGGGCATCGGGTTTAACTTGTTGGAGGCGGGCGCGGGCGATAATGGCGGCTTCCCGGATGCCGGTGCCGGGCACGGCGGCATTAATGATCCGGAGGCCAGGCAGGCTGTCGCGCAAGACATCGACATAACTGAAGGGCTGCGCGCTGAACGAATCGCCAAGCACCAGCAGGGTGAAGCGTTTGTCCTGTGGGTTCAAGTCAGCAGGGCGGTTCAAGCCCCGGAGTTCATCGACATAAAAATCAATCCATTGGCGCCGGTACGCCAATTCCAGCAGCCCCAGGGTGGAACCCAGGAGAAAAAAAACATAGGCCAGTTTCCTTAAGATGCGACGCATCTGGCTGGGCAGTGTGGTTTTCATAGTGTTGCAAAGGGGATGGAAGCAAACAAATCAGCAAACCTCTTTCCGGAGGCTCAGGCGATTTTTAGACAGCCTTCTGGCAACATTACGCTATTTTTGCCGGCAATTCCATTGTTAGAAAAAAAAATCGCGGCGCAAGGGTACCTACCCGGAACTGCCCGAACCAACAAAGCAGCCATTGAAAAATCCGGCCGGCCTAAGCGATGAGCAAATTACCCAAGCCCTGCTGAGCGGCGTGCAGCAGCGGGAGGCGATTTTTGCTTACCTGTACCGCCAGTCCGGATGGCGCGAATGGGTCTTGCGGCATGTCAGCCAGCAAGGCGGCGACGAGCCCGCCGGAGAAGATGTTTTTCAGGAAACACTGATCCTGTTTGACCGCAACATCCGCGAAGGCCGTTTTTTGAAAGGCAGCGCGCTGCAAACGTATTTTTTCGGTATTGCCAAACAATACTGGTTCAACCGCCAGCGCCGGATACGCCCCTTACCGCTTGACCCCAAGTACGACCGCCCCAGCACCGATAATCCGGAACAACAAACGATTCAAACCGAAAAGCAGGACATGATCCAGCATATCCTGGAACAAATCGGCGAGCACTGCCAAAAAGTGCTGAGCCTCTACAAACTCTCCCTCAGCAACGAAGAGATCGCGCAGGAATTGGGCCTGAGCAGCCCCGAAATGGCCAAAAAATACACCTACCGCTGCCGGGAAAAGTTCAAATCCTTTGTCCTGAGCCGCAAAGACATCTGTGAACACTTAGATATCCGGCTGCGCGATGACAAATAATAGCCCCCTGTACGATCAAATCGAGGCATTCTTGAAGGATCAACTCGATGCCGAAGCCCGGGAGGCCATGCGCCAAGCCATTGCCGCAGACCCCGATCTGGCCCGGGAGGTAGCCCTGCGCCGCCTGGAATTCGAAGTCGCCGAAGCCCTCATCGCCAACCAAATTCGGGCCCAACTGCATACCCTCCGAACAGAACCACCACCCGAACCGCCGCCGGACACCACCCGAACCACCCGCTACCGGTATTTTTTCTGGTTGATTGCTGCGCTACTCGGTATCGCAGCAATTGGCATATACCGCCGCTACGCTCAGACCAGCCTCACGCTGCCGGCGCCCTCCCCTCCCCCGGGGCCCAGCCGCCAAACGCCGGCCCGCGATACCAGCCCGCTGCCACAGGCCAGGAACCAGTCAGCCCCGGCCCAGCCTGCGCCCGCCAGCACTTCCAACGCCCGGCCCCTGGCCCTGGCTACCGAACTGTACCAGCGCCCACAATTCGAAACCTTGCGCAGCACCCAGGCAGCCCCCAACGCCCCCTTTGAAGCGGCCCTGACGGCCTGGTCCAACCAGGAGTACGCCGCCGTGCTGAGCGCCCTGCGCCCCGTCTCCGACCGCGACCCGCAGCACCTGCGCGCCGCTACCCTGCGCGCACACGCGCAGTTCAACCTGAAACAATATGCCCAGGCAGCAGTCGGGTTCCGCGCCGTCGCCGATACCCGGACGATGCCCTGGGCCGAAGAAGCCGACTGGTACCTGCTGCTGGCCATGGCCGCCAATGGACAGTCGGGCAGCAGCGATTTCCAAACACGCCTGGCCCAGCTCTGCTCCGACAGCGGCCATCCCTTTGCCGATCAGGCATTAGAATTGCGGAGGCGCCTGCGCGCAGGCCAGTGATTGGACCTACTCGAAAGCATCCACTTCCCGGTAGGCCTCGATGAGCGCGCGTTCGCCCTCAGCGCCGGGCCTGGCGTTGCCGTGCTCCATGCCGCATACCCCCTTGAACCCCCGGCTGTGGATGTACCGGAACACATTTTTGTAGTTGATTTCGCCGGTGGTGGGCTCCTTGCGGCCCGGGTTGTCGCCGATCTGGAAATACGCGATTTCATCCCAGGCGGCCTCCATGTTGGGGATCAGGTTGCCGTGCTGGATCTGTGCGTGGTAGATGTCGTACAGAATTTTGCAGGACGGGCTGTCGACGGCCCGGCAAATAGCAAAGGCCTGCGCGATGTCGGTCAGAAACAAATTGGGGTGGTCCCTGAAATTGAGGGGTTCGAGCACCATCACCAAGCCCTGCGGCTCCAGGATATCTGCTGCCCGGCGCAAGGATTCGACCACATGGGCGCTTTGGTAGTGCGGGTCTAGTTTGGGAAAAACGCAGTTGGGCACCACAGTCATCCATTTGGCATTTACCCGCCGGGCCACATCTACGGCGCCGCGAATGTCTTGTAAAAAGGCGGCGCGGGCATCGGGGTCGCCGCTGGCCAGGGTGCCTTCGCTCCAGTTGATCCGGTTGGCCACAAACACTCCCATGGTCATGTTCAGGCGGTTCAGCAAGCCACCGATTTTCTCCTGCATCTCGCGGGTTCGCCCGCCCATGCCGTTGTCTTCGATGGCCGTAAAACCCTGGTCGGCCATAAAGCGGATTTGATCCAGGAAATCATCGCCGGCACTGTGTTTGAACATGCCGTCGTGGGGCGCATAGTTCAGTTTGAACGCCTGGGCAGTGGCGCCTGGGCCGTGTTCCGGCGCACCGGCCAGCAATGGACTGCCGCTCAGCAAGGCCGCGCTGGCAGCAAGTGTGTTTTGAATAAAATTTCTTCTTTTCATCTGTGCTAAGTATGAGAAAATGTAAAAGGCAACATGTAAAATGTAAAATCTAAAAGGGTCATGCCAGGTTGTGGAACTATGGTGGCATTCAACCACTAGAGACAGGTTAACCCGGCGCCATCCATCGCTGTCTGCCATAAAATTTAACGAAGGAATGCGACATATACTTGGACCAAAAACAGGTGAGTGCGTTGTGCGTCAAAGACTTGCCGTGCGACACCTCGGGTCAAAGGCCCTTAGAAACCGTCTGAAAATCCGAACCAGCACTGTTCAGGTATCTCTTGTGGCATTCAGCCAGCATAGTTCCCATCCCCATCCCCACCCTTTTGACTTCTACATTTTACATTTTACATTTTGCCTTTCACAGGGTGAGTTGAACGATCCAAACCTGCCAGTCCGGGCGCCGTTTTTTCCAGGTTTTCCAGGCGGTTTCGCCGCCGACGCTGATGGCAGTGGCCCAGGCGTCGGCGGTGGTGGCGTCGGGCGCTTGCACGGTCACCAGGTTGCGGTGCGTGAGACTCTGTCCGCTGCGCGGGTCGACGATGTGCGAGTACCGAACGCCGTCCATTTCCAGGTAGCGGCTGCTGGCGCCGGACGTGGTGATGCCGCAGTTTGACAAAAACAAGACCTCGGTTTTCGCCTCTCCGGCCGGGCCGAGGCCTGGTTTTTCGATGCGCCAGCCGGACGCATCCGGCGGCGCGTCGCCCAGGGCGATATCGCCGCCGGCGTCGGCCAGGGCTTGCCGGATACCGGCAATCCGGAGGAGGCGCAGGCATTCGTCGGCGGCGTAGCCCTGGGCGATGCCGCCCAAGTCGAGGCGGGTGCCGGCCCGGGTCAGCCGCAGGCGGTGGTTTTTGCTGAAGCGAAGAGAACGCCAGCCGACCGTGGCCCGTGCCGCCGCGAGGCGCGCCGGATCGGGCAATTCCTGCTGGTGCCGGGCCCGGCGCCACAAGCGGGTGAGGGCGCCGACGGTGACGTCGAAAGCCCCGTCCGAGG
>JADLDL010000206.1 GCA_020846655.1 Saprospiraceae bacterium | reverse complement strand
TAAACCCCATTTTCAGGTACAGGCCGTACATCTGTAGCGAGAGGTTCGAAAACTGGCTGGTTTGGGCCAGTTGCTGGTTCAGGCTCAGGCTTTGTTCGGCCAGCGCTTCGGCCCGGCCTTCCAGGCTGCGGGTGATGTACTGCCCCTCGATGTGTTTTTCAAATTCCAGGGCTTCCATGGCCAGGGCCGTAAACTGGTAAACCAGGGCGCGTTCCTTGGCGCGGGCCAGCCAGTCGAGGCTCTGGCGGTACAGCCCTTTGTCGTACAAGGCCCGGGCGTAGTCGATCATTTCACGGACCTGAATATCCTCGTTCCGGTTTTTAGCCAGCAGGCGCAGGCTGGTCAGGATTTGTCGGTACAAGTGGGCTTTCAGGTTGGCCAGTTGGGCCCGTTTGAGCGCCGGGATTTTTTTCAACAACAGCGCCTCGTCGTACTCTTCTTTTTTTTCCAAAACATCGAACACCTGCAAAAAAAGCAGTTCCTCCGACGACTGGTTGCGTCGGACAAACAGCCGGAAGTGCCGTTTTTCGGCGCTCGTCAGGGCACGAATCAACTGCATCAAAGCATCGGTACGCTGTTTGGGCATCGTAAAAACTTGTTGTCTAAAAAACTAAGGGCCAATGTTTTACACATGAAATTCGGGCGCCGGGATCTTGGAGTACTTCTTTTTTTTGATTTCAACGCCGGCAAAACTCGCCTCTATCTTTGACCTGTAGGGCGAATTTTTAATTCGCCCATGTTTACTTCCAAAGGCGAATTAAAAATTCGCCCTACAGGCTTTTGCCAACGGCAATGTACAAGCAATCCCGGATTCCAGAACAAAGCCGGCCCTCCAAAACCTGCACCTGACACACAACAAAATTTTTGAAACATCGAATGGCAGAACGCATCCACATCTTCGACACCACCCTGCGCGACGGCGAACAAGTGCCGGGCTGCAAACTAAACACCGCCCAAAAAGTTGAAATTGCCCTTGCCCTCGAAGAACTGGGTGTCGACGTCATCGAAGCCGGTTTCCCGGTCTCCAGCCCCGGCGATTTCGAGGCGGTCCGGCAGGTTGCCCGCGCCCTGCGCCGGCCCACCGTCTGCGGCCTCAGCCGGGCCGTCGAAAACGACATCCGCACCGCCGCCGAAGCGCTGGCCGGCGCCGTCCGGCCCCGGATCCATACCGGCATCGGCGTGTCCGACATGCACATCCGTTTCAAACTGCGCACCACCCCGGAAGATATCCTGGAACGGGCCGCCGCCGCCGTCAGATACGCCAAGTCCTTCGTGGAAGACGTGGAGTTTTACGCCGAAGACGCCGGCCGGGCCGACAATGAATTCCTGGCCCGGGTGCTCGAAGCCGCCATCCGGGCTGGCGCCACCGTCCTGAACATCCCCGATACCACCGGATACTGCCTGCCCGAGCAATACGGCGCCAAGATCCGCTACCTCGTCGAAAACGTACGCGGCATCGAAAAAGCCATCCTCAGCACACACTGCCACAACGACCTGGGCCTGGCCACGGCCAATTCCATTGCCGGCGTCATCCAGGGCGCCCGCCAGATCGAATGCACCATCAACGGCATCGGCGAGCGTGCCGGCAACACTTCCCTCGAAGAAAGTGTGATGATCCTGCGTCAACACCCCGACCTGGGGTTTGTGACCGGTATCAACACCCGCTTGCTCAACCCGATCAGCCAGTTGGTTTCGGATAAAATGGGTATGCCCGTACAGCCCAACAAAGCCATCGTGGGCGCCAATGCCTTTGCCCACTCCTCCGGCATCCACCAGGACGGCGTGATCAAAAAACGCGAGACCTACGAAATCATCGACCCGCTCGAAGTGGGTGTCGACCATTCCAAAATCGTGCTCACGGCCCGCAGCGGCCGCGCAGCACTGGCCTACCGGGCCAAAAACCTGGGTTGCGACCTCACCAAAGACCAACTGGACCAGGTGTACACCGCGTTTCTCCAGGTAGCCGACCGGAAAAAAGAAGTTGACGACCAGGACCTCCACCAACTCCTGGAAACCTATGCCCATCACTCTGTACCCGCCTAAGCAGCCATGTCAAAAACTTTGTTCGACAAAATCTGGGATGCCCACATCGTCACGACCGCCGAAGGCGGCCAGGATGTGCTGTATATCGACCGGCATTTCATCCACGAGGTAACCAGCCCACAGGCCTTTACGGGCTTGCGCCAGCGGGGCATCCCGGTGTTCCGGCCGGTGCAAACCATCGCTACCGCCGACCACAACGTGCCCACCCAAAACCAGCACCTGCCCATCGTGGAGCCGCTTTCGCGCTCTCAGGTGGAAAAACTGACCGAAAACTGCGCCGAATTCGGCGTGGAACTCTACGGGCTGGGGCACCCCTACCAGGGCATTGTGCACGTGATCGGCCCCGAATTGGGCATCACCCAGCCGGGCCAGACGATTGTGTGCGGCGACAGCCATACCTCCACCCACGGCGCTTTTGGCGCCATCGCGTTTGGCATCGGCACCAGCCAGGTAGAGCAGGTGCTGGCCACCCAATGCCTCCTGCAAAAACGCCCCCTGCGCATGCGCATCACCGTGGATGGCCAATTGGCCCCGGGCGTGTTGTCGAAAGACATCATTTTGTACATCATCGCCCAACTCGGCGCCGCCGGCGGCACCGGGTATTTTGTGGAATACGCCGGCAGCGCCATCCGCGCACTTTCCATGGAAGCCCGCATGACCATTTGCAACATGAGCATCGAAATGGGCGCGCGCGGTGGCCTCATCGCCCCCGACAACACTACTTTCGAGTACCTGCGCGGCCGCGAATTTGCGCCGGCCGGCGCCGATTTTGACGCAGCAGTGGCCCAGTGGCAGCACTTGTTCAGCGATGCAGACGCTGTTTTTGACCGGGAATACCAGTTCCGCGCCGAAGATATTGCCCCCATGATCACCTACGGCACTAACCCCGGCATGGGCATCCGCGTCAGCGAGACCGTACCTGAAGCGCCGGCTGCGGGCGACAGCCTGGCTTCGTTCAGCAAATCCCTCGACTACATGGGCTTCCGGCCTGGCGAGCGCCTGATCGGCAAATCCGTGGGCTATGTGTTTATCGGCAGTTGTACCAATTCGCGCATCGAAGACCTGCGGCTGGTCGCCCGCTTTGTGCAGGGCAAGCAAAAAGCCTCCAGTGTGCAAGCCTTCATTGTGCCGGGCTCCCAGCAGGTTGCCCGCCAGGCCAAGGCCGAAGGCCTCGACCAGGTATTTGTAGCGGCCGGCTTCGAATTTCGGGAACCTGGCTGCTCCGCCTGCCTGGGCATGAACGAGGACAAAGTGCCCGCCGGCGAATATTGCGTCAGCACCTCCAACCGCAATTTCGAAGGGCGGCAGGGGCCCGGCGCGCGCACCATCCTGGCCAGTCCGCTCACCGCAGCAGCCGCGGCCGTGACGGGTACCATCGTGGATGTCCGGGATTTTGATTTGGAAAATTAATTCAACGAAGCACGCGGCCTGCCGCGATAAAACCTCCGCAGAGGGCAATCATGGAAAAATTCATTTCGGTAAATACTACGGCCGTACCGCTCCCCAACGAAGATGTGGACACCGACCAGATTATCCCGGCGCGCTTCCTGAAAGCGACGACACGGGAGGGCTTCGGCGACAACCTGTTCTGCGACTGGCGCTACCAGCCTGACGGGGCGGCAAAAACAGATTTTGTACTGAACAACCCGCTGTACCAGGGCCAGATACTGGTCGCCGGCAAAAATTTCGGCTGCGGCAGCAGCCGCGAACACGCTGCCTGGGCCCTGGCCGACTATGGCTTCCGGGTGGTGGTGTCGAGTTTTTTTGCTGATATTTTCAAAGGCAATGCCCTAAACAACGGCTTGTTGCCGGTGCAGGTGTCGCCCGCTTTTTTGCACGACCTGTTTACCGCCATTGAAACCGATCCGGCAAGCCGGTTTAGCGTTGATTTGGAACAGCAAACCATTTCGATCGATAGAACGGGTGCTTCCGAAACCTTCCCTATCGACCCCTTCCGGAAAGTCTGCCTCCTCAACGGCTACGACGACCTGGACTACCTGCTCAGCCTCCGCGAACAGATCGCAACCTGGGAACAACAACAGCCTTTTTCCATCACAGCAGCCACCTTGACACCATGAGCATAGCCAAAAAGATCGCCGTTTTGCCGGGCGACGGCATCGGCCCCGAAGTTACCGCACAGGCGGTGCAGGTCCTGCAAGCCATCGGCGAGCGCTTCGGCCATACGTTTACCTACACCTACGCCGATGTTGGCGCCATTGCCATTGAGCGGCACGGCGACCCGCTGCCCGAGGCGACCCTTGATACTTGCCTGAACGCCGACGCTATTCTGTTTGGCGCCATCGGCCACCCGCGCTTCGACAACGACCCTTCGGCGCCTGTGCGGCCCGAGCAGGGCTTGTTGCGCCTGCGCAAAAGCCTGGGTTTGTTTGCCAACATCCGCCCTGTAACCCTCTACCCCAGCCTCTTGCACTTGTCGCCGCTGCGCGAAGAAAAAGTACGGGGTGTGGACTTTGTGATCTACCGCGAACTCACCGGGGGTATTTATTTCGGCGACAAAGGCCAAACGCCCAATGGCGCCTATGACCACTGTGTGTACACCGGGCCAGAGATCGACCGCATTGCGCGCCTGGCCTTCGAACACGCCCGCCGCCGACGCGGCAAAGTGACGCTGGTGGACAAAGCCAACGTGCTGGAAACCAGCCGGCTGTGGCGCAAAATCGTGACCGCCCTGGCCGCCGAAGTATATCCCGATGTGACGCTGGATTGGATGTATGTCGACAATGCCGCCATGCAAATCATCCAGTATCCGGTGTCCTTCGACGTGATGCTCACGGAAAATATGTTTGGCGATATCCTTTCCGATGAGGCCAGTGTGCTGGCCGGCTCGCTGGGCATGTTGCCCTCGGCTTCGGTGGGTGAAAAAACAGCCTTGTTCGAACCCATCCACGGTTCCTACCCGCAAGCAGCAGGGCAGGACATCGCCAACCCAATCGCAGCCATCTTGTCGGCTGCCATGCTGCTCGAACACCTGGGCCTCACGGCCGAGGCCAATGCGGTGCGCGACGCCGTTCAGGCTACGCTGGAAGCGGGTATCGCTACGGCCGACCTGCAAACCAGCCAGGCCAGCCGCTGTTCGGAAGTGGGCCGGGCTATTTGCGGGCTGATTTTGGCGCCGGTGGAGGCGGAGAGATGAATTTTCAGGAGATAAGAAACACGAATGGCTATGTATTTTAATGATCAAACAATCGTCTTTCTGGACGGACAATGGATAAAGGCAAAAGATGCGCAGGCTGGGCTGTACGCCCAAACGCTGCACTATGGCAACGGCGTGTTTGAAGGCATACGGGCCTACCACACGAAGGAGGGCGCGCATATTTTCGCTGCCGGCGAACATTTCAAACGCCTGCACTACTCCGCCAGCCGGATGCAAATCGCACTGCCTTATTCGGAAGAAGAACTCACACAGATTGCATATCAGTTGCTGGAGAAAAACGGCTTGAGCGATGCCTATATCCGGCCGTTGGTGTTTACCGGCGCCAATATGTCGCTCACCACGCCTGAGGAAAGCCACGTGTTCCTCTGCGCCTGGCGCTGGGGCAAACTCCTGGGCGACCAACTGGTGCACGTCATGACCTCTTCGTTTTGCCGCCCGCACCCCAAGTCCTGCTTCATCGACGCCAAGGTGGTCGGGCACTACACCAATTCCATCCTGGCGACCACCGAAGCCCGGCAAAAAGGCTTCGACGAGGCTTTGCTGCTCGATGTCGACGGGTTTGTATCGGAAGGCCCGGGCGCCAATTTTTTTGTAGAACGCCAGGGCGTTCTCTATACCCCGCCGCTGGGCAGTATCCTGCCCGGCATTACCCGCCGGCACGTGCTCGATATTTGCCAAAAAGCCGGCATTCCGGTACGGCAAGAGCGCTTTACGCCGGAAACGGTACACGGCGCCGACGGCGCCTTCTTCGTGGGCACCGCCGCCGAAGTGACCGGCTTGGCCAGCCTCGACCACAAAAAATTCCGCCGGGCCTGGAAAAACACCTTCGGCGCCGCCATTCAAAGTTTGTACAAAGCCCGCGTGCTGAAGGAGGACAACAAAGAAGCCTTCATTTAGCGCGCCTCCCCTCTTTCACCTCTACTATCCATTTTTTATTAAAAAAACGATCTCGTGTCGCAGATGAAAAAGTACAGTCACCTCGTAACCCTCGATGACGCGCAGCCGGCCAGCCAGGCCATGCTGTATGGCGTGGGCCTGACGGAAGAAGATATGCACAAGCCGCTCGTGGGTGTGGTGAGCAACTGGTATGAAGGCAACACCTGCAACATGCACCTGCGCGATTTGGCCGCTGCCGTGAAACGCGGCGTGAAAAAAGCCGGCTTGGTCGGCCTCGAATTTACGACCATCGGTGTGAGCGACGGCATTGCCAACGGCACCGAAGGTATGCGCTACTCGCTGGTCTCGCGCGAGTTGATCGCCGACAGCATTGAGGCTGTGGTGGGCGCACATTACTACGACGGGCTCATCACCATACCCGGCTGCGACAAAAACATGCCCGGTTCGGTGATGGCCATGATCCGCCTCAACCGACCCTCGCTGATGGTGTACGGCGGCACCATCGCCACCGGCGAATACCAGGGCAAAAAACTGAACATCGTCAGCGCCTTCGAGGCGCTGGGAGAAAAATACGCCGGCACGATCACGCCGGAAGATTTCCGCGCCGTGGTGCGGCATTCCTGCCCGGGGCCCGGCGCCTGCGGCGGCATGTACACCGCCAACACCATGTCTTCGGCCATTGAGGCCCTGGGGTTTTCCCTGCCCTACAGCGCCTCCAACCCCGCCGTTGGCAAAGCCAAACAACGCGAGTGTGCGGCGGCCGGCAAGGCCCTGCGCGCGCTGCTGGAACGCGACCTGAAGCCGCTGGATATCCTGAGCCGCGAGTCGTTTGAAAACGCATTCCGGGTGGTGACGGTGATGGGCGGCAGCACCAACGCGGTGTTGCACCTGCTGGCCATCGCCCGCACGGCCGGCATTCCGTTTACCCTGGCCGATGTGCAACAGTTGTCGGCCCGTACCCCTGTATTGGCCGACATGAAACCTTCCGGGAAATACCACATGGAAGACGTGCACGGCATCGGCGGCATCCCGGCCGTGATGAAATACCTGCTGGCCGAAAAACTGCTGCACGGCGACTGCCTGACCGTGACGGGCAAAACCATCCGCGAGAACCTGTCGCGCGTGCCGGGTTTGCCCGACGGGCAAAACATCATCGCACCCGTAAGTCAACCCCTGCTGGCCCAGGGGCACCTGCGCATCCTCTACGGCAACCTGGCCGAAGAAGGCAGTGTGGCCAAAATAAGCGGCAAGGAAGGCGAGCGGTTTGAGGGCACGGCAGTGGTGTTTGACAACGAATTCGAGTGCATCGAGGGTATCCGGTCG
Organism: Saprospiraceae bacterium; assembly: GCA_020846655.1. Lineage (GTDB taxonomy): Bacteria > Bacteroidota > Bacteroidia > Chitinophagales > Saprospiraceae > M3007. The sequence continues at coordinate 21,533 of JADLDL010000206.1, read as the reverse complement.
GGCAAGGTACAGGCCGGGCAGGTGGTGGTGATCCGCTACGAAGGCCCCAAAGGCGCTCCCGGCATGCCGGAAATGCTCAAACCTACCTCTGCCATCATGGGCAAAGGCCTGGGCAACAGTATCGCCCTGATTACCGACGGCCGGTTTTCCGGCGGCACCCACGGTTTTGTGGTGGGGCACATTACCCCCGAAGCCTTTGATGGCGGCCTGATCGCGTTGCTGCAAGACGGCGACCGCATCACCATCGATGCGCAACACAACCAGATCAACGCCCACCTGAGCGAGGCCGAAATTGCCCGCCGCCGCCAGGCCTGGACGGCTCCGGATTTTAAAGTTAAAAAAGGAATTCTCTACAAATATGCGCGACAAGTATCCTCCGCCAGCACCGGTTGCGTCACCGACTAAGTCGGCCGACCAGCAACCCTCGCCTCCGGCCCCCGAGCCACAGGCCCTCGCCGCACCGGCGCTCCGGTCCGATGACCCCCTGGAGCCTGCACAAGCCCCGCAGGCGGTCACCGTAACCGGCTCGGTAGCGATTTTGCAAGCCTTGCTGACGGAAGGCGTCGACACCATTTTCGGGTATCCGGGTGGCGCGATCATGCCGCTGTACGATGCTTTGTACGATTATACCGACCGCCTGGAGCACGTTTTGGTCCGGCACGAACAGGGCGCTATACATGCCGCGCAGGGCTATGCCCGCAGCAGCGGCCGGGTGGGCGTGGTGTTTGCCACCAGCGGCCCGGGCGCCACCAACCTGGTGACCGGCCTGGCCGACGCCCTCATCGACAGCACGCCGCTGGTGTGCCTCACCGGACAGGTTTTCGCGCACCTGCTCGGCACCGATGCGTTTCAGGAAACCGATGTGATCAACATCACGACGCCGGTCACCAAGTGGAATTACCAGGTGACCGATGCGACCGAACTGCCGGAAGTGCTGGCAAAGGCGTTTTTTATCGCCCGCAGCGGCCGTCCGGGTCCGGTGGTGATCGACATTACCAAAAATGCGCAGTTGCAAGCGTTTGAGTTTTTGGGCTATACGCCCTGCCAGCACATTCGGAGTTACCGGCCGAAACCGCTGGTGCGGCCGGAGTACATCCGGGAGGCTGCCGCCCTCATCGCCGCCGCCGAACGGCCCTTTGTGTTGTTTGGGCAAGGCGTCATTCTGGGGAATGCCGAAGCAGAACTCCGGACCTTTCTGGAAAAAACCGGCATTCCGGCGGCCTGGACGATCCTGGGCCTGAGCGCCCTGCCCACCGATCACCCGCTCAACGTGGGCATGCTCGGTATGCACGGCAACTACGGCCCCAACCTGCTCACTAACGAATGTGACGTGCTGATTGCCATTGGCATGCGCTTCGACGACCGCGTGACGGGCCGCCTCGACAAATACGCCAAGCAGGCGCAGGTGATTCACCTCGATATCGACCCGTCTGAAATTGATAAAAATGTAAAAGCACGGGTGCCCATTTGGGGCGACTGCAAAGAGACGCTGCCCCTCCTAACGGCCTTACTGGAGCCCAAAACCTACCCCGAATGGGTGCAGCGCTTTCGCGACTGCGACCAAAAAGAACAGGAGGCGGTGATTCAAAACGAACTCCACCCTGCTTCGGACACCCTGACGATGGGCGAAGTGATCCGGCTGCTGAACGAACAAACCGGCGGCGAAGCGGTGATCGTGACCGATGTGGGGCAGCACCAGATGGTGGCTTGCCGCTACGCCCGCTTCAAGCGGACGCGCAGCAACGTGACTTCCGGCGGGCTGGGCACCATGGGTTTTGCATTGCCGGCGGGCATCGGCGCCAAGTTCGGCGCCCCGGGGCGCACGGTAGTGACCATCTCCGGCGACGGCGGCTTTCAGATGACCATCCAGGAGTTGGGTGTGATTCAGCAATCCGGCCTGCAGCTCAAAATGATTATTCTCAACAATCAATTTCTCGGCATGGTGCGCCAATGGCAGGAGTTGTTCCACCAACGGCGCTACTCGTTTGTCGATATCGTCAGCCCTGATTTTATCACCGTGGCCAGCGGCTATGGCATACCCGGCCAGCGGGTCGAACAACGCAGCGAACTGGCCAGCGCTTTGCAAACCATGTTGCAGCATGGCGGCGCCTACCTGCTCGAAATTATGGTGGGCAAAGAAAACAATGTGTTCCCAATGGTGCCACAGGGCTGCGGCGTCTCGGAAATCCGGCTGAAGTAGGATATTGGGATAGTGGGATATTGGGATATTGGATATTGAGATATTGAGATATTGGATATTGATAAAAAAATTATAGAAACTATGTCGAAGCAGGAATATACGATTACGGTGTATACGGAGAATCAGGTGGGGTTGCTGAACCGCATCGCCATTTTGTTTTCGCGGCGCAAGATCAATGTCGAGAGCCTGAATACTTCGCCCAGCGAGGTGCCGGGGATTCACCGCTTCACGGTGGTGGTCAACGAGACCGAGGACGTGGTGCGCAAACTGGCGCGCCAGATGGAAAAACAGGTCGATGTACTGCGAGCCTTTTACAATACCGGCGACGAAATCGTGTGGCAGGAACTGGCTTTGTACAAGGTGCCGACTCCGGAAATTGCCGAAAAGGTAAAAGTCGAACGCCTGCTGCGCGAACACGGCGCCCGGGCGGTTGTCATCCGGCAAGACTACACCGTTTTTGAAACCACCGGCCAGCGGGAAGAAACCGACAAACTCCTGCACGTCCTGGAACCCTTCGGCCTGATCGAATTTGTGCGCAGCGCCCGCGTGGCCATCATCAAAGCCAGCGATGGGTTTCACGCCCTGCTGAAAGATTTTGAGTTCCGCGAGCCCGGCCCCGATATCCTGGAAAACGAATTTCTGGACAAACAAGACAAAGTATTTGCTATGTAAACGAAGGTTAGAAGGTTGGAGAGGTTAGAAGGTTGGAGGGTTAGAAAGTTGAAGGGTTGGAGCAAAGGTTATGCTTTGCAGGCCTTCTAACCTCCCAACCTTCTAACCATCCAACCCCTCCAACCTTCTAACCCTCAAACCTTTCCAACCTTCTAACCTCTCCAACCTTCTAACCCCTCCAACCCTCCAACCTTCTAACTTAAAAGTTGAAAAAAATGGCACAAATTAATTTTGGCGGCACTTGGGAAGAGGTCGTCACCCGCGAAGAATTTCCGATGGAAAAGGCCCGTCAGGTACTGGAAAACGAGCGCGTAGCCGTCATTGGCTATGGCGTGCAAGGGCCAGGCCAGGCACTCAATATGCGCGACAACGGCATCGACGTCATTGTTGGCCAGCGCCCCGGCTCCAAAAGTTGGGACAAGGCCGTCGCCGACGGTTGGGTGCCGGGCGAAACCCTGTTTCCGATCGAAGATGCGGCCCGCCAGGGTACGATAATCCAATTCCTGCTGTCCGACGCCGGGCAGATCCAACTTTGGGATACCCTCCGCCCTTATCTGACCGCCGGCAAGGCCCTCTATTTTTCGCACGGCTTCGGCATCACCTTCAAGGAGCAAACCGGAATCATTCCGCCTGCTGACATTGACGTGATTTTGGCAGCGCCCAAAGGTTCTGGCACTACGGTACGGCGCCTGTTCCTGCGCGGCGAAGGCATCAACGCCAGTTACGCGGTGTACCAGGACGCCACCGGGCGCGCCAAAGAACGCGCCATTGCGCTGGGTATCGCCATCGGCTCGGGGTACCTGTTCCCCACCGATTTCAAAAAAGAGGTGTACTCCGACCTAGCCGGCGAACGCGGCACCCTCATGGGCGCTATTGCTGGTATTTTCGAAGCCCAATACGAAGTGCTGCGCGCCAACGGCCACTCGCCCTCCGAGGCCTTCAACGAAACCGTGGAAGAACTCACGCAAAGCCTCATGCCTCTGGTGGCCGAAAACGGCATGGACTGGATGTACGCCAACTGCTCCACCACCGCCCAACGTGGCGCCCTCGACTGGCGGAAAAAATTCAAAGCCGCTACCCTGCCAGTCTTCCAGGAACTCTATGCCAGCGTAGCCAGCGGCCAGGAAAGCCAACGCGTCATCGACACCTGCAGCCAGGCCGACTACCGCGAAAAACTAAATGCCGAACTCCAGGAAATGCACGACAGCGAGCTCTGGCAAGCCGGCAAGGCCGTCCGCACCCTGCGCCCCGGCCGCGTGAAAGAACCCGTGGTGTAATTGGATATTGGGATATTGGATATTGAGATATCCAATATCCAATATCTCAATATCCAATATCCTATTCTATGACGAGTGATGCTATTGTACGGGCGGCAGCGTGTTTGCAGGGGACCGTCCGCCGGACGCCGCTGGAACTGAACGACACCTTGTCGCGGAAATTCGATTGCCAGGTGTGGCTGAAGCGGGAAGACTTGCAGGTGGTGCGCTCCTACAAACTGCGGGGCGCTTTTCACAAAATGGCCGGCCTCTCGGAACAGGAGCGGCAGGCCGGCATCGTATGTGCCAGCGCCGGCAACCACGCGCAAGGCGTTGCCTATGCCTGCCGGCACCTGGGTATTCGGGGCTATATTTTTATGCCCGTCACCACACCCCGGCAGAAGATCGACAAGGTGGCGACGTTTGGCGGAACCTGGTCCGAAATTGTACTCACCGGCGACACCTTCGACGATGCCTTTGCCAGCGCCCAGGCCTTTTGTGAGACCCGCCAATCGGTTTTTATACATCCTTTCGACGACCCACAAGTCATCGCAGGGCAGGGTACCGTAGGGCTGGAAATTTGGGAAGACTCGGTTGTGCCGCCTGATTTTCTGTTTGTTCCCATTGGTGGCGGCGGATTGGCGGCTGGCGTGTCGACCTATTTTGCGGACGTCAGTCCGGCTACCGCCATCGTGGGCGTAGAACCCGCCGGCGCCGCCGCCATGAAAACCTCCCTCCGCAATGGCTACAACACGACGCTCGATGAGATCGACCGCTTCGTGGATGGCGCCGCCGTGCGCCGGGTGGGCGACCTGAATTTCGCGATTTGCCGGCAACGCCTCTACGACTTGGTGCTGATTCCCGAAGGTAAAGTCTGTTCCACTATCCTGAAATTGTACAATGAAGAAGCCATCGTGGTGGAGCCTGCCGGAGCCCTGTCGGTGGCAGCCCTGGAGCTATACCGGCCGCATATTCGCGGAAAAACCGTGGTGTGTATTATCAGTGGCGGCAACAACGACATCTCGCGCACCGAAGAAATCCGCGAGCGGGCCCTCTTGTACGAGGGGCTCAAGCACTATTTTATCATCCGTTTTCCGCAGCGCGCCGGCGCGCTCAAGGAGTTTGTGGTGGAGGTGCTGGGCCCCGACGACGACATTGTGCAGTTTGAATACATCAAGAAAAACAACCGCGAGTCTGGCCCGGCCCTCATCGGTATCGAATGCAAACAACCCGGCCAACTCGAGCGACTGCAAAGCAGCCTGCGCCAGCGGCATTTCAACTTCGAATATTTGAACGGGAATAGTGATTTGTTGCGGTTTTTGGTGTGAACGGCGGGCCTGTATGTGCTTAGTTTTTTCCCGGAAGGGGCCTGCAAACCCTTTTCGTTCAAATTGGCGGTAGCCAGGTAAACAGGATGGGCAGTTTTCTATTTTGGCTTCTCCACACCCCTCATCCGCCGCAGCCCCATCTCCAGGCCCCGCAATTCCGCCAGGCCCCGCAGGCGGCCGATGGCCGAATAGCCGGGGTTGGTGGTTTTGCCCAAGTCGTCGAGCATCTGGTGCCCGTGGTCGGGGCGCAGGGGCATATCGACCCGTTCGCCGCTGGCCTGGCGCCGCTCCTGCTCTTGTACCAGGGCGAGCATGACCTCAAACATATCGGAGGAGCCTTCCAGGTGGTTGGCTTCGAAAAAACTACCGTCGGACTCGCGCTGGATGTTGCGCAGGTGCAAAAAATGAATCCGGGCGCCCAGGCGCTGCACGATGCCGGGCAGGTCGTTGTCGGGCCGCGCGCCCAGCGAGCCGGTGCAGAAACACATACCGTTGGCGGCTTGCGGCACCGCCTCGAACAAGAGGCGGTAGTCCGCCTCGGTGCTCACCACCCGGGGCAGCCCGAACAAGGGCCGCGGCGGATCATCGGGGTGCAGGGTCAGCACCATGCCTTCGGCATCGGCCACCGGCACTACCTCCTGCAAAAACAGGAGCAGGTTGTCGCGCAATTGCGCCGCCGGCAACTGAGCGTAGCCCGCCAGGGCCTGCTGAAAATCGGCGGGTGTCCAGGATTCTTCGGCGCCGGGCAAGCCCGCCAGGATGGTGCGGGTCAGGCGAGCGGCTGCCTCGCCGTCCAGGCAATCAAACTTGTTTTCGGCTTCGGCCAGGGTTTCCGGGGCGTAGTCCAGGGCGGCGTTTTTTCGTTTCAGCAAAAACACGTCGAATAGGGCCAGGTCCGTCAGGTCGAACCGCAGGGCCAGCGAGCCATCGGCCACCGGGTAGCGCAGGTCGGTGCGCGTCCAGTCGAGCACCGGCATAAAATTGTAACACACCGTGCGGATACCGCAAGCCGCCAGGTGACGCAGGCTCTGCTGGTAGTGCCGGATCCAGCGCCGGTACTCGCCCTGGCGGCGTTTGATGTCTTCGTGTACCGGCACACTTTCCACCACCGACCAGCGCAGGCCGGCGGCTTCAATTTCCGCTTTTCGCGCTTGAATGTCGGCCATTTCCCAGACCGCTCCATTGGGCAACTGGTGCAGGGCCGTCACGATGCCGGTGGCACCGGCTTGCCGGATATGGGCCAGGCTGACCGGGTCTTTCGGACCAAACCAGCGCCAGGTGGGTTCAAAATGCAGCTCGCTCACTTGTTTTTTGCGGTAAAAATAAAGCGTTCAGCGATAGCGGGAAAGCCGGGATGAGGCGGCAGTTTTTATTTGTCGCAGCGTAGCCTCCTGGCCTCGGAGAGGCCTAACGTTTGTAGCATTTGCATATCAAGAATTTTAGAGCGAGAAGAGCCGTGAGAATTATTTTGAGCGGCTCTTCTCGCTCTAAATAATATTTTGTCTTGCATTATTTCTACAAACGTTGGACCTCTCCGAGGTCTTGAGGCGTTGCGATTGCGTTTGTTTTTGAAATTAAATTTTAAAAATTTCCATTTTCGTCCGTGATAAATTTTTCAAAACAAGCAAACGCACCTATATCTTCCAAACTACATTATTAACAATAATTTTAAAGCAACAAACCCTGGAAGCCCCTACTTTTGCCGCTTCATTTATCTACTACGTGACAAGGCTAATTCCTACGGAAAGTTGAACCACCTGACGTACATTTCGGCACCCGCGCTGACCAATACCCACCACACCAACTCCTCCGGCCATCACCCTTCGATGCCGGTCTCGCGACCGTGCTGCCGCTCGTTCCGACGACCGTAGTGCCGGGCGCCTGATTTTTCCCTTTTTCAGGATTTTTCCTACCGCCATCCCGACCCTGCCGCAACCGCCGTGGCAAGGCCGCTATCCCATTTATTCACCTTCAATCTGCTTCCACCCGTGGAACCCTACGAGCAAATTATCGTACGTGTGGCTACTGCCGCCGACGCCCCATACGCCCCCCAAATCACCGACGAAATGGCCCATTCCGCCCAGGCCCGGGGCACCGGCATCGCCCGGCGCTCGCCCGAGTATGTGGCGCAAAAAATGGAAGAGGGCAAGTCCGTCATCGCCATCACCAGCTCGGGCCGCTGGGTCGGATTTTGTTACATCGAAACCTGGACGCACGGCCAGTTTGTGGCCAATTCCGGCCTGGTGGTGCAGCCCGATTTTCGCGGACTGGGCGTCGCCACCGCCATCAAAAAACGGATTTTCCAACTCAGCCGCGAAAAATACCCGGACGCCAAAATCTTCGGCCTTACCACCGGCCTGGCGGTGATGAAAATCAATTCTGAACTGGGCTACGAACCCGTCACCTACTCCGAACTCACGCAGGACACCGCCTTCTGGAACGGCTGCCGCAGCTGCGTCAACTACCCGATTCTCGAAAGCAAAAACTTTCGCAACTGCCTCTGCACCTCCATGCTGTTTGACCCGGCCTGGGTGGCCGAAAAAGAGGAAGAAGCATCCGCTGTAATCGTACACCATTGAAAACCAAAATTTTATCTCCATGTCTGTAAAAAAAGTAGTGCTCGGATTTAGCGGCGGCCTCGACACCACCTATTGCGCCCTGCACCTGAACGCCGAGTTGGGCTACGAGCTCGTTTCGGTCACCGTGGATACCGGCGGTTTCAGCCCCGACGAACTGGCCCGGATCGAAGCCCATGCCTACCGCCTGGGCGTGCGGAAACACATCACCATAGATGCCGTGCGGCCCTACTACGACCGTATTTTGCGCTACCTGATTTTTGGCAATGTGCTGAAAAACAATACCTACCCGCTTTCGGTCAGCGCCGAGCGCCTGAGCCAGGCCCTCGCCATCGCCGAGGTGGCCCGCGCCGAAGGCGCCGACGCGGTAGCCCACGGCAGCACCGGCGCCGGCAACGACCAAGTGCGCTTCGATATGATTTTTCAAATCGAACTGCCCGGCGTGCAGATCATCACCCCGATCCGCGACCAGCGCCTGAGCCGCGAAGCGGAAATTGAATACCTGCGCGCCAATGGCGTGGAGATGAGCGCCGAAAAAGCCGCCTATTCCATCAACAAAGGCCTCTGGGGCACTTCCGTGGGCGGTCGCGAAACCTTGCGCTCGCATGGGCTGCTGCCCGAATCGGCCTGGCCGACGCCGGTCAGCAAAACCGAGCCCGAAGCCCTGCGCATCCGTTTCGAGCAGGGCGAACCAGTAGCCCTGAACGGCCAGCCCTTCGACCACCCGACCGAGCTGATCCGCGCCCTGCAAGCCCTGGCTGCGCCCTTTGGCATCGGCCGCGACATCCACGTGGGCGACACCATCATCGGCATCAAAGGCCGGGTGGGCTTCGAAGCCGCCGCGCCCATCCTGTTGCTCAAAGCACACCACGCCCTCGAAAAACACGTGCTCACTAAGTGGCAACTCCAGTGGAAAGATACCCTGGCGCAGTTTTACGGCAATTGGCTCCACGAAGGCCAAATCCTGGACCCCGTCATGCGCGACATCGAGGCGTTTCTCCAAAACAGCCAGCGCTGCGTCAGCGGCGAGGTGTTCCTTGAACTCCATCCCTACCACTTCCTGGTGGCCGGAATTGAGAGCCCGCACGACCTCATGTCGGGCCGTTTTGGCGCCTACGGCGAAATGAATCAGGGTTGGACAGGCGAGGACGTCAAAGGTTTTACCCGGATTTTTGGCCAGCAAACCCGCATCTGGAACCTGGTCAACGACCCCCAAAACAGCGAAGGCCATGACAAAAATTAGGACCGGTATCATCGGCGGAGCGGGCTACACGGGCGGCGAACTCCTGCGCCTGCTGCTCCGGCACCCGGCCGTCGACATGGCCTTTGTGCAAAGCCGGAGCCAGGCCGGCAAAGCCGTGGCCGACGTACACCCCGATCTGCTGGGCGATACCGATCTCCGGTTCAGCGAGCAGCCCCTGGCTGGCGCCGACGTTTGGTTTCTTTGCCTGGGCCACGGCGAAGCCCAAACCTGGCTGGCGGCCCAAACACCCGACGAGACACTCCGGGTCATCGACCTGAGCCAGGACTTTCGCGCCGGCGGCGCCTGGGGCCAGCGGCAGTTTCAGTACGGCTTGCCGGAGTTGCACCGCGACCGCATCGCTGCGGCGGGCCTGGTGGCCAATCCCGGCTGTTTTGCCACCGCGCTCCAACTGGCCCTGCTCCCGCTGGCAGCAGCGGGCTTGCTGGGCGAAGTATTTGCTACCGGCATCACCGGCGCTACGGGCGCCGGCCAGAGCCTGTCGGCCACCTCGCATTTCCCTTGGCGCCACGCCAACGTGTCGGCCTACAAAACCCTGCAACACCAGCACCACGCCGAGGTGCTGCGCAGTTTGCGCTCGTTTGGCGGCCAGCCCGAGCTGCATTTTGTGCCTTGGCGGGGCGATTTCCCGCGCGGCATTTACCTGTCCTGCACCACCCGCGTCGAACGACCGCTGGACGAAGTAGTGGATTACTATGAAAAATACTACGCTACGCAGCCCTTCACGGTGCTGAGCCGCCGGATGATCGACCTGAAAATGGTGGTCAATACCAACAAATGCCTCCTGCACCTGGAGCAATCCGGCGCCCAACTGGTGGTACATGCCGCACTCGACAACCTGCTCAAAGGCGCTGCCGGACAAGCCCTGCAAAACATGAACCTGCTGTTCGGCCTGCCCGAAAACACCGGGCTGGACCTGAAAGCCAGCGTGTATTGAATCTTTTTCGCCAAAAAAGCCAAACCAAACATGACACTATTCGACGTTTATCCGCTTCAGCCGCTGCGCATTGTGCGGGGTGAAGGCGCCCGGGTCTGGGACGACCAGGGCCACCGCTACCTCGACCTCTACGGCGGGCACGCCGTCATTTCCATCGGCCACAGCCACCCGCACTGGGTGCAACGGATCGAGACGCAACTGCGCCAACTGGCGTTTTATTCCAATTCAGTGGAATTGCCCTTGCAAGCCGAACTGGCGGAAACGCTGGGCCGCGTGAGCGGCAAGGAACACTACCGCTTGTTTCTCTGCAATTCGGGCGCCGAAGCCAATGAAAATGCCTTGAAACTGGCCTCTTTCCACACCGGCCGCCGCAAGGTGCTGGCGTTTCAGCGTGGGTTTCACGGCCGCACCTCGCTGGCCGTGGAAGCAACCGACAACCCGGCCATCGTAGCGCCCGTGAACCGCAGCGGCAACGTGGTATTTGCTCCGCTAAACGATCTAGTGGCGCTCGAACAGGCTTTCGTCGAACACGAACTGGCCGCCGTAATCGTGGAAGGCATCCAGGGTGTGGGCGGTATCCGAATGGCCGAGCCCGCATTTTTACAACGGATCCGCAGCCTCTGCACGCAGCACCAGGCGGTGTTCATTGCCGACAGCGTGCAATGCGGCTACGGGCGCAGCGGGCGTTTTTTTTCGCACGACCATGCCGGGGTAAGCGCCGATTTGTACACTGTGGCCAAAGGCATGGGCAACGGCTTTCCGGTGGCCGGGGTGCTGATCGGGCCGCAGTTTGAGGCCAAACACGGCTTGTTGGGCACTACCTTTGGCGGCAATCCGCTGGCTTGCGCAGCGGCACTGGCCGTGCTGGAGGTCATCGAGCAGGAAAACCTGATCGAACGGGCCGCCCAAACCGGGCAATACCTGCTGGACGAACTGCGCCGCCTGCCCCTGCTCGAACAGCTGCGCGGCGCTGGGCTGATGATCGGTTTCGATGTGCCGGCCCCGCAGGCCGATTTGCGCAAAAACCTGTTGTTTCAGCACCGGATTTTTACCGGCGAAGCCAAAGGCGGCGTGATCCGCCTGTTGCCCTCGCTGGCCCTGAGCCGGGCCGAGGCCGACGAATTTTTGGAACACCTGGATCAGGCTATCGCCACGATTTAAAACAGTACCCATGCTACATTTTCGCTCCGTACACGACGTACCTGATCTGCCGGCCCTGCTGGCCCGCGCGCAGGCCTTCAAAGCCAATCCGCGCCAATGCGCCGACCTGGGCCTGGGCAAAACCCTGGGCCTGGTTTTCCTGAACCCCAGCACCCGCACGCGCATCAGCAGCCAGATTGCCGCGCGGCACCTGGGCATGGAGGTGGTGGTGTTCAACGCTGCCACCGAAGGTTGGGCGATGGAATTTGAAGACGGTGTGGTGATGGACGGCACGCGGGTGGAGCATATCCGCGAGGCGGCGCCCGTGCTGGGGCAGTATTTTGACATCCTGGGCTTGCGCAGTTTTCCGGCTTTGCAAACGAAGGAAGAGGACCACCGCGAGTCGATCCTGAACCAGTTTGTCCAACTATCGGGCCTGCCGTTGTTGAGCCTGGAAAGCGCCACGCTGCACCCCTTGCAGAGCCTCGCCGACCTGCTCACCATCCAGGAACTCCGCCCTGCCCGGCGGCCGCGCATTGCCCTAAGCTGGGCGCCCCACATTAAACCCCTGCCGCACTGTGTGGCCAATTCGTTTGCCCAGTGGGTGACCGCCTGGGGCGAAGCCGATCTGGTGATTGCTCAGCCCGAGGGTTATGCCCTGGACGAGCAATTCACCCGGGGCGCCCATGTCACCTACGACCAGGCGGAGGCGCTGGAGGACGCCGATTTTGTGTACGTCAAAAACTGGAGCGCCACCGATCCGTACGGGGCCTTGCGCTGCACCGACCCCTCGTGGCTGCTCACGCCCGACAAACTGGCCCGCACCCGTCAGGCCCGGGTGCTGCATTGCCTGCCCGTGCGCCGCGATCTGGAGTTGCCGGCCGCCGTGCTCAACGGGCCACAGAGCGCCGTGGTGCAGCAGGCCGGCAACCGCGTTTGGGCGGCGCAGGCGGTGTTGGAAATGCTGCTGCGGGGCTAGTGCTGCGGTTGCCCGGTTTCGGTCAAAGATTTACCTTGCGGGGGCTGTCGTTCAGCCGGCGGTGTTGCCCATTTTTTTACATAAAAAAGCCCAACCATGACCTTTACCGAACAGGATTACCAGAATTTCCAGCGCAAAGTAGCGCAATACCAGGAGGTGTTGACCAACAACAGCCACTACCGCGCCGTGTGGCACGAGCACGTCAAACAGGACATCACTGAGCTGCTGACCAAAGCGGCTGCGCTCGCCAACTTGCCCTGCAGCGTCGACACGCGGGCCGATATCCAGAACCTGGAAGCCGTAGTGCTCTCGCTGGGCAGCACCAAACGCGGGTTGGGTGAGCCGGTGGGCGAGGGCCTGCACCGCGACCTGATCAAACAAAACGGCTCGCTGGTGTACCAGCAATTGTTCAACGGCAAGATCCTCGTGGTGATCAACTATCCCTACATCGAGAAATACGGGCAGCCGCAGCCGCCCAAAACCATCGCCATTTACCGGCCGGAAGAGTTGAAAGAGCCGTATTTCATCCGCCACCTCGAAACGTTCATCAGCGAAGTCATCCAATGGGAAGACTACGACGACGACCGGCCCGACGAGAACCAGCGCATCGGGTACAAATTCAATTTTGAGCGGGAAGAGGTAGCGGCGGCGCAGCCGTAGGGGGGGGGCGTTGGCAACATACCAAGCGGCATATTGCCAACGCACTGTTTCCGTTACTGGCGGTTTTCCTTTGCCGGGCGGGGCGGCATGGCTGGTTTTGCCTTATTAATGGCCAACATGACTTCCTGGATCGCGCGGTCGAGCTGTGGGTCCTGGCCTTTGGCCAAGGCCGTAGGGTCTTCCGGCACTTCAATATCGGGGTCCACGCCGTAGCCTTCCTTGAACCAAGTGCCATCGGGGTTGTACATCCGGAAGGTGGGCACGGTCACGCCGCCGCCGTCGATGAGGCCCGGTGCGCCGCTGATCCCGATCAGGCCACCCCAGGTACGGGTGCCGATCAGAGGGCCGAGGCCGGCTTTCCGGAAGTAATCCGGGAAAGCGTCACCACCCGAGCCGCTCCAGCCGTTGATGAGCATGGCTTTGGCGCCAAAATTCGCCACCGGCGGCCATTGCCAGGTTTTGCCGTCGCGCACTGCCCAAAATGCGAGGGGTTTGCGATTCAGCAGTTCAATAAAACGGTCGGGGATTTGTCCGCCGTTGTTGAAACGCTCGTCGATGACCAAGCCTTCCTTGTCCCACTGTGCATAAAACATCCGAACCAGTTCATTTTGCCCGTCGATACCGGTGCTGGGCACGTAGATATAGCCAATTTTGCCACCAGACGCCTGGTCTACCCGGCGGCGGTTTTCTTCGATCCAAGCCAGGTTGCGCAGGCGGGTTTCGTCGCTGAGGGTGGTGACCGCTACCTGGCGGGCGCCGGTCCAGCCGGGTTGGGTATTCACAGTGAGTTGAACGGTTGTGCCGGCCAGGTCTTCGAAAGCAGCCCAGGGGTCGGTTTGGGGGTTCAGGGCTTGGCCATTGACGGCCAGGATATACTGCCCTTCCTGGACACGCAGGCCGGGCTCGTCCAAGGGCGAACGCACTTCGGTATCCCAGGGGGCGCCGCGAATGATTTTTTTAATTCGAAAATAGCCGTTTTCCAGCGCCCAATCGATACCGAGGTAGCCCGTTCCTTTTTGCCTGGCGGCTTCGATGTCGCCACCACCACGGTAGGTGTGCGACGCGTTGAGTTCGCCGATTAGTTCGCCAATCAGAAAATTCAGGTCAGTACGGCTGGCGGCTTTTGGCACCAGGGCGCCGTAGCGTTGGCGCATTGCCGGCCAATCGACGCCGTGCATCGAGGCGTCGTAAAAATAATCGCGCTCCAGCCGCCACACATCGGTGAATATCTGTTGCCATTCGTCGCGGGGCACCAGTTGCATTTCCAGTTTGTCCAGTGGCACTTGCTTCTCTGTTTTCTGCTCCGGCTCCGGTTTGATGACGGATAGTTTTTCTTTTTTAAGGACTAAAATTTTGCGGCCATCGGCCGACAATTCGTAGCCGTCAACATCCGCAATGATCGTTTTGGCCTCCCGGGTATCCAGGTCAAAAAACCGGAGTGTGAGGGCTTGGCCCTGTCCGTCGTCGTCGTCCGCTTGGGGCTCCGGAAAGGTGAGGAACAAGAGTTTGCGCTGGCTCACGGCGAGGCCTGTGTAATTGCCCGCCGGCAGCGGCAGAATCACCACCCGGCTTTCCAAGCCTTCAAAATCAATGCGCACGGGCTTGGGTTTGGCTGCTGTGGAGTCTTTTTTCTCTGCTGTGCCGGCTTTTTTCTCCGGTGTGTCCAGTTTGAGCGCCACGGTGTCGTTTTGAGCATAGAGCGGCGACAAACTGTCTTTTTGCAAAGAAACGGCGGCGATCAGGCTGGATTTTCGATAAATAAACGAATTGTCAAACTCGCTGTAGGTGGGAGCGAACTGGCGGTTGGTGATGAAAAACAAATACCGGCCGTCCCGGTCAAAGGTGGGTTGGTAGTCTGCATAAAAACCGGACGTCACTTGCCGGCTTTGTTGGGTTTGGGCATCATAAATATAAATAGCCTGGTGGCCGTTGTTTCCGCTTTTTTCGTAGGCCATCCAGCGGCTGTCGGAAGACCAGGACACCTGGAAGCCCTGCAAGCCGCCTTCAAACAAATCCTGCGCCTGATCGACCAGACGGGTAGTTTTGGTATCCCGGTCGTACACCTGAATTTTCATCGCCTGATCAATAAAAGCCAGTTTTTTGCTGTCGGGCGACCAGTAGAGCTGGTAGCGGAACCCGCTCGAAAAACTCGTGAGGGTTTCGCTGCGCCGGGGCTGCGTCAGGTCTTGCAGCACGAGTTGGTATTCGCCGTTTTGATCGGACCACCAGGCGGCATACCGCCCATCGGGCGACCAGGCAGGGAAACGTTCGGCCGATCCGCTGCTTTGCGACAGGTTGGTGGTAAAGCCTTTTTCGGCCGGCACATTAAAAATTTCGCCCCGGGCTTCCACCAGCAGGCGGTTGCCGTCGGGCGCGAGGCTGTAGTAGCGCGCAAAACGCCGCACGTTTTCGACCCTCGGTTTGACGGCAGCGAAATCGTCGACCACCTGGATGTTGACTTCCGACAGGGTTTCGTCCGATAAGTTCAGCAGGTACATGGTGCCGCCGGCCGTCAGCACGATGTCCTGGGGGCCGAGCGCGGGGAAGGCGGCATCGTATTCTTTGAAATGGGTGATTTGCTTGCGTTTTTTCGAACGCAGGTCATACGACCAAATGTTGTAGCGCTGCTCAGGGCCGGCATCGGAAAGGTAGTACAGGAGATTGCCATGCCACATCGGGAATTCGTCGTTGGCGGCATTTTGCGTAACGTTTTCAGAGGCTAGCGAGGCCAGGTTGAAGGTAAAAATATCGGCTGCCGTGCCGCCCCGGTAGCGTTTCCAGGTGCGCCAGGCCTGCGATTTGAGCACAAAGGCGAGTTGTTTTCCATCGGACGAAAAACAAGCGAATTCGCCAAAGGCTGGCGGCATTTTTTCGGGTAGACCGCCGGTGGCGGGGAGTTTGTAGAACTGTGAGAACCGCTGTTTGCCGCTGTTCCGGCTCGACGTGAAGAGCAGATTTTTCCCGTCAGGAAACCAGTCCTGGAGCATGTCTGCCATACCGTGGTGGGTCAGGCGCTGCGGAATGCCGCCGCTGATCGGCAGGGTGTAGATATCGAGGTTACCGTCGTAATTGCCGGAGAAGGCGATGGTGGCGCCATCGGGTGAAAAGCGGGGAAAAACTTCGCTGCCGGCGGGCGAACTAAGGCGGGTAGCGGTGCCGCCTTGTTTGGGCACGATCCAGATATCGTCGCCGTACACAAAAGTGATGTGCGTGGCCGATACATCGGGCTGCCGGAACAGCTGGTTTTGTGCCGGAGCGCTGAGGGCGGCGCAAAACAAAGCGAACAGGAGGAGGGCTAAGTGTTTTTGCATAGCGGATTGCTGAGTTGGTGAACGTGAAAACACGATGTCAGAAGCCGTTCGGTCGTGCATTGCGTCGGGAACGGTGGGTTGTGCGGGTAAAAATGAGGGCTGGCGCGGCAAAAGCAGTGCTCTTCTCCACTTTTTTGCCAAAAAATTGCTCAAAAATAGCCTGCCGGGTAAAAGAGCATGAAAAAAATAAGTTTATTTTGCGTGACCAATTTTGCAGGTCTACGCAACCTCGAAAGTGAATTGACCGTACCAACCTTTTATACCTGTTGTACGTTTACTTGAAAAAACTTTCGCAACCATCACATCATGCTGTTCCGCAAACCTGAGGATACATCGATCGAGCGCCTGGAGCGCGAAGCCAACGACGATTTCCGGTTGCTCGCCGACCTGGGGCCTGAGGAGTTTTGTGTGGAACACCTGATCGAACTGCGCGACCGGATGCAGTGGCGCCTGGCACAGTTTGACCGCTGGCGGCGGCTCAACCTGCTCGTGGGCGCCACAGCAGCAGGCTGGATGTTGCTGGGCGGCGCGATGGCCTGGGCGGGTTGGGGTTTGTTGGCCCGCCTGGCGTTTGCCGTCATGAGTCTCGCCCTGAGCGGCTTTATCGCAGGGGTTTGGTACCTCAACCGCAAATTTGACAGCCGCGGCGAACTCGAATACACCCTGCGCACCATCGAAGACGAACTGCGCCGCCGCGCCGCCAAACGCGGCCGCAGTGCTCACCTGTAACCGGCCACCGGCACTACTTTATCCCCCAAGGGGGCGATTCTTATGGCCCTATCGCAATTTATCCAAGTTTTTCAAAGCACCTGCGCCGCCGGGCATTTCCTGAAATGCACCCTGAGCAAACCCACTTCAGCCGCCCCCGAAGGCCTGCGCAACCTGTACCTGCGCCCGGTGCAACTGAAAGCCGGCCCGCGCCTGGCCTTCACCTACCGCTATACCACCCGCGACGAGGTCAAAAATTTTACTCAGGAAGAAGCCGCTCAGCAACTCCGGCAACTTCTCGGTCCGGTGTTCCTGAACGCCGAATTGTTCAGCACCGAAACCGACGCCTCGTTTGCCCTCGATAAAAAAGGCAACGCAACATTTTTACCCAAAAAACCAGCCCACACCGCCCCGCCTGACCTGAGCCACAACCGCGAAAAACACCGGCTGCTCGACCCCGCCGCCCCCTGGCTGCAGCCCCTGGGCATCACCAGCAAAAAAGGCGAGGTGCTGCCCACCGCACAGGACAAGTGGAAACAGATCAATAAATTCCTGGAAATTATCGACAGCCTGCTGCGCGCACACCCGCTGCCGCCGGGCGCCCACATTGCCGACATGGGCAGCGGAAAAGGCTACCTGACCTTTGCCCTCTACGATTTCCTGAGCGGGCACCTGGGCCTGTCGGTGCAGGTCACCGGCATCGAACTGCGCCAGCACCTGGTGGATTTTTGCAACCAAACGGCCAACACCGCCGGTTTTACGGGCCTGCACTTCGTAGCCGCCGATATCAACCACTACCAGCCTGAGCGCCTCGACCTGCTCATCGCCCTGCACGCCTGCGACACGGCCACCGACCTGGCCCTCGCCAAGGGCATCCGCAGCCAGGCCGGCATCGTGGTGGTGGCGCCCTGCTGCCACAAGCAAATCCGCCGCGACATGGAGACCCACAACGAACTGGCCCCTATCCTGCGCCACGGCATCCTCGAAGAACGGCAGGCCGAGATCGTGACCGACGGCATCCGGGCCCTCCTGCTCGAAGCCAACGGATACAAAACCAGCGTATTTGAGTTTGTTTCGACCGAGCACACCGCCAAAAACGTCATGATCACCGCCGTGCAACAACCCCGCGCGGCCGAAGCGCGCCGGCAGGAGGCGCTGAACAAAGTGGCCGCGCTCAAAACCGGCTTCGGCATCCGGGAACACTATCTGGAAAGCCTGTTGTGAGCCGGATTTTTTTGTCCAACCTACCTTCGATTATGAAAGCAGTTGCCAGTCTCTCGTTTGGGTTGTTGTTCAGTGTGTTGGGCCTGGCCCAAACGCCGGACACCGCCTACCAGGCCCGTATCGCCGCGCACCGCGCCCACTACAAACAGGAATTCCTGACCGAGCCGCGCTCACCGCTGCGCGCACAGGACACCGCCCTGCTCGATTTTTATGCGCCCAACCCGGCCTGGCGCTGCAAAGCCCACGTGGAGCGCACGCCGGAGGCGCAGCCCTTCGATATGCCCACCTACAGTGGGCGCAAAAAACAGTTTGTGCAATACGGCCTCGTGCATTTCAGGGTGGCTGGGCAGGCACATACCCTGGCGATTTATCAAAACCTCGGCCTGATGGCGCAGGAGGAATACAAAGACCACCTGTTTCTGCCCTTCAAAGACCACACGAACGGCGACTCGACCTACGGCGGGGGGCGCTATCTCGATTTCAGGATCGGCGACATCGCTGATGAGGGCGCGCTGGACCTCGATTTCAACAAAGCCTACAACCCCTGGTGCGCCTTTAGCGATGGGTTCAACTGCCCGGTGCCGCCGGCGACGAACCACCTGGAACTGGAGGTGCCGGCCGGGGAAAAGAATTTCCGGGGGGAGAAGAAGCATTGATTTTTTGAACCACTAAGAGCACTAAGGACACTTAGAAAACCTTAGTGTCCTTAGTGCTCTTAGTGGTTCAAAAAAATGCGGGCGCACAGGGGGCTTTAGTTTTCCAGTTTCAAGTGGAATTTACCTTCTGTGAACCGAAGGCTGTCGGGCAGATCAAAAATGGTGTTGTTGGGCGAACCGTAGTTGATTAGATACACCTCAAAACGTCCCTCTACCGTTTTTTGAATAGAGTCGTAGCGAATGACTTCGATAAAATTACCTGCTCTGGAAGTATCTACATTAAGTCCTCCCAATGACTGATCACCATCCAAAACCCATTCAAGACTAGCCTGCGGTATGGAGTTAGCCCAATTTGAGTTTTGATCCTTTTCAAAAGTATAGCTCCCGGCAACACATGGAATATCAGAAAAATAAACAGACTCTCTTACCCCGTTAGCATAGTAGACATTGGCTTTGAGACCAAAAGACTGCGGTTGGTAACTGTAAAGATTAGCCCTCAGTAGTACGTTCCAAGCCTGATCATTCTTTTTCACAAATGATTTGCCTAAAGCGATAACATGTTGGGTTGAGGTATCCTTCGGAGTGGGGTCTATCGGATCAACAATAGTCGGATCTTTTTTGCAGGAAAAAAGCAGAAACAACAGTAGCGAAGAGAAGAGAAAGCGGCTCATATTTAGTTTGATTTTGGGGTTAGAACAATTGTGTGTGAGAAGGGTATGTCTGCTGCTTCCAACAACCGGAGAGCATATACGCCTGCGGGTAAGGTTGGGAGACCAAGCGGAAGAGGCATGCCAGCCTCTATAGAGCCTGCGCCGCTGAAAACGACGCGGCCGTGTATATCAAACAACTCGAAACGGACTGGACCTGTGTAACCCGATAACCTGACATTTATCCTTCCATCAGCCGTTGGATTAGGGTAAACTTCCATGATGTTTTTTTCCAACAGGGCCTGTCCGCGATCATCCGGAATCGGCGGCGCATCGACTTCGCACTCGCAATCCCTCCCTAGATTAACCTTGATGATCCGGCTCACCGTAACCCAGTCGGAAGAACGAACAATACATTTCACCCAATACTGCGGGCATGCCGGATGTGCAGTAAGGGAGATGCTTGCTCCGGTACCTAGCAAGGCCGTTGATGGGTCGGGGTAATCGAAAATGCCCGAACGGTTCCAATACCATTCCACCGTGTAAGGGGGCACGCCGGGAAGCCCGGTCTCCGGCTCAATAATATCAACTGAAAAGGTTTTATTGGGGGAACACCCCGTCGGGCTATACCGGATAAACGCCGCTAATTCCTGGCTGGGAAAATGTTCGGCTACCGAACATCCGGTGTTGCGGATTTGTTGGGCATTGTTGGCTATGTAGCCGGTACTTCTGCCGGTTGGAGTGCCATAATACTTCACGGCAGGGTTGGAATAGTGCATAATGAAGCCTTCTTCATTCCATTGGTACACGTCTTCACCTATTTCAATATACGTCTCATCAGGAATGGGCACCCCAACAATAGTGCGCCAGGAGCTCGCCGTTGGGAGCTCCCATTCATGGGGTGGAGGCCCAAGCGTGTAATGCCGAAAGGCATGCGCGCACACTTCCGTGTTGTCGTTCCCCAGGTTTACGCTCCAATTGTGGCGGCAGCCAAACAGATGCCCCAATTCGTGCGGAAAAGCGGCTTGAGAGATGAAA
The DNA here is from genome assembly GCA_020846655.1 of Saprospiraceae bacterium. Taxonomy (GTDB): domain Bacteria; phylum Bacteroidota; class Bacteroidia; order Chitinophagales; family Saprospiraceae; genus M3007. Next base: position 940 of record JADLDL010000206.1, on the reverse strand, counting down.
TCATCGGCTTCGATGATGGCAAAAGCCTTGTCGGGAGCCGGGGCGCCATCAAGGGTAGCTATCCCTCCTGCTGTGGGATAGTGTTCGCCGGTCAATAAAACTACGATATCGGCCTTATGCGCAGCACGTTCTGCGCTGGACCAGGTTCTAAGTTCTTCTAAATCTAAAAGGAAATTGAAGTTAGGGTTGAAACTAAAGCCATTTTTCAAGATGTAGCTCACCCGAACTTCTTTGTTGGGAATATCGCTGTTGTAAAATGCTTGATTCGTCATGGCTTCACCAAGCCGTACCATAAAGCCCAAACCTCCCCAAATATTTTGGGTAAACTGCTGACCACCTTCATCAGCAATGACCAACACTGAAATCAGCGCTGGGCAGGTATTGTAGTCCGGATCATAATCGCACTGGTTGGGATCTGGTCCGGTGCTGTCCGGGGGCGGGTTCGTATCCGGAGCGATACCGCAGCCTTCCAATCCAATTGCCCGGTTGCGTTGCACAAAAAACTGGTGCAGGCTATCGAATGGAAGTATTTCGTAGAATTCTTTACCCTTAGTAATATAGCCCGACGTTAGGCCATCGGATATGTTGAAATATACATAACCCTGATAATTTTGTAATTGCCCCCACCAGGAAAACTGGACCCGTTCATTTTCATCTACCGAATTGGCTTCAGCGACCAGGGTATCGGTACTTCCTGGTAATTGAAACACTAAAATGCCTGACGATTGGGTACTTCTCAAGTCATCAACAGATACGATTTTTACAGATTTACTGTATGTCGTATCCAGAAGGGCTTGGTATTGCGCCCAACTGCTTGAATCGAATTGTATTTGATTTGGGCTATACTCCGTAAAAAAGGATGATTGATCAGGAAGGGAAATGGATAGGAAAGTAAGGCAAATCAGCCCCCCCCCCCTTGAGGAAATCAGAAATGTTTTTC
>JADLDL010000205.1 GCA_020846655.1 Saprospiraceae bacterium | reverse complement strand
GAATGTCGAAGTAAGTAAACCTTAAGTTGATGGCTATGGGGGTGGATGGGTTAGAGGGTTGAATAGTTATTGCGTCCCGCCAAAACATTCATGACCTTGGCATGCCTTCGCTCCGCCGTTGCTGTTGGCGGCAAAACCTTCCAACCCTCCAACCCTCCAACCATCTAACCATCTAACCATCTAACCATCTAACCATCTAACCATCCAACCATCCAACCTTCTAACCTAATTCCATGATGAAGTCCAGCAGGGCCTTGCCGAGGGGGCCGATTAGGGGCGCGAGGGTGGCCAGTATGATTTTCAGGTTTTTCCAGAATTGGTTGTCTTTTGCCAGGATACTGGTTTCGTCGGACAATGCTGCTTTGGCGCCGGGGTTGCTGTTGATGCGTTGCAGGAGGCGTTTTTCGATTTCCTCCAGGTAGTAAAACACCGGCAAATAGACGAGTGCCAGAATACAGGAAAATTTGAGGCCGTAAGCCCAGATAAAATCGATGGGGAACAAGTAACTCAGGTCTTTCCCGAGCAGGTGGTCAAAGAAATCGCGCAGCATGCCGGTATTCAGGGAGCCCCAGAGGATAAAGCCGCTGATGATGTACACGTACCAGCGAAATTGCTCCCGAATGCTCAGCAAGGCGCTGGCGGAGGCTTTCAGGTGCTCCGCACTGTCGCCGGACCAGTTCCAGTCGTTGGCGATGAGCACCAGCGTGCCGATGCCCAGGATGGCCAGCAGCCCCGTGGTTTCTACCGGAACAGTCATGAGCGGGAGTAGCCATTGACTACTATCGCCAAAGATCAGGCTAAAGGTTTGCATCAGATCTGAAATGAACAACGGGTATTTATGCTGCTGCGTACCAAGCCGTTCGGCTAACAAAAAGGCCAGGGCAAACAAGCCCCAACAGGCCACTACCCACCAAAAACTGCGCTGGCTACTCGCTTGCAAGCGGCGGCGCCAACTGAGAATGGAAAACAAAACCGGCAGAAACAAGGCCAGCGACAGCGCCGTCAGCAGGGAATTGCTGAAATACCAGTACACAAATTTGGGGTGCTCGCTCAGGTACAGCCGTTGCTGGGGGATGGCGCCCACCGATTTGAATTGGGGCCCCAGCACCAGGGTGTCGAGTTGTTGGCCATTGTTGCTTTTGACTTGAAAATACACCTTCGGGTCTTGGCAGCGGACCACCGGCAGATCACCGGTCCGAGTTTTTAAATGATCTAAAATCAAAAAATTAAATGCGCTGTAACTCACCATCGCGATGAGTATAAACAGCAACACTTTTTTGCCAGGTTGTTGGGTGCTGTCGAGCAGGGCCGAGTGGCCAGGCGGAATGGCGGCGGGTGGTTTGGAAGATTCAGCCATGGATTTGGTCGTTGGTTGCCGCCTGGGCGGCAGGGTTTAGGTATTGGAACAATGGCAATTTGCCAAAATCGGGACCTAAGATAAATAGGAAAATTATAACATTTAACTTCCTTGCCCTTAACCAAAAAAATATGGCTTTGCCACATGGATCAGCAGCGTCCAACCCGGCAGCCCGAAGCACACCGCAAACACGATAAAGGAGGCCAGGTCCTGCCAAAAATACCGTCCGCCGAGGGTGTTCCGGCTGGGCTGGTGCACGTCGTACCAGATCGTCAGGCGGTCGCCAACGGCAAACGAATTGCTGCCCAGCGGGTTGGCGTATTCGAGGTGTTGCTGTCCGAAGCCGGCCGTTTCGAACGAAATGACGGCGGTGTACGAGGTGTAGGCCCGTCCTTTGCGGTACCGGAGTTCGGTTTTGATGTGGGTCACGGTGCCCGTGGTGCGGTAGCCGCTGCGGTACAGGCTCAGGCTGCGCCATACTTGCCAGATGCCGCCCAGGGCGATGTAGGTGCTGAGCAGGGCAAAAAAGGCGGCCAGAAGAATCGGAAAGATGTTCAAGGTTCGAGGTGAAAAAGGGTGGGGGAGAACGGTTATTGGATCATGCCGCTGCGGGCGGCTTGTGCGTAGCGGAGCAGGGCCGGGTGGCCCTTGGGTTTGCGTTGCAGGTAGCGGTCGATTTTGGGGCCGGCCAGTTCGGGCAAAAAGGGCATCATATGCCCCAGTCCGTGCAGGCCGCTTTCCACACAGGCGGGGTTGTCGAGCGCCAGGCATTGTTCCATCACGTAGGCGATGGCCTGGTAGCAGGCCTTGGTGTTGGCGTCCAGGTTGGCGTATTGTTGCCGGACATCGCCGACGATTTCTTCCGCTGATTTTTTCCGATCGCCGAGGCCGGCAATTTGCTGGCGGAGCATGGCTTTGACTTCTTCGGGCAGATTGGCGCCGATGTCGGTGTCCAGCACATCGCCCAGGAACGACAAGGATAGTTCCTGCGTATTGTCGAACGACAGCCAGGTCGACAAGGGGCAAACATCCCAGAACATGTAGCACACCGAATTGAGCGCCGACACCCGCTGGGCTGAGCCGGCCGAGGGCTCGGGCAGGCAGCGGGGCTGGAACACGTCGCGAAACAAAACAAACAGCTTGCGCAGGGCTTGCTCCCGGCGGGCGGGCGGCACGGGCGCCTCTTTGAAATCGATGCTCAGGTTGGAAAAGCAGTTGTTGAAAATGAAATCCAGGCCCTGGGCGATCTGCTCGTCGGAGTAGGGCGCCAGATCGGTTTTCGGCTGCAGGCAGAGCCGTTCGATATATTCAAAAGCGGCCAAGGGGCCCTCGGCGAAGGGATCTTCTTCCTCGGGTCGGGCAGTATCGTACCAGGCAGGTTGGGTGAGGGGCCGGTCGAAGATGAAGCGGAGTTGTTCGGCGTAGGTGCTGGGCATGGGTGTTTTTTTGGAACGGTGGGGGAAAAGCCAAGGTTGAAGGAAGGATAACGCCAGGGGAACAAAAATCGTTCATGGGGCGCCTTGGCGGGGCTTTGCCGGATTCTTTAGCCGGAGGCAGCCGCCCAGGCCTCGGAGAGGCCCAAGGTTGGCACGAGTATCGAAGCAGCGGCTAAGCAGACAGCCGGTGTTTCCTCCGCTGGCCTCGTAGAGGCCTAAGGTTGGTAGCCAGCTGCGTAACATGCTTTTTTCGGCGAGAAGAGCCGCGAGAATTATATGGCGCGGCTCTTCTCGCTCTGGTACTACCTGTTTTATGTGCCTACCAACGTTTGGCCTCTCCGAGGCCAGGTGTTCTCTGCTGGTAGCCGCTAAAATTGGGATTACGAAACTTAGTGCCATTCCATTGCCTTGTCCCGTTTTTTACGAGCCCCTAAATACAAGGTTTCAATAGGTATGCGGTCGCTGAATGAAAGTAAAAAAATCTGGGCCGAATAGACGCCTTTCGATTTATCGGGTGGGGTGTCAACAGTTATCTCTTTAAAAGAACCGACTGCGACCTCTACATCGCGAACAACTTGATCCTGAGCAGTTTTGCTTTCCAGCGGGAATTGGAATACGATTCTCAATTTTTGTGTCGATGGGCCGCTATACTTGGGTTCGCCTCTTAACTTAAACCTCAATTTTAGTTTATCTACCTGTTTTAGGTTGACGGCATCGTCTTTGTTAAAACTTGCTGCCTCGGGCGCACCAAACCAGGTCTCGTCAATCGAGACGCGCGTATTTTTTTCGGTCTCTTTTTTGAGGGCTTCATTGGCGGCCAGCAACTCACCCATTTCCGTTTCGCCTTTCGCGATAGCCTCCCGGAGTTTTTTTATTTCTTCTGCATATTTTTCAGGATCTGTGTTGGAAAACCGCTCCAGTTGGGCTTGTAGTTTATCCATAGCCACCTGTTGGTTTTCGATAATCCGCTTTAGGTCTTCGTTTGATTCGGCCATTTTTGCCAAACGGCTGGCCTGATCTTTATAATCGGCGGATAGACGCGCAATTCGATCCTTCAATACCTGATTTTCTTGTTTGAGCCGTTCATTTTCCGCCAGTAGTTCGTTGTAATTTTCTTTCAGGGTGTCATACCGTTCATCGTCCATTATATCTTTAATCACATCCGCGTATTTGATATCCAAGTCTGTATTGGTCTCGTGCGACAAAAACCGAAACGTTCTGATAAAGAGCTGGTTTTTTTCCTGCTTGCTGAGTTCTTTGAAGGAGGCAAACAAAACCAGGATGGATTTGGCTTCTTGAATATCGTCCCTGCGAAGTACAATCAGGCTGTCTATTTTTCTTTCCAGCGCAGTATTCTTTTCAGTTTGCCGTTTCAGGTTCTCCAGGAGGCTGATATCTTGTCGAAAATTTTCTTCCCGTTCCGACAATTGTTTTTGATAATACGGGACATCCTTTCCTTCCGCTTCAAATTTCACCTCTGTGGATTTTCCGGTTTTGGGATCCGGCACAGTGAATGAACCGGCAAATTTATACTCTTCCGAAATGCAAACTTTATAAGAAAGCATCATCAAAATTAGAAGTATCCCGGTCAAGAGCATATACAACCAGGTTCTGTTTTGGGGGCTTGGCGCTTGGTTTGTTGTTGCTTGCATGGCGTTTCGTTTTACATGGAAAATTGTGGCGCCGCCCGTCTCCACTGTCGAATAATTAGACGAATAGACGCGGGGCATCTGCCAATCCGGATTTTTTGCAATGACAACACGTAGTGACTGGTGGGAGTTCCGGGTAGCGGGTCTTCTGCACAGCCTTTGTTTTTGGCTGCCGTATTTTGAACGTGGTTTTTGAATAAGGCCACGGTTGGGTAGTTGTACTTGTATACGGCTTACTACCTCTCCCAAATTTCCTGCACCACCTGCAAGCCCGAGCTCCGCAAGCGCCCCGCCGGGCCTGCCGACACCGGCCTGGGCAGCGCCACCGGCGCTTCGGGGAAGACCCGCAGCCATTGCAGCTCCCGGTAAGAAGAGTACTCCGCTACCGCAAAAGGCTTCGGGTCGGATTGGACCAGTCCCAGCGCGGCTATCGTTTGCCGGCTGCTCAGGGCCAGCACCAGGTCGCCCACGCGCATCCGGCGGGCCAGTTGGCGGGCGCCATGCCGCTGGGCTGCCCGGCCGGCCGCCTGAAGCGCCGGCCACAGCTCGTCGAACAATGCTTCGTCCCACACGCCGCAGGCGGTCCAATAGGGCTGCAATATACCGGTTGGGTCGAAGGGCAGCCGTTGTGCCCGGAAGTGTTCGGCCCAGGTACCGGGCTGCCGGCCCATGCGCAGCCACCAGACGCTGGCGCCGGCGCTGATCTGGCGGCGCAGGTCGGCGAGTTGCACGGCGGGCTGTTGCAAAAAAGGGAGCCCGGGAAGGGGTTTGACCTCGGCGGGGCGGATTTTCCGGATGGGCAGGGATAAGCCTTTCAGGCGGTAAAATTCGTCCCGGAAGGCGGCCAGCACCTCGGGGTCCTGCACGAGCAGCAGGTTTTCGGCATTGGCCGAGTAGGTCCAGTTGAACGAGCCGCTCAGGAGGCTGTGCTCGTCGATCAGGGCGAATTTGTGGTGCATCAGCGCCGTGTCGCGGTAGGCGTAGAGTTGGCCGCCGAGTTGCAGAAATCGTTGAAACGGCAAGCCCTGGGGTCGGATGTTTTGGGCATCGTATTCCAGGATGAGTTCGACGGGGATGCCCGCCCGCAGTTGTTGCAGCAGCAGGTCAAATATTTCGCGGTGCGAAAACCAGCACACCGCAATGCGGAGCCGCTGCCGGGCGGTAGCGAGTTGTTGGCAAACGACGGCCGGGAGGTTTTGAAAGTGAGCGGTGGATGGCAATGTAAGGCAAAATGTAAAATGTAAGACTCAAAATGTAAAAGGGTGTTGGCAAACAAGGCCAATATACCTTGTTTTTTCGGTCCAAATGCTGGCTTTTCGCTGCATTTGGTGGAAACGTCAGGTGCTGCGAAATTTTTATAAAGGCGTTCCCTACGCTGGCCTCGGAGAGGCCTAAGGTTGGTAGCCAGCTGCGTAACATGCTTTTTTCGGCGAGCAGAGCCGCGAGAATTATATGGCGCGGCTCTTCTCGCTCGGGTACTACCTGCTTTATGTGCCTACAAACGTTAGGCCTCTCCGAGGCCGGTGTTCCCTCCGCTGGCCTCTCCGAGGCCAGGAGGCTGAAGCGGTTCCAGTGTAACAATATGCACAGGCGAAAGGGATTGATTTTCTTGGGGTTTGTTTTGATGTGAATTTCCGTGGGGCATACATTATTCAGGCCAGCCGGCTTCGTTCTGATAGGTTTCGTAGTTGTAGGCTGGAATATGTACAAACGCCTTGCCGGTCTTTAGCATGTAGGCTTTGGACGCTACCGACAAAAGCCGGGCGAAAGAAACGCCTGCAGGCATTTGCTCCGGGTTTTGCACTACATTTTCATAAAACGCCTTACCGTTGGCCACCACGGCGCAACGGTCATAGAGAAAATAGTCGGCGGACAAAGGGGCTTCGGGACGATCCCGCAGCGACGCATGGGCGTGTGCGCGGGTATCGAGCAGCCAAAGTTTTTTGGACAAAATATCTTCAAATTGGTGAATGTTGCCCACGGCCAGAGCGGCCAGGGCTGCTACTGCCGGGGCGATCACGGCATCGTCGTCGCCGGTTTTGGACCAATCCAACAACGCAATGATTTGCCAAAACTCATCTTCAGTCAACCAGGCATCGGGTTTGTCAGAAACCTTAATTTCTAGTTCTGCCGGCCCGAACTGGTTCTTTAGATCCTGGACCATTGCCTCGTTCAGGGCCTCCAGGTTGATATGTAAAACGGTAGCCATACTGGTTGTTGACGGATCAGGTAACAAAGATAGGCATATTTGACCGAGATGGAAATGGATGCAGGGCTGAATGCGCAAGCGCCCACTCAGGCGAACGGCGGTTCCTGCACCAAGGTACATTTCCCGGCCAGCAAATCTGCTTCCAGGCGCTTGAACTTGCCCTCCTTGATGCTGCCATCGGCATAACGCACGCGGATGGGCTGGTTGCGGCTGAGGTGTTTGTAGGGATTCTCGCGGGCCGGCCGGGCAGTATTGGGTTTGCCGCTTGGCTTTTGGTCGAGGCTGGCGTTGTAGTTGGCAATATACCGCTCTATGGCGCCGGGCTCTTCGGGGTTGAGGCTCTCGTTTAGGGCCTGCTGCATCATGCTTTTGGCCATGCCCCAAAAGGCGGGGTTGGCGGCGTTTTTGAGCAGGGCCGGGGTGTGTTGGCGCACGGCTTTTTGCAGCGCAGCGGCTTGGGGATGCAGTTGCTGTGCGGCCAGAAACCCGAAAAACGCGGTCAGTACCGGGCCGATGTGGTCAAAATAGGCCTGATCGGCCGACACCTTGCGGGGCAGGACCTCGACCAGGATTTCCCGGACGGTGGCGGCCGTCCAGTCGGGCGGCTGCACGTAGCCGTAGTTGAACCCGAAGTCGCCGAAAGTCGAGATGATGTCTTCGGCGTCGATTTGTATATCCTCGGGCAACGCGGCGTACTCCGGGCTGGCCAGGAACGCGAGAATCCATTGTTGGAGCGCGGCATCTTCGAGCTCAGCGTCTTCATCGGCGCCAAAGACCAGGTCTTCGATGTTGGCTTGTGCGGCGGCCAGTTCTTGTGGCGTATCGCGCCGGTGGGCGGGCTCCAGGTCGTCTTGGTGGAGGTAGTAGGCGGTGGGTGACTCAGCCACCTCGATGCACTCCTGGAGGTAGCGGGGCGGCAGTTGTCGGAGGGAAAAAGCGTCGAGTTCGATCAGGAGGTAGCCGTCGTCGTTTACTTCCATCACGCGGCCGACCCAGCCGGGGATGGGCTCGTTGGTATCTTCGAGGAGAACGCCGGCTTTGACGCGGACGTAGTCGTTGATGCGGAATTTCATGCCTGCTTTGCTGCGGGTGAAAAGAGGCGGGAAAGGTAGGGGTTTGGTGGAAATTATGCCCGGGAGCGCCCCAGGTTTTAACGCCTTGCATTTTGCAATAAATGCCCAAGGCGTGCTTCCAAATCCGGGTCGTGCCCGACCACGATATCCAGCACTTTACAGGACGAGCGGTCAATACACAACAAGGTAGGAAAGGCCTTGATATTCAGTTGTTTCGTGAACGCCTGATGGGGGTCGAGAAACGTGGGGTACGTAACTGTCCGTTCCCTCAAAAAGGCCTCCAGGCCCGGGAAATCAGCATCCCGGCCGTTCAGGCCGCATACCCGCACGCCGTTGTTCGAATATTTTTGATGGATACGTTCCAAAACGGGCATTGCCAGGATACAGGGCCCGCAGCCCCGGTACCAGAAATCTAGGAGCAGCAGGCCTTTTTCGGCAGGAAAGCCAAGTTGCAGCGTGTCCCCGTGCAGCCCTTGCAGCGTCATGCTGGGGATCGTATCGCCGATGCGGATCGACGATACGTGGGGCTCCGTTTTGGGCGTTGGCACGATAGTCTTCAGTTGGTAACCGGCGCTCAACAAGGAATCTTTGTTGAACACCCGTTCAAAGGACAGGCCATCCGGCAGGTTTTCGATGGCCGACAGCCTGATTTCCTGGTATTGCGGTTTGGACCAGAACAACATGGTTTGTACCCAGCGGTGGAGTACAAAATCGCCTAAGGAAACCTCAAATACCTGTGTCCAGGCTACCATAGCCGGATCGGAAGCGCTGAGCCGGTGCTTGTTTTCAAAGGAATCCAGTACCGTTATTCGGGCGTATGTTGCCCCATCCTGTACAAATGTATCGACCCGCGCAGCGGCAAATTTTTGCACCTCGAAAGGCGCTGCATTGCCTTGTCTGAGAAACGGTTGGAAGGCCCAACGGCTGCGATAGCCGCCTTCAATCATTTTATGAATACCGCCCCGGTGCTGGGGATCCTGCTCGCCGATGTGCTTGTTGGCGGCTGAAATATAATAATAGCGCTGCCCGTCGAAGGCTTCCCGGAGTTCGCCGTCCTTGACCAAAATGAATGGCGCGATAGCATCGGGGTTGATAGGGCTGTTGCGAAAAAAATACACTTGCCCGGTATTCGAAAGGGTGTCGTCCTTCGTGGCTGCTTTCCAATAGCCGGCAATAGAATAGTACCCTTGTTGCACGCCTTCAATCCTGTGGTTTACCGCATGAATGATGTGTGCGGCGTCGGATTGGGCGGACGTGGTCAGGCTGAGTATTGATAGGAGGGCGCAGGTGAAAAGGCGGAGGTACTGCATGGGTTTTGTGGAAGGGGGACAAGCCTCATTTAACTGGATACGGTCTGGAAAGTCAGGTGTCTGGAAATGCTTGGGTGTCTGGAAATGCGTTTCAATCCTCATTTAACTGGATACGGTCTGGAAAGGCAACAGATAGCCCTGAGTAATGCGCCAAAAATCATGTTTCAATCCTCATTTAACTGGATACGGTCTGGAAAGCGGACGTGGCGGTGGTGGCGCTAGTGCCGGGAGCCATGTTTCAATCCTCATTTAACTGGATACGGTCTGGAAGTTATAAAAAGATTAGAAAATATATTAAATAAACTTAAAGTTTCAATCCTCATTTAACTGGATACGGTCTGGAAGTTCTCCATTCCAAGCCTGGTGGAACATTCTCCGGGGTTTCAATCCTCATTTAACTGGATACGGTCTGGAAGTGATTTACAATCGCATCCGCGATCTGGACCCGATGTGTTTCAATCCTCATTTAACTGGATACGGTCTGGAAGAGGCGCAGAAGAAGTTGATCTAAATCGAGCAGCAACTGTTTCAATCCTCATTTAACTGGATACGGTCTGGAAGTCTTATGCAACGGGGGGATTAGGTGAAAAGAAAAAATGGTTTCAATCCTCATTTAACTGGATACGGTCTGGAAGAAACAAATAAAAATCTTTGAGTTTATTATTTCACGGGTTTCAATCCTCATTTAACTGGATACGGTCTGGAAGTTTGACAAACGTTTTCACCGTGCCTACCTGCACTTCACAGTTTCAATCCTCATTTAACTGGATACGGTCTGGAAGATAGAAACATGTATCATTTGCAAATGATGAGAATTGTTTCAATCCTCATTTAACTGGATACGGTCTGGAAGTTTATTTTTAATTTGGCCTGGCTGATATTTACCAATTGTTTCAATCCTCATTTAACTGGATACGGTCTGGAAGTGTAGGAATAAATAGTTCTAAAGTAAATGTAGCATGTTTCAATCCTCATTTAACTGGATACGGTCTGGAAGTCATCTTCTATAGCCAGTAAGGTGTTTTCTTTACGGGTTTCAATCCTCATTTAACTGGATACGGTCTGGAAGTAGTGAACTCGACGAATCTGGTTACGTTGTACATATGGTTTCAATCCTCATTTAACTGGATACGGTCTGGAAGCCTTAACACTTTTACCCCCAAAAACAGCAAAAAATAGGTTTCAATCCTCATTTAACTGGATACGGTCTGGAAGGCGTAGCACTTGTAATGCATTAACTATGCCAAATCAAGCACTTACCCAACAAAGATAAGGTTTACAGTATAATTTTCAGCGGTTTTTTTTCGAGACACGGAAGTATATTGTTTTCTCCAAAACACAAGATTTGGGCGCTTTCTTCGGCGCCGAGGGGCACGAGCAAAACACTGTCGCCGGGCGCCAGGTGGCCGGCAAGCAGGCGTTGCAGATCGGCCTGCAAGCGCAAAAGGTGTTTTTTGGGGAGAGCCGGGGCAACAAAAACCGATTTTTGAACCCGGCTACAGCCGTGTCGGGCCAGGGCCTTTGCGGTTTTTTCGCGCAGGCGGTCGTTTTCGATGTCGTAACAAATGATGTAGTGCATGTCGGATAGCAGGGGTTTGCGTATCAGCCCAAGCCAACAGCAGGCGCAAGGCAAGGACCGACAAAGCGCCGCCGGCGCCCATGCCCAGCGCATCAGACCAATCGAGTGCCGGATCGCCTGCCGGATTGGCTGCCGGCGGCGCTTGCTGAATGACGACCACCGTCGGCGTGGCAGGGGCCATGCCGGTTTGCCGCCGCTTGCTTTCCGGCGGCCGGGCCAGTGCGCTGCGCTCCAGGCTGTCGAGCGGGTGGGGGTGGAATTCGTGCCGGGCTGTCAGCACGCGCACGGTGTCGCCGGCTGGCGTTCGGTAGAGCCAGTAGCGCACGCCACCGTGGCCGCTACAGGCGCCAATGCTGCGGGCTGTGCTGGCGCTCTCGTCCATGCAGACGCAACCGATGCGGGCAGCGCCAGCCGGTACGCTCACCCGTTTGCCCGGCCCCCGGCGGCGGCCGACTGGCTGCTCGCCCGGCAGTTCGCTGCTGCGGAAATAGTCCTCCACGGCCAATTGTTCGTTGGCTTCGATATCGGGGTCCTGGGCCCACAGGCCCGGCGCAGGCAGCAACAACAGATAAAAAAGGATAGAAGTAAGTCGCATATAGGCTTGGTTGTACAGGTATTTTTCGTCGTGTTGGTTAGGAGGCATCCAGCAGCAGTGCCGCCAGTTGGCGGGCCCGGTGGTCGATCAGCACCCGACGGCGCCATTGGGTTCCCGGACCGCCGGCGGGCGCCTCCAGGTGCGCCAGCATGGCATCGATCAGGCGGTCTTTCCCGGCAGCACTCAGCCAGAGGCCTTCGCTGCGCTCATTGCGCTGTTCGAAAGCAGTGGCGGCGTCGAGAGTGCCGCCCAGGAAGAGGTCCAGGGCCACGGCATCGGCCCAGGGCCGGAAAGGCTCGATGGCGTCAAACACCAGCGTGGGCGCTGCGCCATAGCGGTCGGCGTGCAGGATACCCAGGTAGGGGTCGAGGCCTGCCTTGAGCACAGCGAGGTGCACATTGGTGTACAACATGCCGTACAGGTAATTGAGCAGGGCGTTGAATGGGTCGTAGGCCGGCCGTTTTTGCCGGCCCTCGAAGGCCGGGAGCGTGGCGCCGACGGCCGGCGGCTGTGCGGCGAGGAATTTGGCCAGGTGCTGAAAGTACAGGCGGGAGGCGGTGCCTTCCTGCCCGCGATACCGCCCGGCAGTGGCTTCCCGGGCGGCTTCGTCCCAGGTAGCGCCGGCTGGCAGCGGCGGGCGGCGGAGTTCGGCTTCCATAGCCGCCAACACCCGGTCGCTCAGGCGGAGCTCTGCGCGGAAGCCCGGCGCCGCCGCGCGGTGTTCGGCCAGCGATTGCAGCAACTGGCGCTGCGCAGCAACTTTGTCGGCCAGTTGAGCGCCCACCCAGGCGTAGCCTTCGGCCGAGCGCGTAAAAAACGCCTGGTTTTTGCGGATAGAAGCGATAGAGCCCGGCCGGCCGCTGCTGAGTTGCGCCAATGGGAAATGGGTCTGTGGGTCGATGAGCAACACCGGAATGTCGTGCTCGACGGCCAGCAGGAGCGCATCGGTGCTCATGCCGGTAGCGCGGGTGAGCAGGATGGCTTGCAGCTCGCGCACGGCAAATGCGCGCTCGCCGGCATGGCGGGTGCGGACCAAAAACATGCCCTGGCGAACAGCCAGAAAAGCGCCAAATGAATCGAGATACAGTTGCATTCGGGGCAGCGGGTTTATGTGCCCTCAAGTTAAAGGTCTGCGGCATGCGGCGCCTGGAAAAGGCCGGTTTGGTCGGGTGGCAGACAGATACGAGCCCCCGGGCAGGTGCTTGTTTTCTATGATTGGCTTATGCAAACGATATCCACCGGCGCTTGCGCCAGTGTTGGCAGGGTGGCTGGTTCAGGGCTGTTGCACGACAAGGGTTCGTGGTCAGGCAAAGGGCCGTTCTTGGGCGGAAAAGGTGCTTTTCCCGGCTCGTACATTTGCTGCCAGGCGCTTGCGAGTGCCTGGCTTGGTGCTGCTATCGCTGTAGTGGACGCGGGGCCCGACCCAGACAGGGGCTTTGGCGCGGACTTGGTCGTTGATGCGGTGTGGCTTGGCTGTTTTGCTGCGGGTGAAAAGGCACGCGAGCGTGGTAGAGAAAAGTCATTAGGGGCAAAAAGTCCTCATTTAACTGGATACGGTCTGGAAAGGATTGAATCGTACACTCGCGACACGGTCATTATGACAGTTTCAATCCTCATTTAACTGGATACGGTCTGGAAAGGGACATGCAGTCAGCCTGCGGCGACAACTCCTACTGGGTTTCAATCCTCATTTAACTGGATACGGTCTGGAAAGATTCGGCACATGCGACGACCGTTCCTGCAATTGGCTTGTTTCAATCCTCATTTAACTGGATACGGTCTGGAAAGGCTTGCATGTGGTTTCTCGTGCTGCTCTCCCCGCCGGAGGTTTCAATCCTCATTTAACTGGATACGGTCTGGAAAGACGGGCTATTCAAAGCGGTGCACCCGCCACCGGAAAAGTTTCAATCCTCATTTAACTGGATACGGTCTGGAAAGTGCGGGCATCTTCGTCTCGTGGAACATGCATTACCACAGTTTCAATCCTCATTTAACTGGATACGGTCTGGAAAGTAAGGACGAGATTATCGCTTTCGCAAGCAAGAGGAAGTTTCAATCCTCATTTAACTGGATACGGTCTGGAAAGACCGCAAATGGTCCGGCGCCATCTGGATCAAGGTCAGTTTCAATCCTCATTTAACTGGATACGGTCTGGAAAGTATATGAATTTGCCCTGAGCACGACACAGTTAGACAGTTTCAATCCTCATTTAACTGGATACGGTCTGGAAAGCGGAGCGGCCAGTGCCTTTTGGCACTACGACCTGCGTTTCAATCCTCATTTAACTGGATACGGTCTGGAAAGGAATTGAAGCGCAAGCCAGAAACCACCCAATCCGGTTTCAATCCTCATTTAACTGGATACGGTCTGGAAAGCGCGACGGCGCAGCTGTTCCTCGACGCGTTTAACGGTTTCAATCCTCATTTAACTGGATACGGTCTGGAAAGCAGTTCGCTGCGGGTGTGTATGCGGACAGCACCGCGTTTCAATCCTCATTTAACTGGATACGGTCTGGAAAGAATTCGACCCTACGACGGGCGGTTTCAAGGACACAGTTTCAATCCTCATTTAACTGGATACGGTCTGGAAAGGCTTGCATGTGGTTTTGCATGCTAATTTCCCCGCCGGGTTTCAATCCTCATTTAACTGGATACGGTCTGGAAAGGGAGGATATGCCTCCAACAAAAAAACAGTCTTTGCGTTTCAATCCTCATTTAACTGGATACGGTCTGGAAAGCAGGCACGACAAAGACCCATGGCGCCCGACTGCGGGGTTTCAATCCTCATTTAACTGGATACGGTCTGGAAAGCTTTGCAAGACACTGAGCCAAACCCGGCGCCCGACTGGTTTCAATCCTCATTTAACTGGATACGGTCTGGAAAGTCGATTTGACGACACAAAGTACAGAGCAGCTGTGGCTTAGGCCCTATTTTTCTCCGGAAATTTTGAGGCCTTTTAGTTAAATATTCGTTAAGGAAGTTTTTTAGGCGGCGCGTAAGCATCTTGTTTTTTAACACTTTCCGCAAAAATATATCCCTGAAAATGAACGTATTATCTTTGTTTTTTGCCATACGGACGCCAAAATGGCGGCTCAAAACTTGTCCGGAAAAATGCACTTTTTCAAGCAGCGTAATGCAGCAGCCGGCATTTTTGCAGCAGATCCCAAGCAACAACAGTAAACCAAGCCTTCGGGCATTCCATTACCAACCAAGAATACAATACGTATGAAATCCAGTATTCCTTTTGCACAAGTTGTCCACACTAAACATTCCACACTATGGAAATCCAATTGCAATCCTTTGGAGCCCGACTCCGTGTAAAGGACGGCCTTTTCGAAGTGACCGTCCCTGACCTCAGCGGCGCCAACCACCACGTCACCGAGCAATTTGCCGCCCACCAGGTGCGCACCATCCTGCTCCAACACGGCACCTCCGTCTCCGCCGATGCGCTCTTGCTGGCGCTCGACAACGACACCGAAATCCTGGTCCTCGACGCCTTCGGCCACCCGGTCGGCCGCTTTTGGACCAACCGCCCCAGCAGCACCATCGCCATCTGGAAAAACCAACTGGCGCTCTCCCAAAGCCCCGAAGCGCTACAGGTCGCCAAAACCTGGGTAGAAGCCAAAATCAGCGAACGCCTGGCCTACCTGCGCAAACTCAAAGGCTACCGCTCGGCCGACAAACGCCTCCTGATCGAAACCGCCGAAACCGGCATCGCCGAGATCCTCAGCCGCCTCCACACCCTCTCCACCCGAACCCCCGCCGCCGCCGGCACACTCCGCGGCCTCGAAGGCAGCGCAGGCCGCAGCTACCTACAAACCCTCAGCGCCCTGCTCCCCGACGAATACCGCTTCGAGGGCCGCAGCAAACGCCCGGCCGCCGATCTCTTCAACGCTTTCCTCAACTATGGTTACGGCATCCTGTACCGCCTCGTCGAGCGCGCCCTGCTGCTGGCCGGCATTCACCCCTACATCGGCTTTTTGCACTACGACGGCTACCAACGCCGCAGCATGGTGTTCGATTTCATAGAACCCTTCCGGATTTGGGTGGAAAAAACGGTCTTCCAACTTTTTACCGCCAAACTCCCCTCCAGCCAACACCTGCAATCCGCGCCCGGCGCTACCGGCGGCGTATGGCTGAACAGCGAAGGCAAACAACTGCTCACCGATGCCCTGCACACCCGCCTGCGCAAAAAAAAGAAAACCCTGAACGGCAAACGCTTTCCCCTTGAAACGTTTCTGCTCGACGAAGCGCGCCGGTTTTCGTCGTTGCTGCTCGGCCAAAAGGTAACGAGTCCAGCAGCCCCAGCCTTGGTCCCCGCTTAAGCCATTGCTTCTTTCTTCCTTCTATCTCTCCCGATACATCAAGTTTACACCATCGCCAGCGCCGGGTCATCCGGTTGCCAGCTTAACCAATATTCCTCTGTCATGTATTACTGGGTCGCTTACGACATCAGCAGCCACCGCACGCGCCGGCTCGCCGCAAAGGGCTGCAAACAAGCCGGCTTGTTGCGGCTCCAGCGCTCGGTATTTGCCGGCTGCGCCAGTGCCGAACTGCTCCGGGAACTGGAAATCCAACTGCGCGATCTGCTGGCCCCGCAAGACCGGCTCTCCATATTGCCCATCGATAAAACAGCCTGGCAACGGATGCGCCTGCTGGGCGATGGTCCGGACAAAACAGCGCTGAGCCGCAAAAAACCAGTCTGGTATTTTTAAGGTATGTTTTGGAATAAGGGCAGTTCCGGGCAGTTTACCAGTCTTTGTCACTTTTTTGTCTTGACACAAAAAAGTAACCAAAAAAAGTCAAGGCTGTATTCAAATCCTGCGATTTTACTTGTCCTTTCCGGCGGGTTCGCGCCCAAACTCGGTCCTCCTTCGTCGGACCTCAAACAAGGGCGCTCTCTGCCGCCTCCAAGGACGTAAAATCGGGATTTGAATAAGGCCGGGGCTTGGTATTTTCCTTTTAAATTGTTGTTTTTTAAACAGTTGTAGTTTTGTTTTATCCAAAAACCACCTTGTCTAATGCTGTAAAATTCAGTCAACATCATGTACACTTTTTCCGAACAAAAAAGCGCGCTCCACACCACGCAATTGGCCACCTTGGGGCAGCGTTTCGAGGCCTTGAACGATGTGCAGGGCCTGGCCAAACTGCTGAGCGTGTCGGAGGCGGTCATCGCCAAACACGTGGACAAGCCAGTGTACCACAGCTTTCATATCCCCAAACCGGGCGGCCGCAAACGCCTGATCCAGCATCCGACGGCTGCGCTGAAAGCCATACAACAGGTACTGAACCACTACCTGCACGCGGTTTATTTTGGGGTGAAGCCGGATAGTGCGTACGGGTTTATTTTGTCGCCGGTGGATGAATTGCGGCCGCGCAACATCTATTCCAACGCCCTGGCGCACAGCAAAGGCGAGTGGTTCCTTTCGTTCGACTTACAGGATTTTTTTCATACCGTCACCCTGACGCAGCTGCGCGACCTGTTTCGCCGCGTATTTTTCTTTCCGCCCGAGTTGACGGCGGCCCTCACGGGCTTGTGTACGTACCAGGGCCGTTTGCCGATGGGGGCGCCGAGTTCGCCGGTGTTGTCCAACCTGTGCTGCTTGTTTTTTGATTTTCAACTGGAGCAACTCGCCGCCTCCGCCAAGGCGGTGTATACGCGCTATGCCGACGACCTGACGTTTTCGTGCCGGCAGGCGCCGCCGCCGGAATTTGGCGACCAGGTGCGGCAGGTGGTGCTTCGGCACGGGTTTGTGGTCAATGAAAGTAAAGTGCGGCTGCAAACGCGGCTGGAGCAGCCCGAAATCACCGGTTTGGTATTGGGCAAAAAGGTGTTGCCGGTGCCGGGCAAAGCCTGGCTCAAACGTCTCAAGCAGGAGATCAAAATGTACCGCTGGCTGATGAGCGAGGCTGTGCGCGAGCGCGGCCTTTTTCATGCCTGGGTGTTTGACCGGTTCCGGCAGTCGGTGGCCGGGCAGGTGGAGTTTGTGGGGTTTATCTTGGGCAAAGACCACGGCGAGTACCGGAAACTGGCGGGGATGGTGCGGTGATTTGCCTGAACATTAGTCATTGAACATTGGTCATTGAACATTTTTTAAATTTTTAATTTAAAAATTTCGACAATTTTGAAATTAAAAATTTTAAATGTTCTAAGTTGGGAAATGTTCAATGTTCAATGTTCAATGTTCAATGTTCAATGTTCAATGTTCAATGTTCAATGTTCAATG
>JADLDL010000204.1 GCA_020846655.1 Saprospiraceae bacterium | reverse complement strand
ATCTGCTGATGGTGGGCCGGTATTTGTTCAAATACCGGCTTCGGCATGCCCGCTTGCTGTTCAACGAGCAAGTGGTGGAAGACCATTTTTATACCATCAATATCGGGGTTTGCCGGTATTCCGGCGGGGGCATGCAACTGGTGCCGCACGCGGTGCCCGACGACGGGCTGTTGGCCCTCACCTTTGCCCGGCGTTTGCCCAAATGGGAGGTGTTGCTCCAAACTCCTCGTTTTTACAAGGGCACGATCCTGCAACACCCAAAAGTGGAAGGATATCAGGTGCGAAAACTTCGGGTGGAGCACGACATCGGCAAGACGCCGACCTTGCTGGAGGCAGACGGTGAATTTCTGGGCGAATCGCCGGCAGAATTTACAATCCTGGAAAAAGCGCTGCGGGTGGTCCTGTGAGATAAAGCGCTAGCGAAGCCGGTCCATGGAACGTACCAGGGCTTCGTCTTTGCGGATAGCCCGGCCAGCCAGCCAATTGAACAGCAAGGCCAGTACCGGCATTGCCAAGCCGGCCGACAGTTGCATCGAGCCGCCTTCGGGGATTTGATCGAGCGTGGTTTTGGAACTGATCCCCACGAGCACCAACAGCAACAGGGTGATCAAAACGCCCAAGCCGGCGAGGCGGGCTTGCAACATGCGGTTTCTAAACAGAAAAATAGCGACCAGGGAAAGGATAGCCCCCAAAGCAGTCAGGCCGAGTAGGCCGATGTTGTCGAGGGGATTGAAGGCCCCGTCGGCGAGTGCCGGCAGGGAGCGAGCGGGATTATCGGCTGCTGTTTGACCGTAAGGAAGGGCAAATTGGCCACCGAGCGCACCGGCCGACAAGAAGAGAAAAATGGA
The DNA here is from genome assembly GCA_020846655.1 of Saprospiraceae bacterium. Classification (GTDB taxonomy): domain Bacteria; phylum Bacteroidota; class Bacteroidia; order Chitinophagales; family Saprospiraceae; genus M3007. The sequence continues at coordinate 31,659 of JADLDL010000204.1, read as the reverse complement.
TTGTATGCGTTGGATCATTCTTTTTGGGGCAAAGTTAATGCCGGCTGCTGGTCAGCGTATAATCCGAACAAAAATTATACGCAGATCGGCAAGCCGGCATTAAAAATGGAGGAGCGTATCGCCTAAACCGCGAAACTTTCACCACAGCCGCAGGTGCGGGTGGCGTTCGGGTTGTTGAAATGAAAACCTTTGCCGTTGAGGCCTCCGGAAAACTCGAGTGTGGTGTTGAAGAGGTACAGGAAACTTTTCAGGTCGGTGACGACCCGCACGCCGTTGTCTTCAAACACCTGATCGTTCGGCTTCGATTCGTTGTCGAAGTCGAGTTTGTAGGATAACCCGGAGCACCCGCCGGACACGACGCTCACCCGCAGGAAAAAGTCGTCGGCGATTTTTCCGTTCGTCCGGATTTCCGTGATTTTTTCTTTGGCGCTTTCTGCAACAAAAATCATGGTGGTCATAAAAAATTTTTGGTCGGCGCAGGCTTAGGCAGTGGTGGTAGCGGCGGCTTCCGGCGCCACAATTCCGTTTTTCTCCTGGTAGTCCTTGATGGCGGCTTTGATGGCGTCTTCGGCCAGCACGGAGCAGTGGATTTTTACGGGCGGCAGGGCCAGTTCTTCCACGATATCCATGTTGTCGATTTTGAGGGCTTCGTCTACCGACTTGCCTTTGAGCCATTCGGTGGCCAGCGACGAAGACGCAATTGCAGAGCCGCAGCCAAAGGTTTTGAATTTGGCGTCGAGGATCATGCCGCTTTCTTCATCTACTTCGATTTGCAGGCGCATGACGTCGCCGCATTCGGGCGCGCCCACCAGGCCGGTGCCTACGTTTTTTTTGCTTTTGTCCAACACGCCCACGTTGCGGGGGTTTTGGAAATGGTCCAGAACTTTATCACTATATGCCATATGATGCAGCGTTTTTTAATGGTTGAAGCAGGAGGAAGGATTGTTTAGTGAGCCGACCATTCGATTTTGGTCAGGTCGACACCGTCTTTATACATTTCCCAAATGGGGCTGAGTTCGCGCATGTGGTTGACGCCGGCCGAAACATTCTGAACTGCGAAATCCACTTCTTCTTCGGTAGTAAAACGGCCGAGGGAGAAACGAATGGAGGAGTGCGCCAGGTCATCGCCCAAGCCCATGGCCACCAGCACATAGGAAGGTTCGAGCGACGCGGAGGTACAGGCCGAACCGGAGGACACAGCAATGTTTTGGTTGAAGGTCATCATCAGGCCCTCGCCTTCCACGTGTTTGAAGGAAATATTTGTAACGTGCGGCATCCGGCTGTCGACGTTGCCGTTGATTTTGGTTTCTTCCAGTTGGGTCAGGCCTTGTTCCAGCCGGTCGCGCAGGCGGCTGGCGCGCTCGGCGTCCTGTGCCATTTCGAGGCGGGCGATTTCAGCGGCTTTCCCGAAACCTACGATACCGGGTACATTCAGCGTACCGGAGCGCATTCCGCGTTCGTGGCCGCCGCCGTCCAACTGGGCGGTGACTTTCACCCGGGGATTTTTCCGGCTGACGTACAAGGCGCCAACGCCTTTCGGGCCGTACATTTTGTGTGCGGTGAAAGACATCAGGTGCACGCCGATTTCGCGCGGCAGAGTAGGTATTTTGCCTACAGCCTGTGTGGCATCGCTGTGGAACAGCACGCCGTGTTTTTCGCAGATCTGGGCAATTTCCTGCATGGGTTGTACCACGCCGGTTTCGTTGTTGGCCCACATCAGCGACACCAGGATGGTGGTCGGTTTGATGGCGGCTTCCAACTGATCCAGGTCTACCAAACCATCTTCCTTGACTTTCAGGTAGGTTATTTCTGCCCCTTGTTTTTCCAGGTGTTTGCAGGTATCCAGAATGGCTTTGTGCTCGGTTTCGGCGGTGATAATGTGGTTGCCTTTGCGGGCATACATTTCAAACACGCCTTTGAGCGCCAGGTTGTTGCTTTCGGTAGCACCGGAGGTAAAAATGATTTCCTTGTCCTCGGCGTTCAGCAATTGTGCAATTTGCTCCCGGGAGTAATCGACGGCTTCCTCGGCTTCCCAGCCAAACTGGTGGCTGCGGCTGGCTGCGTTGCCGTGTTTTTCAAAGAAATAAGGAATCATGGCTTCTACCACCCGTGGGTCACAGGGTGTGGTAGCATTGTTATCCAGATAAATCAAACGGCGCTTGTCCATGCGAGCAGGTCTTTGTATTTAGATTGATTCTAAGCGAATTTTCGGCGTGCAAATATAACAGCTTGCTTTAAAAAAGGTTTGTGATTTTTTTTCTTTTCCCGATAGTTGTACAACAGCAACAAAAGATCCCTTGCACCTGAATAATTTCCGCAGGGAAACAGCCGGCAATATTAATTCGAACGACGAACTTGTACATTTGCTGTACCTATGAATCAGCCCGCCGAATTTTTTGATAAATTTTCACCCACCAGCAAGATTGACTGGCTGGAACGTATCGCCAAAGATCTGAAAGGCAAGCCTTTGGAAGAATTGCATTGGCAGCTCAACGCCCAAATCAAAGTCGATCCATTCGGGCATGCCGACGATTTTCCATCTCCCTCTTTGCCCTTGCATTCGGCCCCTTCCGGCTGGGCCATCAACGAAGATATCGAAAGCACGGACCCTGAGGCTGCCAATGCACAGGCGTTGGAGGCCCTTAGCGCTGGGGCAAGCAGCCTGCATTTTCCTTTGAAAAACGCAGATTTGGAGGCTACTCTGGCGGGCGTTTATCTGGACTATATAAGCCTGCATTTTAGCGGGCAAGCCATTCAGGATGGCCCTGCAGCCGTATTGGCGGCCCTGGGGCGTCTGGCTGCGGCCCAACAAATTCCGGCAGCGGCCCTCCGGGGCTCTTTATACTACGACCCGGCGGGTGGCCCGGGCGAAATTCGCGACTGGCGCTATGTCCTGGAGCTGTTGGCCTATGCCGGGGCTGAATTTCCTGGCATTCGCTGCCTGCGAGTGGATGGCCGTCCGGATTTTCAGGGTACCGAAGGTGTGGTGGATGAGTTGGTAGCGCTACTGCACAAAGGCCAGGGCTACCTGGAGCAATTGTCGGTGCGTGGCGCCAACCCGCAGGCAGTGGCCGCCCAGATGCAGTTTTCCTGCTCCATCGGGCAAAGTTATTTTGTGGAAATTGCCAAACTTCGGGCCTTCAAACTACTCTGGATCAATGTGTTAAATGCCTGGGGTGTGGTGCCGGCCTACCCCGTGCTGGAGGTACGGTTTGCGCCGGGAGCCTACACAGATGCCTTGTACAGCAACATGATTCGGGCCACAACGATGGCCATGTCGGCGGTTTTGGGTGGCGCGGATCGGCTAACGGTACTGCCATACGATGCCGGCCGGGAGGCACAGGCAGCGTATCCGCCGGCATTTGCCCGCCGGATTGCGCGCAACGTGCAGCATTTGCTGCAACTGGAGAGTGGCCTGGGCGATGTTGCCGACCCGGCTGCCGGCAGTTATTACCTGGAAAAATTGACGGCGCAATTGGCGGAGGCTGCCTGGAACAAGTTCAAATAATGTTGGCAGAACCCGCCTACTGGCGTTTGCATTGCTTATTCAGTTCACTAATTCTTTGAGTAGTATGAACAAAAATGTACTGTTCCTGCTGGGCACCCTGATGTGTTGCCTGCCCAGGCTTTCAGCCCAAAACGCAGCGGATATCGTGGTGCCAGTGACGGTGACCACCGCCGACAATCCGGCTTCCATCACGCTCAGTTTTCCGGCTACGGCCAATGCCGTGGCCACACTGGTCGGCCGAAAATTTATCAACCAATCGGCCTGGACCTTTACGACCCTTCCGGCAACCGCCACGACGTATCAGGATGTGTCGGTGAGCACCGGAGTTGGGTACGAATACCTCGTGATCAAACAAACCAGCGTGGCGCCCACTACCCGCTTTGGCCTGGTGTATGCCGGGATCGAAGTTGGGGCCACTACCTACCAGGGCCGGATGCTGCTGGTGGTAGACAATACCCTGAGCGCGCCCTTGAGCACCGAGTTGGCTCGCCTCGTACAAGACCTGCGTGGCGACGGCTGGCAGGTCGTGCGCCGCGATATCGATGTGGCCAGCAGCACGGTATCTTCGGTAAAAACCTTGTTGCGCACCGACTATGAGGCTAACCCCGACGCCACCGTAGCGGCTTTGTTGTTTGGCAACATACCCGTGCCGTACTCCGGCAATATTGCGCCCGACGGCCACGGTGAGCACCAGGGCGCCTGGGCTACCGACTATTACTACAGCGATATGGATGAAGATGGCTGGACCGATAATCTAGTCAACAACAATGCCGCTGCCCGCCCGGCCAACCGAAACATACCAGGCGATGGTAAATTTGACCAGGACCAAACCCCCTCTTTCCCTGAACTGGTGGTGAGCCGGGTCGATTTTTCGAACCTGAGCGGTTGGGATGTTTCCCAAACCGAACTGTACCGCCGCTACCTCAACAAAAACCACGCGTTTCGGACGGGCGCCTTCAAGCCAGAGAATAAAACCCTTGTCGACGATAATTTCGGCTATGCCAGCGGCCAGGCCTACGCACAAAGCGGCTGGAACAACGGCTATGCGCTTACCGGCCCAAATTCGGTAAGTGCCGCCGATTTTTTCAACGGCACCGAGAGCCAGAGTTACCTCCTGGGCTATGGCTGCGGCAGTGGCTCGTATACTGGCGCCGACGGCGTAGGCACTTCGGATAATTTCAAAACCGACACCGTCAATATGGTTTTTTCCATGCTGTTTGGCAGTTATTTCGGCGATTGGGATTCCGAAACCAACCCCTTCATGCCCAGCGCCCTGGCCTCCAAAGGCAGTATCCTGACCAGCACCTGGGCCGGACGCCCCAACTGGACGTTCCACCAAATGGGACTGGGTCTGCCCATCTGGTTCAGTACATACCTCACCTGGGTGAATGGCTTTTTGAGCAACCCCATGTATCCGCCTAACCCGGGATACGATTTGATCCATGTCGGGCTCCTGGGCGACCCCTCCCTTCGTGCGCATGCCGTGCAGCCACCCACCAAACCCGACGCTGCGGCTACATGCTCGACAATTGCCCTGAACTGGACGGCTTCTCCGGATCCGGAGGTCTTTGGCTATGGCATTTATTGGTCGGCGAATGCCGACAGCATTTATCAACTGATCGGCGTAACGGCGGCAACCGCTTTTACCGATAGTTTCCCGGTGCCAGGTCCCAACCTGTATTTTATCAAAGCCGTGAAACTGGAGCAAACGCCTACCGGCTCCTACTACAACCAAAGCATCGGCGCTTCGGCTGCCCTGAACTTTGACCCAACGCCTCCCACCGTTTCTGCGGCCGGCCAGGACATCAGTTGCCACGGCGGAACCGACGGCGCGGTGAATTTGACCGTTTCCGGTGGTATGAATTTTACGTACAATTGGTCAAACATGGCCACCACACCCGGATTAAGCGGGGTGGCAGCCGGCACCTATACCGTAACGGTGACCAACGCCATCGGTTGTACAACCACCGCCAGTGCCACCATCAGTGAACCTCCGGCGCTTAGTGTGCAGACCATGGCCAACAATGCCGTATGTTTTGGCGCATCCAATGGCAATATTTCCCTTTCCGTGATTGGCGGTACGCCGCCATTCCAGTTCAACTGGTCAAACAGTTCGACAGAACAAGACCTGGAAAACCTCGGGCCCAACACCTACACCGTAACCACCACCGATGGCAACGGCTGCACGCAAACCGCCTCGGCCACCGTTACCCAACCGAGCCAACTTGTGCTGACTTCGTCTGCTGAGGATGTGCGCTGCAATGGCGACAGCAATGGCGCCATTGACCTGAGCGTAAGCGGCGGCACCCCGGGCTATACCTACACTTGGTCCAACGGAAGCACGACACAAGACCTGAACAATCTGCCAGCCGGCACCTATACCCCAACGGTGACCGACGCGTTTGGCTGCACACAACAAGGCAACCCTATCACACTCACGCAGCCTTCCGCCATCACGGCCCAAACGGCAGTGACCAGCGCGGGCTGTGCCGGCGCCACCAACGGCAGCGTTGTACTCACCGTGAATGGCGGCGCCATGGGCTATACGTACTTGTGGTCCAACGGCTCCATGGCCCAAAGCCTGGTCGGTGTTGCGGCCAATACGTATACCGTGACGATCACGGATGCCGCCGGATGCACCCAGACCAGTTCGGCCACCGTACAACAAATTACCGACCTGAGTGCGACGGTATCCAGTGGTCCGGTCTCCTGCTTCGGACAATCCAACGGATCAGCCTCGGTTGTGGTTGCCGGCGGCTCGCCAGGGTATTCCTACAACTGGCCGGGCGGGCAAACCACGCCCGATATCGGCAACTTGTCTGCCGGAACCTACACCGTCACCGTGACGGATGCCGCCGGCTGTAGCCAGACGGCGGTAGCCTCAGTGGTGCAACCGACCGCCCTGCTGCTGCAATCGACACCAGCCGATGTCTCCTGTTTTGAGGGTTCCAACGGTAGTATTGACCTGAGTGCCAGTGGCAGTACGCCGGGATACACCTTTGTATGGTCGAATGGAAAAACCACAGAGGATATTTCTACCCTGGGCGTTGGGACGTATACTGTGACCGTATCGGATGCCGCTGGCTGTACAGGCACCTTGGAGAGCAGCATCAGCCAGCCGACCGCCCTGGTGGCAGACATTCTTCAGTTTGTCCAAACCGGCTGCACCGGCGAATTACCGCTCCTGGGCAATGTATCGACCCAGGTTTCCGGCGCCACTCCTCCATACCAGTTCAACTGGTCGAACGGCAGCACTACCACCACACCGGTGTTAAATTCCGTACCGATTGAGGCCTATACCCTCACGGTAACCGATGCCAAGGGGTGCAGCACCATTCAGGAGAATATTTCGCTGCAATTCTATCAACCCTGGCAACTGAGCACCACCGTGACCGATGTGCTATGCTTCGGCGGCACAGACGGCGCCATCAACCTCAGCGTTTCCGGCGCAGCCGGGCCGAATTATTCCTACAAATGGTCCAACGGCGCCATCACTAAAAACCTGACGGAAATACCCGTGGGCATTTACACGGTGACGGTGACGGACGAGACGGGGTGCACCAGCGCAACGTCGGCGACGGTCACAGAGCCGGTTCAAATTGTGGTGTCGATCAGCGGCCAGGATACCGCCTGTATGGAAATAGCGCAAGCCTATGCCATCCCGGATTTCTTCAAGGATTACACCTGGACGGCATCCAACAACGCAACGATTTCGGTGGGTCAAGGCACTAATTCCATTTCCGTGCTCTGGAATACGATAGGCGCCAATACCGTGTCGGTAGATTTCACCGACGGCAACGGCTGTCCCGGGTCCGCGCAGTTTGATGTCTTTGTCAAGCTTTGCATTATTGGCACACAGGAGGCCGGCTTGCCTGGCGTACGGGTAATGCCCAATCCATTCACGGATGCCTTGACGGTACAGTTTGAACAGGCCGCACCGGCCGGTGCGCGCGTTCGATTGCTGGATGTACAGGGGCGTTTGCTGCAGGAGCAAAGCGAACTGACGCCGACGCAAGGGCTGAATACCGCTACCCTACCGGCTGGCACTTATTTCCTCCAGGTAATCGACAAAGGCCGCACAGGAACCTGGAAGTTGGTGAAAATGGACTAATCCGCTTCAACGGGTAGCCTGCAAACAAAAACGCGGTACCGAGTCATCGGCGCCGCGTTTTTGTTTTTAAAAGCCTTTTGAAAAACTTACAAATCGAAGTTGGGCGAGAGTTGTTCGCTGTCGCGGGCATAAAACTCATTGACGATATGCACCACTTCCTCCGGATCGTCGGTTACGTGCAGCAAATCAAGGTCTTCGGGGTTGATGTTGTGGTGGCGGTGGAGCATCACGTCAATGATCCAGTCTTTGAGGCCGCTCCAGAACTCGGTACCCACCAGCACGATGGGCACGGGGGTGATCCGTTTGGTTTGCACCAGGGTCAGCACCTCAAAAATTTCGTCGAGCGTGCCGAAACCGCCGGGCATCACCACGAAGCCCTGGGCATATTTGACAAACATGACTTTGCGGACAAAGAAATACCGGTGCTTGAGGTTGAGCGCCGGGGCGATAAAGGGGTTGTGGCTTTGCTCGAAGGGCAGGTCGATGTTGAGCCCTACCGAGGTGCCGCTTTTCATCCAGGCGCCTTTGTTGCCAGCCTCCATGATGCCCGGGCCACCGCCAGTAATAATGCCGTAGCCTTCTTCGGAGAGCCGGGCGGCAATTTTGGTGGCGAGGTCGTAATAAAAAGTGCCCGGCTTGGTACGCGCCGAACCAAATATGGAAATACAAGGGCCTACTTGATTCAGCACCTCGAAGCCGTCGACAAATTCGGCCATCACTTTGAACATCGTCCAGGCATTTTCGCCGCGGAGTTTGTTCCAAATTTTCATTTTACTGGGAGTTTCGACGCCGTTGCCACCGCTGGTCGTACCGTTAGGGTCGGGATCTTTCACTGAATGTTCCATAAAAAACTGATTAAGGTTAGGTAAAAAAAGCCTGCCGGGGGTGCGGCAGGCTTTAGGTAAAACAGTCGGACCGCAAAGTTTGCTTTTAAAAGACGGGAAAATCAAATTTTTAAAAGGCAAACTGCCTCCCGGAAGTTTTTTGGCGAAAAGTTTGCTGCCGGAAGGTAAGGCCCGGCGTTGGCCGGAACTATAACCGGTTTAAAATCTTAATCTTTTTTCTAATGAAAACACTGATCCCGCTTTGCCTGTTGCTGCTTGCACTGAACCCCTTTGCATCGGCACAAACCGACGGTGACCGTCTTTTTGACAGCAATTACCTGCACGAAATCCGGTTCGAATCTGCTGACCCCAGTTTTTTCACTATGCTGGAAAATGCGTTCAACGACAGCCAACCGGAACATTCGCCTTACCTCGGCACCGCTGTCCGCATCGATGGCCAAGTGCTGGATTCTGTGGGTGTGCGGATCAAAGGCGGCTCCTCGGCCTACAACCTGAAACGACCGCTGAAAATTGATTTCAACGCTTTTATGCCCGGCCAAGCCTACGACGGAATCAAAAAACTCAACCTTCAAAACGCGGACATCGATCCCTCTGTACAACGCGATGCCATTGCGTATTACCTGTTCCGGCAAGCCGGCGTACACGCCCCCCGCACCGCGTTTGCCCGGGTGTATGTCAACGATGTATACCATGGCGTGTATATTTTGGTAGAGCAAGTGGACAAAAATTTCCTGCGCGAGCACTTTGCCAGTGATGAGGGCACGCTCTACAAAAACAAGATTTGTAGTATCGAAGTGGAAGCCGGCGAACAAAACCTGGCGCATTACACCGAAATGATCAGCATCGCTACCAGCCTCTCCGGGCCTGCCTTTCAGACGGCGATCGAAAAGGTCTTGGATACCGACGCGTTTCTGCGCTACTTTCTGGTGTCCAATTTCATAAATGCCACCGACAACGCCATCGACGTCGACTGCAACTACTATCTCTACCATCAACCCAAATCAGGGCTGCTCTACTGGATACCCTGGGATTTCAACTATGCCCTGCATGCCGGTGTCAATTACCCGCTGGTGTTCTTAAACTCCGCGAACCAGGTGTTTGACAAAATGATGGATACACCGGTGTACCGCGAGCGCTACCTCCAACTGGCCTGCACCCTGCTCGATTATTTGCTCAACGAAACCCATGTCAACCCGGTAATTGCGCAAAATGCCCAACTGATCCGCGATGCCGTGGCCGTCGATCCGCGCTTTCCGTACACCATCGCCGCCTTCGACCAACAACAGGATTTCCTGAAAAACCTGATGCTCAACCGCCGGCAACAGTTTGAAAACGACCTGAATACACTCGCCGTTGCCTGCTCCGATCTGGCCAGCCCAGTTCCACCCGGCGGTATCGTACTCAACGAATTCGTGGCGTCGGCCGATTCCATTGGCGGCAACCCTGACCCCGCCGGCGGCTACCCGGACTGGATCGAGCTGTACAACCACAGCGCCGATACGGTGCTGCTGGACGGCGTTTACCTCAGCGACGACGAGGATTTTGAAAAAAAATGGCCCTTCCCGAAAGGAACCCGCATACCGCCCAGCGGCTATTTGATCGTTTGGGCCGACCAGGACATCGACGAACCCGGGTTGCATGCCAATTTTAAAATCAGCAAGGAAGGCGGGTATCTCGCGTTGGTGTTTGAGGACCGGATGCTGATCGATTCCGTCCGCTATGGCCCGCAAACGACCAACCTGGCCGCCGCGCGGGTGCCCAACGGCAGTGGCCCGCTGGTACAGCAGGCGGCTACCTTTGGCCAAAACAATGGGCCGCTGACGCAAATCAGGCCCGAGCCTGCCGGCCAATTGGAACTGGAATTGTTTCCCAATCCGGCTTCCGGAGTGTTGTACGTCAGGATAGCTGCGCCTGCTGGCCAAACGCCCGTCACGGTCCGGCTGCTCAATGCGCTTGGACAAACCCTGCGGCAGCAGCAAACAAACCGGCTTGACCTGTCCGGGCTCCCCGCCGGCTTGTATACTGTGGTGGTGGAAGCCGGCCCACTTCGCGGCGCCCGGAAGGTAGTTGTATCTGGCAACTAAGATCGAGCGACACTTCACGCCGGAGATTCGACACTTCAGGCAGGAAAAGTTTTGAAGGAACCAGTCGACAGTACCTTTGTGTTATCAAAATAAACGGTACTGCCCTATGCGTCTTTGGCTTTTACTCCCTGCTTTTTTGCTATCTGAGGTTTCCCTCTCCGCCCAAACCCTGCTCCACGGAACGGTGCTGAACACCCGGGGCGACACCCTCGTGGGCGCCAACGTCTGGCTCTGGGGCACCTACGACGGCGCAACCACCGATCCGAATGGACATTTTTCTTTCGAAAGCACGGCTACCGGCGCACATTCGCTATTGGTCACTTACCTGGGCTGCGACACGTTCCGGCAAGAACTGGATTTGCAAAAAGGTGTCCTGCAACTATCCCCCAAACTAAAAGAAAACACATCGGCTTTGCAAGAGGTGGTGATTTCTGCCGGCTCTTTCGAGGCCGCCAGCGACCGGCGCCGGGCGGTGGTGCTCAGTCCCGTCGATATCGCGCTCACGGCCAGTGCTACGGCCGATATTGCCGGCGCCATCGCCACCTTGCCAGGTACGACGCGCAACGGCGAGTCGGGGCAAATCCTGGTGCGGGGCGGCGCAGCCTACGAAACCCGCACGTTCATCGACGGTTTATACGTCCAAAACCCCTACAACAGCTCCGTGCCCAATGTGCCGGCGCGCAACCGGTTTTCGCCGTTTCTGTTCAAAGGCACTCAGTTTTCGACCGGCGGGTATTCCGCCGAATTCGGGCAAGCCCTGTCTTCGGCCCTCATCCTGACTACCGAAGACCTGGCACCGCAGAGCACGACCAGTGTGTCGCTCATGTCGGTCGGTCTGGGGCTGGCCCACACCCAGCGCTGGGAAAACCGATCCCTGGCCATATCCGGCACTTATGCCAATCTGGCGCCGTATTTCGCGCTGGTGCCGCAGCAAATTCGCTGGAACCAGGCGCCGCAATCGGGCGGCGGCGAACTGAATTTCAGGCAAAAAGCCGGCGCCGACGGGATGTTTAAACTATACACCTCCCTGAACCGGTCCTGGATGGACATGCAGTATCCCGATCCGTTTCAGCCGCAGGAAACTTTGCCCTTGCGCTTGCAGGCCGACAATGTGTACTCCAACGCTTCGTATCGCGGGATTTTGGGAGACACCTGGGCCTTGTTTGCCGGCGGGGCCTACACCTTCAACCGCGACCAGATCACATCGGGGTTTGACCACGACAAAACCCAGCAGTCGGGCCAGTTGCGTTTTACCCTGGCGCGCCCCTTTGGCGAGCACCTGAAACTCAAATTTGGCGCCGAGTACCTCCAGGGCCGCTTCGATGAAGTGTACCAGCCCGACGACAGCCTGGAGTACCACACCCTGCGCGACGAACGGTACACCGCCGGCTTCGCCGAAACGGATGTTTATTTTTCAAAAAAATTCGTGCTGCGGGCGGGCCTTCGGGGTGAGTATTCCGCCCTGCTGGGCCGTGCCAACCTGGCGCCGCGCGTCTCCGCGGCCTATGTGCTGGGCAAAGACGAGCAAATAGCCTTCGCTGCCGGGCAGTTTTACCAAACCCCGGAATATGAATTTTTCCGCTACCCGGCCACGCTCCGTTTCGAACGCGCCACGCACTACATGCTCAACTACCAGCGCATCCGCGACGGCTTTACGTTCCGGGTGGAGGGCTACTACAAAACCTATGACCACCTGGCCAAAACCGCTTCGGATGCCAGCAGCAGCCAAAGCACCGGGCATGGGTATGCGCGCGGGCTGGATGTATTTTTTCGGGACCAAAAAACCATCAAAAACGGCGATTACTGGGTTTCCTACTCGTTTTTGGATACCAAACGCGACTACCGCGACTTTCCTGGCCTGGCTGTGCCTGTGTTTGCAGCCGCGCACAATGCCTCCCTGGTGTACAAACATTGGTTGCCAAGATTCAACACGGCTTTTGGCGCCACTTATGCTTTTCAATCGCCCAGGCCGTACCACGACCCCAATCAACCCGGCTTCAACCAGGGGCGCACGCCGGCTTACCACGATGTGAGTGTGAACGCGAGTTACCTGACCAATTTGTGGGGCAATTTTACCATCCTGTACGTGTCGGCCACCAATATCCTGGGCCTGAACCAAACGTATGGCTACCAGTTTGGCGCCGAGCCAGATGCCAACGGGCAATATCCAGCGCGGGCCATTACGCCGCCCGCCCGCCACTTCCTGTTTGTGGGCTTGTTTATCAATTTTGGTCAACGCTACCGGGTACAGGAAACCCGCAAGGAGGATATTTAGGCCGGGCGCCTGCACTTCACTCCCGCCAAATGATACTTCAGTAAACCGAATTTGCGCAGGACCTGCCCTGCCGGCATTTTTGTTCCATCATTTTTATCTGTACAACAGTCTACCAGATTACGCTATGAAAAAAATCACCTTGTTTTTTGCTTTTGCCCTGGGCAGTCTTGTCCTCAGCGCTCAAAGTGCGCAGTACACCAATGCCATGACGAAGGGTTTGGTGCAGTTGGACAGCGCCAAAAATGCCGCCGATTTCCAGGCCGTGGCCAATACCTTTTCGCGCATCGCCGGCGCCGAGCCCAAAGAATGGCTTCCGCTGTACTATGCTTCCTTTGGCAACCTGATTTCGGCGTTTATCCTGTACCCCACGGATGCCTCGAAAGCTGTGCTGGCAGTAGACCAGGCGCAGGCCAGCCTCGACAAAGCCAAAGCCCTGGTGCCGCAGGAATCTGAACTGGCCGTGATGCAGGCCTATATCCTGATCGGTCGGTTGGTGGAGAACCCAATGGGCCGGGGGGCAGAAATTACCCCGCAGGTGTATGCCGAATTGGGCAAAGCTGCCGCACTCAACCCCGACAACCCGCGCGCCCCCTACTTGCAGGGCACCTATGTGCTCAATATGCCTGAATTTTATGGCGGGGGCGCCGGCAATGCGAAGCCGCATTTTGAAAAAGCGGCGGCCTTGTTCGAAAAAGAAACGGAGCGGGGGCTTTTGCCGCGCTGGGGCAAAGAAGAGAACGCCAAAATGCTGGAGCAGGTGAAAAGTACCCTCGGCGGCAAATAAGGATTTGTTTTTCTTTGCAACTACTGCTACAACCGCCAGTTCTCTGAACCATCCCATTGCTATGCCGGCTCTGCTGCTGAAATTTCTGAAAGACTTTTTTGTCATTGCTGCTTTGAGCGGGGCTGGCATTATGTTTTTATTCGCCAACCCGGCAGAAGTCTTCCAGCGTGGCGGCTGGCCCTTGGTTTGGGCCTACTACTGGCGGGCGGGCGTGAGTACAGCCATCTTGTGGCTGGGCAATGCCTACATCAGTAATTTGCCCGATCGCTGGGTTTCCTGGATGGAAGCCCCGGTCCGGCGCTTGTTGATTTCGGTGGCGCTGACGGTCGTGTTTACCTGTGTGGCCTGGATCCTGATCTACTGGCTCCTGATTACCGATCAGTATGGCTGGAATTTGATCGCACTGGTGATGGATATGAAATGGCGGGATTTTATGCCCACCTTGTTCATCACCTTTTTAATCTCCATTTTTATGCATGGACGGGCCTTCCTGTTGGGCTGGAAAGAGACGCTGATCGAAGCAGAGCGCCTGAAAAAAGAACAAATTTCGGCCCGGTTCGAGACCTTGAAAAACCAGGTCAACCCGCATTTTTTGTTCAACAGCCTGAACGTATTGGCCTCGCTGGTGCACAAAGATGCCGATCAGGCCGAACAATTTATCCGCCAACTCTCTGTCGTGTACCGCTACATCCTGGAAAGCCGCGACAAAGAGATCGTGCCCCTGGACGAGGAATTGTCCATCCTGCACGCCTACCTGTTCCTGATGGATATCCGTTTTGGCGCCAGCCTGCAGGTGGAGCTTCGGATACCCGAATCGGCGAAAGGCGCCATAGCGCCGCTGACGCTGCAAATGTTGGTAGAGAACGCGTTGAAACACAACGAGGTATCGAAAGCCCGGCCCCTGTACATCGACATATTCCAGGAAAACGATTACCTGGTGGTGCGGAACAACCTGCAACCCAAAACAGCCCTGCCCGAATCGACCGGCATCGGTCTGGCCAATATTCAGGCCCGCTACCAGATACTGGCGGGCAAAGAGGTGCTGATTTCGGATGCCGATGGCTTGTTTACGGTAAAAACACCCATACTTTGAACCCCAGCCTTTTACAAAATTGAACCAAGCAGAAAATTGAAACGGTGAACGTACTGATCATTGAAGACGAAGACCTGGCGGTTTGGGGCCTGATTTCCAAACTACAACGCCTCGATCCCGGCATTGAGGTGCTGGCAACGCTGGATACGGTGAAAGCTGCCGTCGATTGGTTTCGCAACAACCCGGCGCCCGATCTGGCTTTTTTTGATATTCAACTGGCAGACGGGCTCAGTTTTGAAATTTTCGAACAGGTGAAAGTGCCCTGCCCCATCATTTTTACCACCGCCTACGACGCCTATGCCTTGCGCGCCTTCAAGGTGAACAGCGTGGATTACCTGCTCAAACCCATCGCCCAGGAGGACCTCGCCCAGGCTTTTTCCAAACTGCGGCACTTGCGCGGCGCGGCAGCCATCGATGCCGGTACCATCCAGCAAATGATGCTTGCCCTGAAGCCCCGGCAGTACAAAACCCGGTTCATGGCCAAAATAGGCGATCACCTCAGCGCCATAGCGGCGGAGGAGATCGATTTTTTCTTTGGGGAAAACAAAATTGTTTGGCTGCGCCACCGCAATGGCCGGAAGTTTCCGATCGATTACACCCTCGAACAACTGGAGGATATGCTCGACCCCGAACAGTTTTTTCGACTCAACCGGCAGTATATCGCTACCCTTTCTGTCATCAAAGACGTGGTATCGTATTCCAACAGCCGGCTCAAAGTAAGCCTGAAAGACCCGCTGGGCAGCGAAGAGGTGCTGATCAGCCGCGAAAAAGTGGAGGCCTTTAAAGCCTGGATGGGGAAATAAAAAAGAAGGGCGACAAGCGAAAAGAGCATTACGTGCTCTAAACCAGCTGAGCTACGCGCTGAAAAATGATCAGCGCGACGGGAATCGAACCCGCGACCACGTCGTCCATAGCGAAGTATCTCTCCTCTACGGCACCTTCTTTTTTATTTTAAGTTAAAAAGGGAGCAGTAACAAACCGGCAGCGTCTTGGGTTGGATCGAAGTAACGCTGCCGTACGACATGCTCCGGCTCTTTTGGTGTTTGTTGGTTTTGGAGTAAAAAACATGGGCAAAAAGCGAAAAAGGCACATATCCTGCTCTACCAATTGAGCTATCCCGGAAAACCGGGAGTGGGATTCGAACCCACGACACGGGCATTAAAAGTGCGAAGTAGCCCTTTTCTACGGCACCACATTTATTTTTCTATTTTATCTGTCATGCCGGGTTGGCCGCCAGGACGCGAGAAGCAATCCTGTTTCCGCGCCCTGGCGGGTCCAACACAGCGTACTATTCGTTACCATTCGATCGCCCGGATGAGTTCTACGGCATCCTGCCCTGTTTCCAAAGCCGCCAGCACGTCGAATATTTTATCCGACCAGCCGGCGATCAGGTGTACCCCCTGGTCCTGACGCAGGTCGAGCGGCGTATTGCCGTATCCGGCCAGGTCAAAGAGGTACAATTGGGCGTTGGGCGCTACTTGCCGGCGATATTGCTCCCAGACCTGAGCAATTTGCTCATTGCCACGGCTGTTCCACAACTGGCAGTCGGTAAACAACATTACTTTATCGGCCACATAGCGGCGGTCCAGCAAATCCTGCACCACCAGATAACCGTTGGTCGAATAGCCCACTTCGCCTTCGCGCCGGTAGAACGCCTGCACGTTTTCCAGCACACTTTTGGCCGGCAGGTTGATGATTTTCCAATGATCTCCGAACATACCCGTCACGGCGTTTTTGCACTTGGATTTCAACAACATACCCAGTACCAGGCCGATATCGTACAAGAGTACTTTGCTTTTGGCCGAAACCGGCTTTTGCATCGAACCCGATACGTCGCAAGCGATGACCACCCGGGTTTCGTACCCGAAGCCGCGCAGGTTGGCAGCGCTGGCCGTCACGGCATCTTCGAGCGCCGACAATACCGAAGACGTGTAGCCTGATTTCAGGTCCAACAATTCGCGGTACGCAGCCAGGAACCGGAAGGGCAGTTGTTTGGACTGCGCTACCTGGCGGGCATTGGCCAGTGTTTCGCAAACGGCCTGGATATGCCGGGCCGAAACCTCGGCGTCCAGAATATTGCGCAGGTTCCGCAACAAGGCCATGTACCCCAGTTTGCGGCTATCGATAAGGGCTTCCCATTGTGCCCGGAAGGCCGCGCGTTTTGCCTTTTCATTGGCAAATGTTTGCTGCCCCAGGGCCGACAATTCCGTCTCCCAGGTGTAGGGCGTTGCCAGGGTGTTGGCCACAATTTTGTCGAACAAGGCTTGCTGAGCAGCGTCTTTGGCCACCGGGTGGCTCAAAAACAAGGCGTCGCGCAGTTTGACGGCAGCCCCTTCGCGGTTGTATTTGGCAAATTGGTACTCGTCAAATTTGTTGAACGCTGCGGCAAGGCCGCGCTGCACTTGTTTGGACAAACGCCCCAACTGTTTTGCTCCCCGGCGCTCATTGGCCTGAGCATAGTAGGCCAGCAACTCGGTGATCTCGTCGGCGCGCTGGATAACCCGGGCTACCAGGCGGCTCACCAGAGCATCGCCCTGATGGCGTTTGGCCAGTTCGACCGTGAGGACCAGCGGAATGCTCCGCAGGTACATTTGTTCGCGGGCATAAACGGCCAGTTGGGCGACAAACACCGGATCATTTTTTTCGATCAGTCCGCGCAAACGGGTCAGCCGCTCGGCCGAACCTTCGTAGAACGTTTCGTTCAGGGCGGCTGTCGCTACTGCGGTGTACAGCTCCAGTTCGGGCGTCAGCGTGTAGGCTATTGCACCTTCGTGGTTCAGCACCTGGTTGTTGGCAGTGGATTTGCGATTGAATAACATGACAAGGGTGTTAAATGAATTTGAGTAGAAATAAGTTCCTTTTGTTTGACTGGACAAAGATTTACACCCTACTGCGCAGTCTTTTTGCGCAGTAAAAATTATTTTTGAAAAAAAATTTATGCCGGTCAATCGCAACGCCCTGGTGCGCTACAAAACCATCGATGCCTGCCTCCAAAACCGCTACCGGAAATGGACGCTGGAGGACCTGATCGAGGCTTGTTCGGATGCACTCTACGAATACGAAGGCATTCGGAAAGGCGTGAGCCGCCGCACGGTGCAAATGGATATTCAACTGATGCGTTCGGAAAAACTGGGGTACAACGCCCCGATCGTGGTGCTGGAAAAAAAGTTTTACCGTTACGAAGACCCCAAATACAGCATCACCAATATTCCGCTGACCCGGCAAGACCTGTCTACCCTGCATGAGGTGGTTGGTATTTTACAGCAATTCAAAGGGTTTCGCCATTTTGAGGAAGTGGACGGGATGGTGAGCCGGTTGCAGCACAAAATTTACACCGGCGGGGCGCAGCGCAAGGCGGTGATTGATTTTGAAAAAAACGAACACCTGACTGGGTTGAAGCACCTGGAGCCCTTGTTCCAGGCGGTCGCGCAGCAGCAGGCCCTTCAGGTAAAATACCAATCCTTTCGCGCCAAAATTGCCTCCGAGAATGTGTTTCACCCGCATTTGCTGAAAGAATACCGCAACCGCTGGTTTGTACTGGGCCTCATAGACCAGTCCGAAGCGCCGGTATTGCTGGCCCTGGACCGCATCCAGAGCCTGGCCCCGCAACCTCAAGTGCCCTACCGCTTCGACCCCACGCTCGAAGCCTCGTATTTTGACGACCTGGTGGGCGTCACCAAAAATTTGGGCCAAGGCCCGCAGCGTGTTTTGTTTTGGGTGGACGCAACCAACGCGCCCTATGTGCGCACCAAACCCTTTCACCCTTCGCAAGTGCTGGAAGAAACGCGCACCGACGGCTGTGTTTTCAGCATCCAGGTCGTGTTGAACCTGGAATTGGAGCGCGAATTACTCGGCTTCGCCGAAGCGCTGGAAGTACTGGCCCCGCGCCAGCTGCGGCAGCGGCTGGCCAAACGCCTGCAATGGGCCCAGGCCCGGTACCAACAAAATAACCAGTAGGATCGATTACCGGCCTTCGTCCTCCACGCTGTCGCAATGGTAGTGTTCGCGGGGGCGGCCGCCGCCAGGGCGCTCGCCGCCACCTTCGCCACCGGTTTTTTTGGCGGCCAGGGCTTTGGCTACGAGCCGGGCCCTTTCTTTTTGCATCCAATCCTGCGCCAGCGCATCTTCCGAGCGGTCGAAGTAGGGAACGCCGTCGACCCAGGTTTTTTCCGCTTTGGCATAGATCGACAAGGGGTTGTCGCTCCAGAGCACCAGGTCGGCGTCTTTTCCGGCTTTTACGCTGCCTACCCGGTCGTCGACGCGCAGGAGTTTGGCGGGGTTGAGCGTGACCATTTTCCAGGCTTCTTCCTCCGTGACACCGCCGTAGGTAATGGCTTTGGCGGCTTCCTGGTTGAGGCGGCGGGCCATTTCGGCGTCGTCAGAGTTGATGGCTACCGTAACGCCCTGTTTTTGCATCATGGCGGCGTTGTAGGGAATAGCCTCGTAGACTTCAAATTTGTAGTCCCACCAATCGCTGAAGGTGCTGCCCCCAACGCCGTGTTTGGCCATTTTATCGGCCACTTTGTAGCCTTCCAGGATGTGGGTGAACGTATTGACCCGGAAGCCAAATTGCTCGGCCACGCGCATCAGCATGGTAATTTCGCTTTGCACGTAAGAGTGGCAGGTGATGAAGCGCTGGCCCTCGAGGATTTCGAGCAGGGTTTCCAGTTCGAGGTCTTTGCGGTAGGGTTTGCCCGATTTTTTCAGGCGGCCGTATTCCCGGGCACGGCTAAAGTAGTCGACATAGACTTGTTCCACACCCATCCGGGTTTGCGGATAACGGCCTCGGCTGTTGTCGCCTCCATTGCTTTGTTTGACGTTTTCGCCCAGGGCGAATTTGATTTGGCCCGGCCAGTTTTGAAATTTCAGTTCTTCCGGCGGGGCGCCCCAGCGGAGTTTGATCAACTGGGTTTGGCCGCCGATGGGGTTGGCCGAGCCGTGCAGCAGGTGGCTGCTCGTGACGCCGCCCGCCAACTGGCGGTAGATGTCGATGTCGTCCGGATTGAGGGCATCGCCGATGCGCACTTCGGCGCTCGACTCCTGGGTGCCTTCGTTGATGCCTCGGGACACGGCGATGTGGGAGTGCTCGTCGATGATGCCGGCAGTCAGGTGTTTGCCGGTACCGTCGATGACCGTTGCATTGTCGGGAATGGTCAGTTTCCGGCCGATGCGTTGGATTTTTCCCCGGGAAACAAACACGTCCACCTCGCGTTGGATGCCCTCTTTTTCATTGGTCCAAACGGTAGTGTTTTGGATGATGTACGTGCCGGCCTGGGGCTTTGTTTTCCAGCCAAAGGCGCCGAAAGGGCTGGTCAGTTCGCCCAATTCGGGTGGGGCGGGCGTTTTGGCCGGGCGCCGGGGTTTATCGGCCGGGGCATCGCCGCTGCGCTCAGCGCTCCAGTTGACCCAAGTGCCGTCGGCCAGGGTGCCGCGGCCGCTCCAGCGTTGGGCCTGGACTTCGCCGGAAAGGGCGACAAAGGTTTTGTTGGTGGTATCGGCTTGAAAACCCAGGGTAACCAGGCCGTTGTTGTAGGCAAACGTGGCTTTCAGTTTGGCGCTATCGGCGCGCATCAGGCCGGCTTCGGGGGCTTCCGGTTTGCCTTTCAGGGTGAGGGTGTAGGCATCGGCGCCTACGGTAAGGCGGTATACGCCCAGGAGGTTTTTGCCATCCAATTTACTTTCCGTCAGGTCGAAGCCTTTGCCGTGCACCCAGTGTTTTTCAATTTTGGTTTCCGACTTAAAAATATTCCCGTCGGCAATAAAAAAGTTGGCCACTTTGCCGGCGTTCAGGCTGCCGACCTGGTCGTAGGCTTGCACCCATTGTGCGGGCTGTTCGGTGAGTGCCCGGAGGGCATTTTCTTCACTAAGCCCGTATTCGACGGCTTTGCGCAGGTTGTCCAGGAAACTTTTTTTGTCGCGCAGGCCATCGGCCGTCAGCACGATGCTCAGGCCGGCAGCCTGCAGGCGGCCTGCGTTGGCGGGCGCCATTTCCCAGTGTTTGAGTTCGCGGAGTGACACGTTGAGGGCTTCGTAGGGGTCGGCCACTTCCGGGGCATCGGGGAAGTTGAGGGGCACGATCAGCATGGGGCCACCGGCTTTGATATCCTCCAGGCGCTGGTATTCGTCGCCATTGGTTTTGATGATATATTTTTTGCCAAACTCCTGACCGAGCCGGCCGATGCGGAGGATGTCGAGTTTGTCGCTGGCTTCAAAGATTTGCGGCAGTGTTTGTGCGGTATTCCAGGCGTCGAGCGAGAGGTTTTGTTCTTCGGTATGGCCGGTGGTTTTGTACCAATCGGCGTCGAGGTAGGTTTGGCGGAGCAGGGCGATACAGCCAATGAGGGAGGCAGGATAGTCTTGCGTGCTGGTGCCTTTTCGGAACGAGAGGTGGTTGCTGGCTTGTGCCCGCAACATGGTTTCTTGTTCGCGTTCGTCGGACAGCAGCACCAGGGCGCCGCTGCCCCGGGCAATCCCGTCGGCGCGGTGCGTGAGCAGGGCGCCGAATCCGGCTTTGCGCCATTCTTCGGCGGCTTTGGGGTCATTGGCAAATGCGGCAGCCGCCTGAAATTCGGGTTTGAGCGCTTCATTCCAGGCGTAGGCGCCTTTTTTGTTGGAATATTGTTGGGGGCGTTGCGGAGGCGCCTGACCTTCGGCTTTGGGCTCGGGCAGGCCAAAGCCTGTGCCGTACAGGTCGATAAACGAAGGGTAAATGGTTTTGCCGGCGCAATCCACTACGACCGCGTCTTTCGGCACCACCAGGTTTTGGCCGCAGGCTTCTATTTTTCCTTTGCGGATGAGCAGGGTCGCACCGCTCAGGCTGGTTTTGTAGTCGACAAAAATAGTGGCATTGGTAAAGGCATAGGCCCCGTCGCGGGTATCCGAGGGCGCTGCCGGCGGGAAGGTTTGTTGGGCCATCGTGGCCAGCGGCAGTGCGAAAAAGAGCAGAAACAGCAAGTGACACCGCGTAGGTATTGTCATGGCAGGGAGATTTTTGACTTCGTAAACGGAGGGCAGGCGCAAGCGCCTTTCATACAGGCAAATGTAAAATTTGCCCGGCGTTTTCCGAATGTTGTCGGTACAAGCTGATGCCAATCCTGACAATTAATTCATTCCACCGTCTTTTTTTGGTGGCGGCGCCTGCCGTTCCTTTGGCGTACGCCCGGCTTCTTTGAGCGCCCGGGCGATGATCCATTCCAACTGCCCGTTGACGCTGCGAAACTCATCGGCAGCCCATTTTTCGAGCGCCTCGTAGGTAGAATCATCGATGCGGAGGACGAAATTTTTTTTGCTGGCCATAAGGAAACTGGATAAAACAACCACGCGCACCTGGCTTCCGGGACGTACCCGGGGCCAGGTGTGCGCGGCGGCAAATTTCAAATTTATTGGTGCAGGGTGCCGGTATTGACCACCGGCGACACGTTCCGGTCGCCACAGAGTACCACCAGAAGATTGCTCACCATAGCGGCTTTTTTCTCTTCGTCGAGTTCGATGATTTTCTTTTTCGACAGTTGTTCCAGGGCCATTTCCACCATACCCACGGCGCCTTCCACAATCTTGCTCCGGGCCGCTACGATGGCTGTGGCCTGTTGGCGTTGCAGCATGGCGTGTGCGATTTCCGTTGCATAAGCCAGGTTGTTGATCCGGGCTTCAATGACCTGAATGCCGGCCAGTTCCAGGCGTTCGGTGATTTCGCGGGCCAGTTCATGGTTGACTTCGTCAAAATTGGAGCGCAGCGTCACTTGAGCGCCTTCGTCTTCGAGGTTGTCATAGCTATACATGCCAGCCAGTTTGCGGATCGCCGCCTCGCTCTGGATTTTCACAAACTCGGGGTAGTTTTCTACCGCAAAAGCTGCCTTGAAGGTATCCTGAACGCGGTACATCACCACAGCGCCGATCATGATCGGGTTGCCTTGTTTGTCGTTGACCTTGATGGTGGGCACATCGAGCGTAACGGCGCGGATCGAGATTTTCTTTTTGGTGTAAAACGGGTTGGTGTAGTAAAATCCGTTGTCGACGGCTGAGCCAATGTACGACCCAAACAGGGTCAGCACCCGGGTACTGTTCGGCTCAATAGCAATAAATCCCGGGGCAATAATCAAAGACGCAACCAGGATGATCAGGATACCCGGTGCAATTAGTTTAGCCATCAACAGGGCCACGCCTCCCAAAAAAAGCAACAAGCAAAGGGTGAGCATTGCCCAACCGGAAGTAGGTTTTACGATCTTTTCCATTGTTTTTATTTTAGTTTCTTTTTGATATTGATTTGATATCACAAAGATAACAGACACGCAAAGAGATTGTCAAGCCCGGATGACTTGAAACACAGGAAAAGCATCGATCAGACGACGAAACAGGGGAATTTTAGCGACCAAATGCCGCACAAATACGCCGGGCAATACCCACTCACTAAGGTTTGCCCGCTACCACGAGCACAATTTCGCCCTTCACTTCTTTGGAAGAGTAGTGCGCTTTCAGGTCGGCCAGGGTGGCCGTTGTTACTTCTTCGTGGAATTTGCTCAGTTCGCGGGCTACGCAAGCCATACGTTCGGCGCCGCAGACGGCGATGAGTTCATCGAGGCATTTCACGAGGCGGTACGGCGACTCGTAGAGCACAAAGGTGTGGGGCAGTTCGGCCAGGTACTTCAGGCGGGTTTGGCGGCCTTTTTTGTGCGGCAAAAAGCCGTCGAACTGGAACGCATCGCAGGGGAGCCCACTCGCCACCAAGGCCGGTACAAAAGCCGTGGCGCCGGGCAGGCACTCGACCCGCACACCCTGGCGGACGCAGGCTCGAACGAGCAAAAAACCGGGATCGCTGATACCGGGCGTGCCGGCGTCCGAAATCAGGGCCATGGTAGCGCCGGCGGCCAGTTCGGCTGCGATTCTGTCCACCACAGCGTGCTCGTTGTGGGCATGGAAGGCGCGCAGGGGCGTTTGGATGCCGTAGTGGTCGAGCAGTTTGCGGCTCGTCCGCGTATCTTCCGCCAGGATCAGCGACACCTCTTTGAGCACACGAAGCGCGCGCAGGGTGATGTCTTCTAAATTGCCGACAGGCGTGGGAACGACGTAGAGCATGGGGTTGTGGGGAGGCCAGGCTTATTCTGCCTGAAGTTCGTACGAATAGGTTTCCATGATAACGTTGGCCAGCAACTTCTGGCAGGCGGTTTCCACCTTTTGCCGGGCCTCGGCATCCGAAGCGGCTTCCAGGGCCATGGTCACGTGGCGCCCGATCCGAACATCGGCCACGCCGCTCAGCTCCAGGTGTTTGAGGTTGTTGACCACTGCTTTTCCTTGCGGGTCGAGCAGTTCTTTGTGGGGCATGATGTTGATTTCAGCAATAAATTTCATATTCAAAAAGGGCAGTGCACGTTAAATGGGTTCGCCGGATAAAATCCTGTTTTTCAATACAATAGAAACCAAAATATACAAAACGATGACGGCGGAAAACGCCAGTTCTTTCAAAAATAACACCAGCAGGATAAAGACGGCCAGAAAGGCCAGGCTGAAGAGATTGTCGCGCAGGCGCAGCGAACGAATCTTCATGCCAAACATCGGTATTTCGCTCACCAGCAGGTAGGAAAACAGTCCAACCAGCGCATACACCAGCCAGGGTTGCGCCATAAAGAATTCACCGCAGCCAAACCGATTGTGCTGCACCGACAGGCACAAACCCAGCACAAATACCGTACAACCCGGCGTGCTGAGGCCGATAAAATAGTTTTTCTGGCGGGTATCGAGGTTAAACTTGGCCAGGCGATACGCCGAAAACATCGACAACACAAAAGCCGGCGTAGCCGCCAGGCACCAGGGCAAAGCCCCCGGCGCCGCAAACGGCAAAGCCGACAAGGGCGGGTACAGGGTCCACCCAATTGCCGGCGTACCTTGTATCCTCGTCAGCATGCCGTACAACATCATGCCCGGCACTACCCCAAAACTGACCACATCTGCCAGCGAATCCAACTCCCGGCCCATCGGCGACGACACGCCCAGTGCCCGCGCCGCCATTCCATCGGCATAGTCGCACACAAAGGAACCCAGCGTAAACCAGGCCGCAGCCACAGGCTCGCCGTTCAGCAGCAGCACCAGCGCGCAGCACCCGCAAAACAGGTTGGAGAGCGTGAAAAAATTGGGAATCTGTTGGCGCATATTTTTTGAATCAGGGAAAAACCACCCGTGCTAGCATCCGTCCAGGAATGCCGGCCCGTTTAGGTCTTCCTTTCCGGCAAAAGTAGAACTTTACCGCCAACCATCTACCCCGAACTGCGGACTTCCGGCAGCAAAAGTTATTCTTCCCTCGCAAAGAACCGCCATATGCCCGGCCGGAAGCCCAAGGCCACGGGCACAATTCCCGGAGCAGTATTTATTTTCAGCAGAAACAACCCGGTAAAGTCCCGCAAAAACCGGATTTTTGAGCGCTAAAACCACCCTCCCGGATGCGAAATCTGTTGCGTTTTGTGCTTTCCCTCCTTTGCGTTTGCGCCATAGCCTGCGGCGGCTCCAACACGCCGCTTGATGCCGACACCCGCCAGGCCATCGATTCCATTTCCTCCCTGCAAATGCGCCAGGCCCGCATCGAACTGGATACCCAGTGCGCCACCCGTCGCCGGACCGAACTGCCCCAACTCGTCGATTCCATCAAAAAAGAACGCATCCGCGAAATCCAGCAGCAACTGCGCACCATGCCGCGCTAAACACAGGAGATGAATGTGGCCAATTCGTGAATGTGGTCAATGGGTGAATATAATATGATGCTGAACGACAGCTATCCGGTGGACAAGGACCGTAGGGTAGCCACGTACTGGCCGATAAATTCATCCAGGCGTTTGCGGCGGTACTGCATCACCCAGCGCGGGTGAGGCAGCGGAATGATTTCTCTGAAAAAACCATGCACGGCATTTATTTTTTGAAAAGCCTTAAAATTCTGCCCCTCGCCCAGGCAAACTGCCGCCTCGCGCCGGGCCCCAAACTCCAGTTGGGTGCGGATGTTCCACACGATAAACGGCTCCACGGCTTTCAGCAACTGCCGGTCATCGTAGTAGTTGATGTTGATGCCCTCCCGAATAAAACCCAGCGGCGACAGGGAGGTGATGTAAAAATCACGGCAAAACGTCTCTGGACCACCATAAGCCCGGATAAAATGCCACACAAACTGCGCAGAGAGTTCCTGTTTTTTGGGAAATGAATTGACAATACCGCAATCCGCTTCCAGCCGCACCGGGTCCGTAAACGGCACGCCGGTGACGCCCGCCCCAAAACGGCCCGGATTGATCCCAAAAATAAAGTGCCGCGCCCCCGGCTTAGCATAAAACTTTTGGTAAAAAGCAGTCAACGCGCGCAGGGTTTCCGGGTCTCCGTATGGAAACAGCCACTCAAAACCAGGTGGCAGTTCGATCCCGGGCAGGCGCAAATGGCGCGTAAAAGCAATGACTTGGTCGGCAAAACTCATGCGGGCAAAAATAGGCGATTCGCCGGCATCGCCGCCCCGCATTTCCACAAATCCCCGTTTCTTTGCCCGTATGGAAATTCTCCGGCTCTCCAAACCCGATCGCTCGTTGCGCGGCCATCTGGCTCTCGACGGGTCCAAAAGCCTTAGCAACCGGGCACTCATCGCCTTGGCCTTGGCTGGCGTGGAGCCGGCCAACTGGCTCTCCAACCTGTCGACCTCAAAGGACACCCGCACCTTGCAGCGCCTGCTGGGCCAGGCATCCAGCCCTTACGACGCCGGCGACGCCGGCACCACCTTCCGGTTTCTGACCGCCTACCTGGCGCTTCAGCCCGGCGTCCAGATCCTGACCGGCTCGGCCCGCATGCAGCAACGCCCCGTTGGCGCGCTGGTACAAGCGCTGCGCAGCCTCGGCGCTGATATTCGTTTTTTGGAAAAAGAAGGCTACCCGCCCCTGCAAATTGGCGAATTGGCTACTTCGGGATCGGTCAGGCGCAGCATCCGGGTGCAAGCCGATGTGAGCAGCCAGTTTCTGTCGGCCCTGCTCCTGATTGCCCCCTACCTGCCCGGCGGGCTGGAACTCATTCCCGAAGGCGCCCTCGTGTCCAAACCCTACCTGGAAATGACCCTGCGCATGATGCGCTATTTCGGCGCAACGGTAGATTGGCAAGGCGACAATATTGTGGTGCAGCCCGGCGGCTACCAGCCCCGCATGCTCCGAATCGAGGCCGATTGGTCGGCTGCCTCCTATTGGTATGCCCTGGCAGCCTTTGGCGAGGACGTCGATTTAACGCTCGAAGGCCTGTTTGCCGACAGTTGGCAAGGCGATGCCGTACTGGCAACCATGATGCAAACGTTTGGCGTTCAGACCCAAATAGTTGACCCCACCCCCAGCCCCTCCCCAGGGGGGGAGGGGAGCCGCCTCAGCGGCTCCAATTCTCCCCTCCCCCCCTGGGGAGGGGCTGGGGGTGGGGTCAATCTCCGCCGCGACCCGGCCATCCGGCCGGCTGAATTCCGCTGGAATTTTCTGGAATGCCCGGACATTGCCCAAACCCTGGCCGTGGTTTGTGCAGGATTGGGCGTACCAGGCGAGTTTTCGGGCCTGGAAACGCTGGCCATTAAGGAAACCGACCGGACAGCGGCGTTGCAAACCGAGCTGGCCAAAATCGGGGTGTCGTTTGGCCCGGTGCCGGGAAGTGCGGCCTACCGGGTCGAAGGCGCCGCTGCCTGGGCTGCTGCACCGCATTTCGCGAGCTACGGCGACCACCGCATGGCCATGTCCTTTGCCCCCTTGGCTATGTTTGCCCCGATCGGCATCGAACACCCGGCCGTAGTAGCCAAATCGTACCCGATGTTTTGGGACCACCTGGCGCTGGTAGGTTTTCAGTGCGAAAAACAGAAAGACCATGCCAGTTGAACTCCTTTGGGAAAGCCGGGCACAAGGCAAACTGTTGCTCACCGCCGAATACGCCGTGCTCGACGGCGCCCTGGCGCTGGCGTTGCCGGTACGCTACGGGCAGTCGTTGCGGGTGCTGCCAACCGAAACCCCGGGTCAAATCCAGTGGCGCAGCCTCGACGAGCGCGGACAGTCCTGGTTCGAAGCCCGCTTCGACAGTACCGACTTGGCAGTGCTTCAAACCGAGCAACCCGAAACCGCCACTACCCTCGGGCATATCCTGCGCAGTTGCCGGGCCCAAAACCGCGAATTTTTGCACCCGGCAGTCGGCGGGCTCCAGGTATTTACCCAAACTGATTTCCCACGCCAATGGGGGCTGGGCACCAGCAGTACGCTCATCGCGTTGCTGGCGCAATGGGCCGCAGCGGATCCCTACGCGGTCCTTTTCGATACCCTCGGTGGCTCCGGCTACGATATTGCCTGCGCGTTTGCGCAAGGGCCGCTGCTCTACCGCCTGGCGGCTGACAGGCCGCAGGTGCAACCGGTCGCGTTTCGGCCGGCCTTTGCAGAGCACTTGTTTTTTGTTTTTTTGGATAAAAAACAGGACAGCCGTGCGGGCATCCGGCATTACCGGGCGCACGCACAACAGGATACAGGCTTGGTGTCGGCACTGACGCAGCTCACCGAACGTTGCCTACGGGCCGAAACCTTAGCCGGGTTCAGCAGCATCTTGTCCGAACACGAAGCGCTCATCAGTGCGGCCCTACGTTTGCCCCGGGTACAGGAGTTGTATTTTTCCGATTTCCCGGGACAGGTCAAAAGCCTGGGGGCCTGGGGCGGCGATTTTGTGCTGGCGGCCAGCCCGGAGTCCGGGGAGCACATTCGGCAGTATTTTGCGGCAAAAGGATTTACCACCTGCATTCCCTACGCGGACATGGTGCTGTAAAACAATAGCAAGAGCAGTGCTGTTATGCTGCGCATACCGTTCACCGGAAGTCATTTTGAGTATGCCTGTTACCTGGTACGATAGTATTGTTACAAAAATAGAGGACGCCTCGCCTACCGTCCGCCGCTTCTGGTTGGATGTACCCGCTGCGGACAAACCGGCCTTCAAAGCCGGGCAATTCATCACCATCGATTTGCCCATTGGCGATAAACGCCTGCAACGCTGGCGCAGTTATTCCATCGCCAATGCCCCGCATGAGGATGCCGGCGCCCTGGAATTGTGCATTGTGAAAGCACCCAATGGGCTGGGCTCCCAGTATTTGTTCGAGGAAGTACAGCCGGGCTCGTCGCTGCGTTGGAAAGGGCCGGAAGGCGCTTTTTTCCTGCCCGACACCCTTGAAAAAGACCTGGTGCTGGTGTGTACCGGCACGGGGGTTGCGCCTTTCCGGAGCATGATCCGCGACTTGTTAGGGTCTGGAAAAGCCCACCGCCGGGTACATTTGATTTTTGGAACCCGCCGGGAGGCCGACATTTTATACCGCCAAGAATTTGAAGACCTGGCGAAGAGCTGGCCGGGCTTTCGATATGATGTCGTGTTGTCGCAAGAGGCCGGTTGGCCAGGCTACCGGGGCCATGTGCACCAGGTTTACCTGGCAGAATACGCTGAAAAACGGGACGATGTGGCCTTTTACCTCTGTGGCTGGAGCAATATGATTGATGAGGCGGTAGCCAATTTGCTCGTTCAGCTGGGCTACGACCGCTCGCAGATTCACTATGAATTGTACGGGTAAGGAAGGAACGACCATTACTTTGGCATTCCTTTTTTTACTTTGCGAAAAAAACACCTCCCTATGCTTCGTTTGCTTGCCTTTCTTTTTTTGCTGCCTGCCAGCACCCTGCTGAACGCCCAAACGGCGCCGCTGTTCCAAGCCGCCGAGCTTCGGGTGGAATGGGAACTCCTTCAAAATCAATACCAGGGAAAAAGCCAGACGCTCTCCAAACTGCGCCTGCACAACAGCGGCAAAACGCGCATCCCCGCCAAAGGCTGGTCCTTGTATTTCAACTTTGTACGCCCTATTCTGCCCGAATCTTCCCGGGCCCAGGGCTTTTCGGTGGAACAACTGAGCGGCGACTGGTTCCGGATGCAAGCCCTCGACAACTTCAGTAGCATCGCCCCAGGCGCCAAACTGGAACTGGATTGGGTGAGCGAAGCCTGGCTGATCAACCGCACCGATGCGCCCATCGGTTTTTATGTGGTGTTTGACAGCAATCCCGAAAAAGGCTACCCCCTGGAGCCGGTCACTATCGTGCCGCCGGCCCGCCCCGACCTGATGCGGCGCTCGGCAGAAGACCAAAAATTGCCCGCCACGGCGGTCGAGCTGTTTCAGAAAAACGAAAGCACAACCGACATCCCTGCCGCAAACCTGCCGCCTATCTTCCCTACCCCGGTTTCCCTGGACAAGCAGGCCGGTGCTGATATTATTGAGGGCAATACGCCCATCAGCGCCGAGCCCGAATTCCTGCGGGAAGCGGAACTACTGGCTGCTTCGTGGCCCATTTGGTTTGGCAAAAACACACAAGCCAATACCGGCCGCAACGAACACCCGGTGGGTATTTCGCTGCGCAAATCTGCGGCTGTTTTGCATCCGGAAGGCTATACCCTGGCGATTTCGGCCGACAAAGGCGTGGTGATCAGCGCTGCCACGCCAGCCGGTATTTTTTATGGCATTCAATCCTTGAAATCGCTGTTGCCGCCGGAATTATGGCAAAAACCGGCCAACACCGTGCCCCTCCCCTGCCTCAACCTGCGCGATGAGCCGCGCTTCGGCTACCGGGGCCTGCATGTCGACATCGCCCGGAATTTCCAGCCAGCGTCCGAAATCATCAAGTTGCTGGACGTCATGTCCTTGTACAAACTCAACAAACTACACTTTCACTTCAGCGACGACGAAGGCTGGCGACTGGAGATTGCTGATTTGCCCGAACTGACCGAAGTGGGTAGCCAACGGGGCCACGCGAGTTCGGAACGCCAGTGGTTGCACCCCGCCTACGGTTCCGGCCCCGAGCCCGGTAAAAACTACGGCTCGGGCTACTACTCGCGGGAGACTTTTGTTCAAATCCTGAAATACGCCGCCGAGCGCCATATCGAAGTGATCCCGGAGATCGAATTGCCGGGCCACGCGCGGGCCGCCATCAAAGCGATGGAAGCCCGCTATGAGCGCCTGATGCGTGAAAACCGGCCAGCGGAGGCCCGGCAGTACCGCCTGGTTGATCCCGAAGACCGCTCGGTGTACCGGTCGGTTCAGTGGTACAACGACAATGTGGTGTGCGTGGGCTTGCCCTCCACCTATGCTTTTGTGGAAAAGGTGACCGACGAATTGATCGCCATGTACCGCCAGGCTGGGGCGCCGCTGAGTACCATCCACCTCGGCGGCGACGAGGTGCCGGGCGGTGTTTGGGAAAAATCGCCCGCCTGCCAGCAAGTGATGCAGGCCGGGGCGATGTCCGAAACATCCGAGTTGTGGTATTATTTCTGGAAAAAAATGCGCGACATGCTGGACAAACGCGGCCTTCAGGTGTCGGGCTGGGAGGAAGCCGGCTTGCGCAAGACCCAATTGGACGGCAACACCCACTACCTGCCCAACCCCGATTTTGCCGATGACCATTTCCATATGTATGTCTGGAACAATGTGCTGGGCTGGGGCGCCGAAGACCTGGCCTACCGAATGGCCAACGCTGGGTATCCGGTGGTGCTGGGGCCAGTGAGCAATTTGTATTTTGACATGGCGTACCAGAAAGATTTTAATGAGCCGGGCTACTATTGGGGCGCCTACGCCGATGTAGACAAAGCCTTCGGCTTCATTCCTTTCGATTATTTTAAAACGGCCAACGAAGACTTGCTGGGCAACCCGATTGATCCATCAATTTTTATTGGCAAAAGCCGCCTGACGGAATACGGCAAAAAGAACATTCTTGGGCTGGAAGGCCTCATTTGGTCCGAAACACTCAACGGCCCCGCCACACTGGAATACATGGTATTTCCGAAATTGCTGGGCCTTGCCGAACGGGCCTGGGGCCCGGCCCCTGTGTGGGAAACGACCCAGGACAAAGTCGTTTTCCAGAAACAATATGCCGAATCCTGGTCGCAGTTTGCCAACCAGTTGGGCAAGCGCGAGCT
>JADLDL010000203.1 GCA_020846655.1 Saprospiraceae bacterium | reverse complement strand
GGAGCCCGTCGCCATCGCTGATGTTCGGGTCGTCGAACAGCCCGTAGGCCGCCGCCAGCGGAAAGGCGCCGTGGCATTGGAAATCGACCAGCGGATCGTCGAGGTCGCTGATGTTCAGCTGCAGGTTGAGCGGTTCGCCGCCGAAATTGCCCTGGAAATCAGCGATTTCAAAGCGGCTTTTGCCTTCGGGCGGCGCGCTGTACAGGGCCCGGAACGAGACATTGCGCAGCGGACTTTGTAGTTTTTCCGAACTGATCTGTCCGTTTTTCAGGCTCACTTCCACACCGGCGGTGGGCGTTTGGGTTTTGCTGGCCCGGCCTTTTACGAAGCCCGCACAGGTGTAGGTGCCGCTGCTCTGGAAATCGTTGAAATAGCTGTGGTAGGGCTCAGGCAGGAGGTCAAACAACACCGAAACGTCGCCTTCGCGGCTGGTGAGTTTCAGGTTGAGGTCGGTATAGTCGGGCTTGTTGACGGCAATGCCATCGACGGCGAAGGTGTTGCCGCCCACGTTGAGCTCCACGCGCTGGAGATCGTACAGGTCTTTGGACATATCGGCCGCCACGAGGGCATCGTAGCGCACGGTTTCGCCCAGCAGGTAGCGGCTCTCGCCCAATTGGAGGCGGGCGACGGTGAAATCGGCCTGGCTGGCCACGTCGAATTTTTGACTGGAAAATTTGCCGGCAAAACCGGCGGAGCGCAAGTTCAACTCGGCGATTTGCCGGGTGTTGGCGTTTTGGAACGAGAGGAGCAGGTTTTCCAGTTCGGCGTTGTCGAGGGCAATCCGGAGTTCGCTGCTGCTGTCGTCGGGTTCGGTTTCTTTGAAAATTTCATAGTTGGCTTTGCCGCGTTCGTTGATGCGAATGCGGATGCCGCCGCCGCTGATGTGCACGGTTTTGATCTCAATCCGGTCGCCAAACAGGCTCATCAGGTCGAAGCGAAACGAAACTTCGCGCACTGCCAGTAGGTAGCCGCCGAAGGCATCCTTGAGCCGCACGTCGGTCAGGTTGACGGCGGCGTTGGGGAAGCCGCTGAGCATCGACAGGCTGGCATCGCCCACCTGGAGCTCGGTTTTCAGGCTTTTGCTCACTTCAGCCAGCACGCGGCGGGTGATCTGGCGGTCGAAAAAAACAGCCAGTAGCATCAGGATGAGCACCAGAAAAGCCAGCGCCAATCCGGCGCCGATGCTGAAACGCAGCCAGAAGGGGCGGCGTTTTTTGATTATCGGTTGGGTTTCCATGAATATTTCAGGTGTGAACGGCAGGAGAGCCTGCGCCGGGGCCAAAAATAGGTGGCTGCCAGCCGGATTCGCAAACGATTTTTAAACAGGCGGCCGAAAAACAACCCTTTCCACCTAACGCTGTTCAGGGAGTCGTCGTACCTTTGCGGCGCCCGTCTTTCTAATTTTTTCCCGCACGATGAGTGACCAGATCCAGCATGAGTGTGGCATCGCGTTATTGCGACTGCTCAAACCCCTCGATTATTACCACAAAAAGTACGGTACAGCCTTCTATGGCGTGCAAAAAATGCAGTTGCTCATGCAAAAAATGCGCAACCGCGGACAAGACGGCGCCGGCCTGGCGACCATAAAACTCAACCCGACACCGGGTACCCGCTACATCAGCCGCAAACGCAGCAACGCCACCAATTACCTCGTCGACCTGTTTGATATGGTGTGGGGGCGCATCCAGCAAAATACGCCGGAACAACTCAATGACCCCGCCTGGCTCAAGGCCAATGCCGCTTACGCCGGCGAAGTGCTGATGGGCCACTTGCGCTACGGCACCCACGGCGACAACAGCATCGAACTCGTACACCCCTTTCACCGCCAAAACAACTGGATCAACCGGAATCTGCTGCTCGCCGGTAATTTCAACATGACCAATGTGGACGAACTGTTCCAGGAACTCGTAGACCTGGGGCAGTATCCCAAGGAAAAGAGCGATACGGTAACGGTATTGGAAAAAATCGGTCATTTCCTCGACGACGAAGTCCAGCGCCTGCACACTTGGTACAAGCCCGACGGCTATTCTAACCCGGATATCAACAAACTCATTTTTGAAAACATTGACATCCAGCGTCTCCTGCGGCGGGCCTGCAAAAAATTTGACGGCGGCTATGTGCTCGGCGGCCTGATCGGGCATGGCGATTCATTTCTGATCCGCGACCCCAACGGCATCCGGCCGGCGTTTTGGTACCAGGACGACGAGATTGTGGTGGCGGCCTCCGAGCGGGCAGCCATTCAAACTGTGTTCAACGTGCGGTTTGATACCGTCAAAGAACTCAAGCCCGGCCATGCGCTCATCGTGAAATGCCACGGCGCGGTGAGCGAACAATCGTTTGCTGAACCCCGTGAACACCGCGCCTGCTCGTTTGAGCGCATCTATTTTAGCCGTGGCAACGACCGGGAAATTTACCAGGAACGCAAAAAACTCGGCGAGTTGCTGGCCCGGCCGGTGCTGGAGGCCGTCGATTTTGACATCGACCATACGGTGTTTTCCTACATCCCCAATACCGCTGAGGCCGCGTTTTATGGTTTGGCCGAAGGCCTGAACAAAGAACTTGACGTGTGGAAACAGGAGCAAATCCTGTTGTTGAAGGACAAGAAAAAACTCACGCCCGATAGCCTCTCGGCGATCCTCAACCGGCATCCCCGGGTGGAAAAACTGGTCCACAAAGACGAAAAACAGCGCACCTTCATTGCCGACACCAAGAGCCGGAACAACATGGTGAGCTATGTGTACGACGTGACCTACGGCCTCGTGGAAAACCACGTAGATAACCTCGTGTTGCTCGACGACTCCATTGTGCGGGGCACTACCCTGCGCGACAGTATTGTGACCATCACCGCGCGGCTGCACCCCAAACGGATCATCGTGTTGTCCAGCGCGCCGCAAATCCGGTTTCCGGATTGCTACGGGATCGACATGAGCAAAATGAGGGATTTTGTGGCGTTTCAGGCCCTGGTACAGCTGCTGGAAGAAAGTGGCCGCGGACATTTGCTCAAAGAAACCTACCAGCGCTGCAAGGCCTCGGAGAACCTGCCGGTGGAAATGATCCAGAACGAAATCGTGCCCCTGTACAACCATTTTGGCTACGGAGAAATCAGCCAGCGGATCGCCCGAATTGTGACGCCGGACAACATCAAACTGGATGTGCAGGTCATTTTTCAAACCCTCGACGGCTTGCACCAGGCCTGCCCGAAAAACTCGGGCGACTGGTATTTTTCGGGGCGCTACCCGACGCCCGGCGGCAACCGGGTGGTCAACCGGGCGTTTATGAATTTTGTGGAAAACCTGGACGCGCGGGCGTATTGATTTGCCGTGCGAATTGGATGCAGATCAAGCAGGCTTTTGACCAGGGTCATTGGGAAGGGCGGTTAAAAAAAGGCGTTTCTTTTTTTCGTATCTATGTGCCTATGATCCGAGCGCGCACGCTTTACTATTCGTTCCCGATTCGCTTGTTGGTGTTGCATTTTCGCAACCACCTGGTTTTGGTGGGCTTGTGGTTGTTCCTGGCCTTGTTGATGACCGGGGCGATGGGGCGTTTTTTTGGGATCCACTACCTGTTGCTCACGCCCGAGTACCACGGCGAAGTCAATTTCTGGAGTTTTTTCCTGACGGGGGCGGCTTGCGGGGCGTTTTTTCTGATCTGGAACCTGACTACCTATTTGCTGAGTGCCCACCGCTTCCCGTTTTTGGCCACCCTGGAGGCGCCGTTTACGAAGTTTAGTATCAACAACAGCATTATCCCATTGGCCTTTCTGCTCAGTTACCTGCTGGCCTCCACGCATTTTCAGTGGTTCGACGAACTGAGTCCCACGATTACCATCGTCCGAAACATTGCCGGTTTCCTGACGGGCATGCTCAGCCTGATCGGCGTATTGGCAGCCTACCTGCATCTCACCAACAAAGACCTGGCGGCGTTCCTGCGGCCCGGACAGTTTGTGCCACGGCCCGGCAGCCGGATACTGGCGCCTGGGTATCGGGTGCCTACCCTGTGGGAAATCCGGTCTGGCACCACCCGTTGGCGGGTCGATACGTACCTGACCGAACGCCTGCACCTTCGGCTGGTGCGCAGTGTGGCGCACTACAACCCCGACATCCTGGGGCGCGTGTTCCGGCAAAACCACCTGAACGCAGTGGTGGTGCAGGTGATCGCAGTGCTGTTGTTGATGGTGTTGGGCTTGTTTATGGACCAGCCCTGGGCCCGGATCCCGACAGGGGCTACGATTTTTTTGCTGGCCAGCATGGTGCTGGCCATTTTTGGCGCCATTACGTTCTGGTTCCGGCATTGGAGCGCCCTGGTGTTTATCACCCTGATGGTGGTGGTGAATTACACGACCGGGTTCGGGCTGTTTCACTACCGAAACCGCGCGTATGGTTTGGATTATCAAGTGCAAAACCGGGCGGAGTACTCCAATCGCGCCATCGAAGCCATGTGTTTGCCCGGCGAGCTGGAACAAGATAAGGCGGCTACGCGCCAGATACTCGACAATTGGCTGGCCAAAAACCAGGCTGCGGGCGTTGCGCGTCCCAAACTGGTGTTTCTCTGTGTGAGCGGCGGCGGGATGCGGTCGGCGCTGTGGACCATGCAGGTGCTGCAACGCACCGACTCGGCCACGCAGGGCCGCTTGTTGCGCCAAACGGCGCTGATCAGCGGCGCTTCGGGCGGCATCCTGGGCGCTGCGTATTTGCGCGAACTCTACCTGCAAGCCCAGGAGGGCGCAGCCGTGTCGTTGTACGACACGAGTTATATCGAAGACATGGCGCAGGACCTGCTCAATCCGGTGAGTTTTGCTATTTTGTCCAACGACTTGTTTTTCCCGGCGAGTACTTTCCGCTCGGGCGAGTTTACGTACCGGAAAGACCGGGGCTATCTGTTTGAGCGGCAACTGAATGAAAATTGCCGGGGTTTGTTGGGCAAACGGCTGGCCGATTACCGCTTGCCCGAACAGCAGGGCAAAATTCCGATGATGGTGATTTCGCCGTATATCCTCAACGATGCCCGGCGCCTGCTCATCAGCCCGCAGGGCGTCTCGTACCTGATGCAGCCGCCCGACAATCGCCGCCACTCGCTGCAGCCAGAGATCGATGGGGTGGATTTCGGCCGCTTGTTTGCCCGCCAGCAAGGCGATCAGATGGCTTTTACCACGGCGCTGCGGATGAATTGCACCTACCCGCTCATTTTGCCCAGCACCTGGCTGCCCACCCAGCCGGGTGTGGAGGTGATGGACGCCGGTTTTCGCGACAACTACGGCATCACGGCGGCCGTGCGGTTCACGCAGGTGTTTCGCGATTGGATACGGGCCCACACCAGCGGGGTTGTCGTTGTGCAAATCCGGTGTTGGGAAAAAATCGATACCATCCGGGAAGGCGACAACAAGGGCATCGTGGAGAACCTGTTTACGCCGTTCAAAGCGGCAACGAAACTGACGGCCATGCAGGATTTCGAGCAGGATGCCGCCTTGTCTCTGCTAGATGAGGTGCTGGGTCCCAATCAATTAGAGGTCATCCGGTTTATTTACCGGCCCCTGAAAAAGCAAAACGAAGCCTCCATGAGCCTGCACCTGAGCAAGCGCGAAAAACTGGATATCCTGGAATCGTTTTACCGGCCGGATATCAAATTGAAGGTGGAAGCGCTGCAACGCGCTTTGGGGCAATGATCTTGGGCAGCCGTAGAATTTTGCAGGCTTGCAGAAAAAAAAATTTTAATTTTAAGAACATACCTGTACCTTCGGTTTTCCTCCTGTACAACATGGTGCAAGTCTATTGAATTTGCTATAAGTGCCTGCCACTTATAATGTCTATGTATTATCCAAACCGATCAAATGAAAGCGACAGACACCGTTCAGGAGGTAATGGTATTGCAGGGAGTACTCTCGGGTCCTTTGCTGCAACAACTTCAGGTATTACTCAGCCAGGCTGAGTTTGCCGATGGCCGGGCAACCGCCACGGACGCTGCGCGCTCCGTCAAACAAAATCTCCAGGTAGACATACACAACCAAACCGTATTGCCCGCTGCCCAGCACCTCATCGGGCAGGCTCTGATGCAATACCCGCTGTTTCATGCCGCATTTTTGCCCATGCGGCTTTACCCTTTTCTGTTGAGCAAATACGAGCCGGGCATGCAGTATGGCTGGCATGTCGACAGCCCGATCATGGGCAATCCGCCCGTGCGCACAGACCTGGCCATGACCTTGTTTTTGAGCGAGCCCGGCAGCTACGAGGGCGGCGAGCTGGTGATCCGGGACGCACAGGGCGAAACCGCCTACAAGCCTGCTCAGGGCGACGCAGTGGTGTATCCCTGCCGGTTTGTGCATTGTGTCCGGGAAGTGACGCGGGGCGTACGCCTGGCCGCAGTATCCTGGATACAAAGCGCGGTGCGTTCGCCCGAGCAACGCGCTGTACTCCTGCAACTCAAACAAATCCACGAACAGCTCAGCCGGCAAGATGCCAACAGCCCCGAGGCCAATCAACTTCTCCAAACCTGGAGCAACCTACTCCGGATGTGGGCGGAGGTTTGAGGCGCGTCGTTCTATGTATTTTCTATTGCATTTAGGTGCATCAATAACCTGATTTTTTAACAAATTAACTGTTACACTATGGAAGGTACCATCGCACAGGTATTAATGTTTGCCGGGAATTTTGCCCCCAAATATTGGGCATTTTGCCAGGGGCAGATCCTGTCTATTGCCAGTAACACCGCCTTGTTCTCCATTTTGGGGACCATGTATGGCGGCGACGGCAGAACTACATTCGGGCTGCCGGATTTTCAGGGACGCTTCCCGCTAGGCGCCGGCCAGGGTCCCGGCCAGCCCGACTATCAAATCGGCCAGCCCGGCGGCTTTGAGTTTACCACCTTGTCGGCCGCTCAGTTGCCGGCGCACAACCACCCGGTCGTGGCCGCTCTGGCGGTGTCGGAATCAAACGCCACGACGCAGGAAGCCAACAATAATGTATTTGCCAACACGGCCGGCAATAGTTTTGCCAACGTGACTGCCGTAAGCAACGAGTTGGGGGGCGTGTCTGTGTCGATCCAGCAGGCCGGCGGCAGCCAGCCGTTTTCCCTCATGCAACCGTATCTGGGCATGAACTTCGTCATCTGCCTGCAAGGCGTTTTCCCGCAGCGTCAGTAAGCGCCGTTATCCAACCGTATTTTACTTTTTTTCATTTAAAATTCTAAGAACTATGAATCCATATCTGGCTCAAATTGTCTGGTTTGCAGGGTCGTTTGCACCGAAAGGCTGGGCATATTGCAGCGGCCAACTGCTGGCCATCAATACCAATTCGGCGCTGTTTTCCTTGTTGGGAACAACCTATGGCGGCAATGGCGTCACTACGTTTGCCTTGCCCGATTTCCGCAGCCGCGTACCCATCGGCACCGGCGCGGGCAAAGGCCTCACGCCCCGTCAATTGGGCGAGCTTGGCGGCTCGGAAGGCGCCTCCCTGAACGCGGGCACCATGCCCATGCACACCCACGGCTTGCACGCCAAAGTGGGCGTGGCCGCCGCCGCCGGCACCAGCGATGAAGCCAACGGAAATGCCCTGGCATCGGGCAACCCCAGTTATCTGGCAGTAAACACCGCCAACGGCACCCTGGGCGGCGTATCCATTGCGGTGCAACCGGTAGGGAGTAATGTACCCGTGCCGCTGATTCAACCGTACCTGGCTATTCCGGCGATTATTTGCACCAATGGACTCTTTCCAAGCCGGAGTTAAACCGGCCTGTGTTTCACTGTTTTCAGGTCTCAACACTTATTTCCTCCGGGCTATACAGTGCATACAGGTCCGGTATTCACCAATATAAAATCTAACATCCAATGGAAGGATTTTTCATGGCGCAAGTCATGTTGTTTGCAGGCAATTTTGCGCCCCTGAACTGGCAGTTTTGCCAGGGCCAATTGATAAGTATTTCAGAAAATGACGCCCTGTTCTCCCTTCTGGGTACCACCTTTGGTGGTGATGGGGTTCAAACCTTTGGCCTGCCCGATTTGCGCGGACGCGTACCGATGGGCACCGGTCAGGGCCAGGGTTTATCGAACTATGTGGAAGGGGAAATGGCCGGCAGCACATCCGTTACCTTGCTGGCCAACAACCTGCCGTCGCATACCCACGCCGCTACTATGAAAGTAGCCGTTTCCACGGCCAACGGCAACCTGCCCACGCCCGTCAGCAACATCCCGGCTACTTCCCCCAGCAGTTTTTATGCCACCGCCGCATCCGGCGCCCCTGGCAAACTGGGTGGCGTCAGCGCTACCACAGATCTGTCCGGTAGCAACCAACCGGTATCTACCCAACAGCCGTATCTGGCTATGAATTATGTAATTTGCATGTACGGGATCTACCCGTCCCGTTCCTGATGCCTGACGCGTATGCCTTCAGAAGGGGTATTGTTGAGAAATCTATTTTTCAAAATACCCCTTCTATACCGTCAACCCTTTCTCATTCCTTATTTTCGCTGCAATGGAACAACAAACGATTGAAACGCCCAGCCCGGAACTACTGTCGCAATACCATGCCTGGTGGGCGGGCTTGTCAAACCCCTGGAAAATAGCCTTCAACGAAACGTTACGGCAGCTCAGCACCACGGATACCCTGCCCGATGCACTGCTGCACCAGGTTTGGACGAGCCCTGTGCTGCGCTTTGCCGGCCCCGGCGCACCCTATCCCAACATGACTATCCAATTGGACGACCTGGACGGTGTGCTGGCGCTGAAGCAACTTCAGATTTTTGTTTTTTCTTTTCAAAATATTCAATCCCTGAAGCCCCTGGCCAACCATACCGGGTTAAAGTCCCTGTTTGTGTTCAACAACCAACTGCGCTCGCTGGAAGGCGTAGAAAACCTCGTCCACCTGAAAGAGTTTTATTTTCAAGCCAACCAAATCGAGTCCTTGCAACCGCTGGCCCAGCTCACCCAATTGCAAACCATTTACGCCAGTGACAACCCGCTGCGTTCGCTCGAAGGGGTCAGTGCTGCACATGCCGGCGCCCTCAAACAATTTTATGTGTTGCCCACCGAGCACCTGACCGACGCTATGGTCATGGCTTTCGAACGCGAGTGTGGCATTCGTTGCCTGAAAGGATAATGTAGGGCGAATTTTCAATTCGCCTGCGCTACGGGTGCGATTTCAAAAAACAACAGGGGCAGCGAATTGAATATTCGCTGCCCCTGTATGGTATACTTGTGTTTTTTATTCAAAAATTCTACGGGTAAAACAATATGTGACACCCGTAGCGCAGGCGAATTGAAAATTCGCCCTACATACCCTGTTTTTTCAGGTTGGTCTAGAGGATGCGCGCGAAGTTAAATTGTTGAATTACCGTGACAAAGCTGCCAATAACCAATCCTGGGGGATTTTTTCTTGTTCCAACCGCAGATTACGGTTTTTTAAAAAATTAAACACACGGTACTCCTCTTCGGTAAGTCCTGGCAGCAGAATCGCCGTAGTTGGAACGCCGGCCCCCCAATCACTTTGAAATCGGTGCAATGTTTCCCAATCCATAAGTAAGGATTGCGCACGGGGGTAAAATCCGCGCAATTGGCTCAATATCTGGAACCCATGTGCGTCCAAATCGCCCCAATAAAAAATTTCCGTTTCAGTGAGCCAGTTTATGTTTTTCAGGATGCCAACCTGGAACCCCTTGCCCCAAATGGCCACCGCTTCGGGCACCGGGGGGAAAGTGAGGAAGTTCATTTTGTTTTCCAAAATGAACACCTGGCGAGCGGGAAAATGCACCGCTTGAAATGTGCTGACCGGCAGACTTACATCCTTAAATCCCGGCATGGCGACATCCAGCAGTCGGATGCGCACTAGGGGTTCGTCGTAGCGCAGGCCGAAGCGTTGCTCGAACGTACTTGCGGAAGAGTTCACCTGCTCGCCCAGCAGTATATCCAGCAGTTGGGTCAAAATGGCCTTGTGCTGTTCGACGAACTTGGTATGCACGGGTGCCGTCAGTTCGCGCAAGTAGTAGCGACCGGGCAACCAGGTGGTGGTGAACCACTGGCACACGGCCAACAGATCGTCCCAGCGCCCGGCATATTGCACCACGCGCAAGGGCTGCGCTGCGGGCCAGCCGGCCAATACCGGAAACTGCCGGACGATGCTGGCAGCATCCCGTTCAAACTGCTCAAATTCATTCGTTTTTTCTAAGAAGTGCAGGTAATCTTCGCGGGTTTCGAAGGTAAACGCAGTTGGGAGGTCT
Source organism: Saprospiraceae bacterium (assembly GCA_020846655.1). GTDB lineage: Bacteria > Bacteroidota > Bacteroidia > Chitinophagales > Saprospiraceae > M3007. The sequence continues at coordinate 12,237 of JADLDL010000203.1, read as the reverse complement.
TGTGTCCCATGGATACGGGTTTTGCGCGTTTCGTACTGAATGCTGTATCCAAAGCCTGCCCGTTCTTTGGATGCCGCCACGAGTGGCGCCAATTGGCGATGCAGGGCCGCCAAGTCCGCGTCTGGCTGTTTGTTGGCGGGGATGGTTTTTGGGAAAAACAACTCGCCCGTGCCGGCACTTTGCAATACTGCTGGATACAGGTTTTGTGCTTTTTTGCGCAGTTCGTCTAGTGTAATCATGTCGAAAGTGCTTCTTCGATCAATGCCGCTCGTTGCTCCTGCATCTGGCGGACGGTCATCTGGTGTACTACGGAGTTGCGATTGTCTTTGCGCAGCACAAAGTGTACGCTGGAAATGTACGGCTCCACAATGGCGACTTCCTCGGCCTTGGCGGGCGACACCACCATGATCTGGAGGTGCAGTTGGGCGCACAAGTCCATGAGAAACCGCGCTTTTTCGTCGTCCTGCTTGCTGAACGCTTCATCCACGCAAATAAATCGAAACGAACGGGTATTCATACCCTCGCTGTGGATGCCAAACTGGTGCGCAATGGCCGAGCTGAGGATGGTGTAGGTCAACTGGGCGCCTTCGCCGCCCGACAAGGAGGCCGTGCCCGTGTAACTTCGAAACACTTGTGTCGGATCGGTTCGATACCGCTCAACGGCTTTGAATTTGAGCCAGTTGCGGACATCCAGTACTTCACGGCGCAGGCGCTCGTCCTTGGTCAGGTCTTCCAATAGGCTTTGGATTTTAAGGTAGCTGGTTTCGAGAATTTGCAAGTCTTGAGTGCGCTCGAATTCTGCGACATTGGGTTGCCAGCCGCGCAACCGGGACTGAAAATCCCGAACGCGGGGCGCGTTGTCGTCGTCGGCCTGCAAACAAATAAACGTCTGTGGGTTGGATTTGAAATTGATATTGGCCAATGCGGCGTTCAGGCGTTCGATATTTTCCTTGATGCCGTCCTTTTGTTTGTCAAGCCAGGCTTTGAAATCAGACATCCGGGTGATCATCTCTTCGTTGAGGTAGGTCTTGAAGCGCTGGCGGTGCTCGGCCAATTCCTGGCCTTCGATGCGTTCGAGCAGGACGAGGTATTCATTGGCAAAGTCTGCGTCGTCAGACAGGCGGTGGGTGTCGGACCGCCAATCCTCAAACTGGCGGGTAATGTTCTCCGAGGGGTTTTTGAAGGCGTTCATGCAGCGTTCGAGGCGGGTGCGGGTGGTGCGGACGGCCTCTTGCAATTCGCTGTTGTATTGGTTGAGCCGCTGTTTGATGTCGCGTTCCAGTTGGCCGATTTGATATAGGTCAGGGTTAGGATCGGGGAGCCAAATGGCGGCAAATTCCGATAGCTGGAGCTCCGGGATTCTGTCCTCTTCGCGGTTGAGGGTTTCGCGGCAGCGTTCGAGCAAGAGGCGTTTTTGTTGGATATCTTGCTCGGATTTTAGGTGTGCGGCCTCGTGTTTTTTGATTTCTGCTTCGCAGGAATTGAGTTGGCGATTCAAGTCCTCGTGTTGCTTTTTTAGGGTTTTGACACGGTTGTCGGCTCTTTCCAGTTCGGTTATGCGCTCGTTGTTTTCCTGAATTTCGGCAACGACCGATTGCCAGTCTATTTTTTTGAAACGGTCGAAAAAGAGCAGTTTGTCGAGGTTGGCCGAATCGTTTTTTATGCGTTCCCCCTGTTTGTGCAAGGCGACGAGGCGTTGTTGGGCCACGCGCTGTGTCGCTTCGGCGGTGTCGAGTGCTTCGCGCAGAGCGGCTATTTTCTCTTTGTTGTCCCAGCCGAGCACATAGTATTGACGGCCGGTGCGCCCCGGCCGGTCATCCTTTTCGTGGCGGTCGGTGTTTTTGATGAGGCCCTGACTGGTGAGGGCTTTTTCGCAACGTTGCAATTCGGTGAGGTCATCGGTACAAACATAGTCGAACCGTTTTTTCAATTCGTACTCCAACCACTCGGCGTAGGGCGATTCGCGACGCAGTTCCAGTTTGTGGAACACGCTTTTTTCACTAACGGGTACGAAGCCGCCCAAGGAACCGCCGAGCCGCCAGCGCTGATAGACGATGCGCCCGCGGAGGTTGTACTGGTGGGCGTACTGGTTCACCTGTGCGTAGTGCTGTTCGGGCACGATCAACTGCAAGGCGAAGGTGTGCAGCAGTTTTTCAATGGCACTTTCCCAGTGCGCGGCATTGGGGCTGACGCGCAGGAGTTCGCCGACGAAGGGGATTTCTGCTTCTGTGGCTCCGCTGGCGGATAAGAGTTCGCGCCGGATTTCGGCCACGCGGCCGGTGATGTTGTTTTTTTGGCTGCGCAGAGCGGCGAGTTCGATTTTCAGGTTTTCGACGTTTTTGGTGGCTTCGTTTGCTTCGGCATGGGCTGGGGCTTCCTGCTCGCGTAGAGCGGCCAATTGGACTTCGACCTGGCTTTTGCGCGCAGCGGCAGTCTTTTCCTGCACGCCGAAGGTGGCCGCGTCGGGGTTTTCCACCATGTCGTCCAACTGGGCCGCGACGGCGTTGTAGCGCCGCATTTCGGCCTCGCGTTCGTCTTGTTGTACTTTTAGTTGGCGGTTTTTTTCGCGCAGTTCGCTAATAGCCTGCCCGGTTTTATCCTGCCGGATTTGCACATCAAGGGCGCGTTCCTCCTCGCTGAGCGTGGCGCGCTGGTTGCTTAGGGTTCCTATGTGTTCGGTGAGTGTGCTCAGTTCATCTTCTTTTTCGGCGATATGGAGTTCGAGTAAGGCGCTTTCACGCCGGGCAAACCATAGCGGCAGGGCGGCCTGGTGGTTTTCGTTGGTGTGGAGTTCGAGTTTGTGGGTGGTCAGTGTTTCAGACGCAACGCGTACGGGGGTGAGCAGCCGGATTTGCTCCCCTGCTTTTTCGATGGCCCGGTGTGCGTCGCGGAGTTTGCCGAAGTGGGCGCGGAGTTTTTGGAACTCGGCCTCGCCGTCGCCTTCTTCGAGCATTTGGCCGCGCACGAACTCGTCGAGGTTGCCGAGTACTTTGAGGCCAATGGTTTGGCTGAACAGCGTATGGGCTTTTTCAGAGCGCATGCCAAACTCGGCACGCAGGGCGGCGGCATATTCTTTAGGGCCGTCGAAGAACTGCACAAGTTCTTTTGTGCCCGCTTTGCCATAACGCTGGCGGATGCGTTTTTTCCAATCATCGGAGGGGCTGAAGGGTAGGAAATCTTCCGCGATGCCGAGTTTTTTATGGGAAAAAACAAAGGCGCGACGCAGTTCGCTGCCAGCAAACCACCGCAGCTGTGCGACCGTGACCCATTTGTCCTCGTTGCGAAAAATGGCAAGCAGCACAGAACGGGCCTCCTCTTTTTTGGGGCGTAGCCGTTTGACCTCGCGGGTGTTGGTCTCGGTATTTTCTGTTTCGCCGTATTCGCCGAGTATATAGCTGTCTTCGTTGCGTTCGCCTTTGGCGCCGGCGGTTTGGTTGTAAAACCGCATCCGGCGTTCGGGTACGAGCAGCGTGAGCAGGCCGTCCACAAGGGTGGTTTTGCCAGAGGCGTTGGCGCCTGTGAGCAAGGAGTTTTGGCCGGCCGGCTCGATACTCCAGATGTTCTCGTCGAAGGTGCCCCAATTAAGCACTTCGTAGCGGTGCAGGCGGTATCCTGCTGCTGCGGGCTGTGTGGTGAATAGGGAGGTCATGGCTTGTCTTGTTCCAGTTGTTCTCGGAATCGGGCAAGGTCGTCATTGGTGACGCGGGCTTTCAGGAGGCGGCGCACCTCATACTGGCTCTCGTCTGGGTTGGCCGGATGTTTTTCTGCTAATCGAAGGAAACCCATACGTTCGGTATCGGCGATGTAGCGGTCGAGTTCGCGGATAAACTTCACTTCGTTGGGTTTTTCTTTGAAAAACAATTCCAGCCGCTCGCGGAAGGCACGAGGGGTGATGTAGAGGTTTCGGGAGTCGAGGTCGTTGCCGCTCTCGAAGTCGTCAAGCCATTCGCGCAGGAACACGCACACGAGGGTTTGTTCGTAAGTGAGGGGCATTCGGCGAACGAGACCGATGGTGGCGCCCTTGTCGTCGAGTTCGATTTGCCGGAGGTAGGCATAGCCGTCGCGGGTATCCACGATCAGTTCGAGTGCGATTTGCTCGAAGTAGGCGGTCAGTTCGGTTTGGTGTTGCAGGAGTAGTTCCCAAGCTTCGGCTTGGTCTTCAAAAAGAGCGCCTTGCAGCAGTTTTGCTGCGGGCTTGGCGTAAGGAGAAATGTTGTATTGGTGTAGCAGCATGGTTTTACAGGTTGAAAACAAGTTGGGGGATTTCGAGGTATTTGCCTTGTTCGGAATCGAAAAGGATCAGGTCAGTGGTCCTATCGGAGACGAAGAAGCGCGGCGACTGGTGCAGCAAAGAAAAGTAAGCCAGCACTTCGGCCAATCCGTGCGAAAGTGGGAACCGAGCCAGTACATCAGGTAAAGTGGCTGGCGATTTTTCCTGCAACACCGCCTCGATGTTGGCCATCAGTTTCTTTTTGTCCACGTGTTTGCCCGACGTGATATCACCGAGCGCGGCGAGGGCATCGGCATCGAGGCGGGCCGGGGCGGCCTGGGTCACGAAGCGGGTTTCGATGCTGCGTTCGCCCAATTTGCGTTCGAGCGGCAGGTGGATGTCGGGATCGCCGTCCAGCACAAGGTAGTGCTCGCGATTGGACGCCCGGCCCACCCGTGCCAAGGCATACTGGCGGATGGCGGACATGAGGGCGCGGGTTTGGCGACGTTCATTTTGTTCTTTGGCTACAATCTCGCGGCTCAGTTTTTCGGCCAGGAGGTCGTTTTTTTCCAGCACTTTGCGTCCCGCGCTGTGCAGCATGTTTTTCAGGCGGCGGATGTTGCGGTATTGCGAGGGAGGGGCTATGTTACGGTCCTCGAGTACTTGCAGCGCGGTGCGGGTGAGGTGTTGGAGTTCGTCCTGGCTGTGATCGTTAAGCATGAATTGCCAGAAGGCATAGAAACTGCGGCCCTGATCGGTGCGGCGTAGCTCGTGGAGTGCGTCGAAGGTCTCGTGCAAGAGTTGGCCTTTTGAGCGCTCGCTTACTTGCATGCTTTCGTATATCCGGCGGGTGATATCTTTGAAATTCTCCTCTACTTCCTTGAAATCGCTGACCAATTCGTTGGCCAAACGAGTGAGTTCCTCAAAGCGGGATTTGACTTGATAATCCTCAAAAACAACCAATTGGCCGTCGGTTTGGATACGATGGATTTCGGTTTCGATCAGTTTTTTTTGCTTTTCCAATTCGGCCAAACGGACGGCTTTGTCGGGGTTGGCATATTCAATCAGTTCCTGTAGGCGACGGAAAATTTCTCGAAACTTGGACTCTGTACCTACGAATTCCCGGTCGCGCAGCAGTTCGATAATTTGAAAAGCCTTTTCGGTATGCTTGGATAGGACGACCACTTGTTCGCGGTTTTGGTCGTCCATGAAGGTGCGCAGGTATCGTTGTTCGATCCAGCGTTCGAGGAGGATTTTGGCGCGTTCGGTGTGGTCAAAGAAACGCCCGGTGGCGGTTTCCTCATCTTGATCTTGGTAGTTGATGTCTTCGAGGAAATTGCTTAAGCGCTCGATTAACTGTCCGTAGGGACGGGTCATTTCATGGTCGGTCTTGAATTCTTGGTGGCAGAATGCCAAGAACAGCGGCATGCTTCGGGTGCGCAACAAAGCAAGCGTCACGGAATGGGTCGTGAAATGCTGAAGGCTGTCGTATAGAAATTCATTCACGGGGTCAAATATAAGGTTTCTGAATGACCAGCGTTTGTGGCAGATTGATCGGCATCGGCGGAATATTGTCTTCCCATGCCTCCTCCATGGGAGAAAGATGGGGGAGACCATCTTGTTCTTCCGGAGGCAATCTTTGAAACCCTCCTCTTTCTGTGACCCGTTGGAGGTAATTTTATACTTTTCCAATTACCTGGAGGTAGTCTTCTTCGGGGTTGATGTTATAAGCCATAGATTTAGATAGCACATACCACCCGTAGAGCAGGCGAATTGAAAATTCGCCCTACATGCGGATCTTGTTCAATACCCAAACTCCTCCTCGTCCAAATCGAAATCTTTCACAAACTGCTGCAAACCTTTGGCGGTTTTGATCATCTCGATGGTGTACGACACCTGACGTTCCTGTGTTTTCAATTCTTTCAGGTAGCGCCGGATATTGGCTTCCATTTGAGCCGGCGTCCAGGCGAAGTGGTCGCTGTAAGGGTTGCCGTTGTACATCGGGGCATTGGCGGCGACTTCGTTTTCGAGCTCCTGCACCTGTTGTTGTAGCGTTTTGTTGAGGTAGAGCAGGTCTTTGTCGTTGAAAGAAGCGAACACGTTGTCGCGGTCGGCCAGCAGGGTCATCTGGAGCTGGAGCAGCTGGAGATGATCGTCGGCTTCGTAGGCGGCGGTGATTTGCTTCATGGTTTCGGTTTTGGCGGCGCGTTTGGTTTCGTCGGGTTCTTTGTCGGGGTGAAAGTGGCGCACGAGATCGAGGTAGATGTCTTTGACGGTTTTTTTGAGTGCATTGGCGGCCGCCTGTTGGCGGGTTTCACTGGCGAGTTGGGCGGGCGTTTTTTTGCGGCTGGCTTTGCGTTCGGCTTCCAGCCGGGCTTGCTCGGCAAATTCGGCGTCTTTGGCCTCGAACTTGGCCCGCATTTTTTCAGGGTCGTCAAAGTCGTCCGGATCGAGATCAAGGCCGAACATAGCCTGGAAAAAAACCGAAGCGTTTTCCCGGGCCTCTTTTTCTTCTTCGGCCTGCATTTCCTCGAACGTTTGTTCGCCACCTGTATAATCCTCGTACATGCGCCGAAGTTCTTCGTCCTCTTGGTCTTCCTGGGAGGACAACAGAATGCCAATGTTTTCCAGCATAATGAGGTCGAATTTTTGCGCCAGGCGAGGTTTCAGGCTCCCAAAATGCGGGTTATGGTGCAGGGCCATGACCAATTCTCGAAAACGGGCTTGCGACGCTTTTTCGGCGGACAAAATATGCGTATTGCCTAATTGCCGCAGCAAACGATCGAGTTTTTTAACTTCCTCGATCCGCCTGCGCAATTCGGTTATGGTAGCGACCAGGCGGTTGAACTGTTTTTGCGCCTTGGTCAGCGGCCGGGCCTCGCCCGTGCCGGTGCTGATTTGAAGGTTATTAGCCATCTGTTTTCTTTTGATCTTGCAAAATGCGACCTATATCGCCGATATCGAGGCCATCCGCTTTGTGCAAAAAATAACCCGCGATTAAAAACCAATGCCGCCATCGTTGAGCGGAATTTTCCTCTAGAGGGTATTGGCCGATAATCGCGGGTTGTGTTGGCTTTTGGCATCGCCGGCCCGGAGGCCGGCGCTACAGTATTACATACCAAAATCCTTCCGGATCTTGTTCAAAGCACTCCCAGCCTGTACCCACTCGATTTGTTGTTCGTTGTAGGTGTGGTTCACCGCGAAGGTTTCGGTGCTGCCGTCGCTGTGTTTCAGCACGATGTGCAGGGGCTTGCCCGGTGCAAAAGTGTCAAAACCCTGGATACTCACCTGGTCATCCTGCCGGACTTTGTCGTAGTCGGCCGGGTTGGCAAAGGTCAGCGCCAGCATACCCTGTTTTTTCAGGTTGGTCTGGTGGATGCGCGCGAAGGATTTGACCACTACGGCTTTCACGCCGAGGTAGCGGGGCTCCATAGCGGCGTGCTCGCGGCTGGAACCTTCGCCCAGGTTCTCTTCGCCGAAGATGATCGTGCCGATGCCTTTTTTCTGGTACACCCGTGCCGAAGCCGGCACCTCCATGTATTGTCCGGTTTCCAGGTTCAACACCTTGTTGCGCTCGCCGTTGAAGGCGTTGGTGGCGCCGATGTAGCAGTTGTTGGAAATGTTTTCGAGGTGGCCGCGGTATTTGAGCCAGGGGCCGGCCATCGAAATGTGGTCGGTGGTGCACTTGCCCTGGGCTTTGATCAGCACCCGCATGTTTTGCAGCTCGGCGTTGGTGATCGCCACAAAGGGTTTGAGCAGTTGGAGCCGGTCCGACTTTTTGTCGACGGCTATTTTTACACCGCCTTTGGCCGGAGCGATATAGCCGGCATCTTCCACGGCAAAACCGTTTTTCGGCAGTTCCACGCCTTTGGGCGGGTCGAGTTTCACGGCTTCGCCATTTTTATTGATGAGCGTGCTGCGCTTGGGATTGAAACTCAGGTCGCCGGCAATGGCGAAGGCCGTCACGATTTCGGGGCTGGCCACAAACGCGTGCGTGTTCGGGTTGCCGTCGTTGCGGCCGGTGAAATTCCGGTTGAAGGAGGTCATGATGGAGTTGGGGCGCTTCAGGTCGTCCATGTGCCGGCTCCACTGGCCGATGCAGGGGCCGCAGGCATTGGCCAGCACGACGCCGCCGATTTGCTCAAATTCTTTCAGCAAGCCGTCGCGTTCGGCAGTGAAGCGGATCAGTTCGGAGCCTGGGGTGACCGTAAATTCGGCCTGCACATCCAGGTTTTTCTCCTTGGCCTGCCGCGCGACGGAAGCGGCGCGGGTTAGGTCTTCGTAGGAAGAGTTGGTGCAGGAGCCGATGAGGCCTACTTCCAGTTTGACCGGGTATTTGTTCTTTTTAACCGCAGCGGCGAATTTGCTGAGCGGCCAGGCGAGGTCCGGCGTGAAGGGGCCGTTGATGTGCGGCTCCAGTTTGGAGAGGTCGATTTCGATGACCTGGTCGAAATATTTTTCCGGGTTGGCGTAGCACTCGGCGTCGCCGGTGAGGTAGGGCGCTACCTTGTTGCACATGAGGGCTACTTTGTTGCGGCCGGTGGCCTTGAGGTAGCGGAACATGCTCTTGTCGTAGCCAAACGTGGAGGTGGTGGCGCCGATTTCGGCGCCCATGTTGCAGATGGTGCCTTTGCCGGTGGCGCTGATGCTTTGGGCGCCGGGGCCGAAATATTCGACGATGGCGCCGGTGCCGCCTTTCACAGTGAGGATACCGGCCACGGCCAGGATCACGTCTTTGGGCGAGGTCCAGCCGCGCAGTTTGCCGGTCAGTTTGACGCCGATGAGTTTGGGCATTTGCAATTCCCAGCCCATGCCGCTCATGGCATCCACGGCGTCGGCGCCGCCTACCCCGATGGCCACCATGCCGAGGCCGCCGGCGTTGACGGTGTGCGAGTCCGTGCCGATCATCATGCCGCCCGGGAAGCCATAATTTTCCAAAACAATCTGGTGGATGATACCGGCGCCGGGTTTCCAGAAGCCGATGCCGTATTTCTGGCTCACCGTGGAGAGGAAATCAAACACCTCGCGGTTTTTGTCGAGGGCTACCACCATGTCTTTGGAGGCGCCGATATCGGCGGTGATGAGGTGGTCGCAGTGCACCGTGCTGGGCACGGCTACTTTTTTGCGGCCGCAGGTCATAAACTGGAGCAGGGCCATTTGGGCGGTGGCGTCTTGCATCGCCACGCGGTCTACCTGAAAAAACACGTAATCGCCGCCGCGTTTGTACTCCTGCAGCGGGCTGTCGGCGTGCAGGTGGGCGTACAGGATTTTTTCAGAGAGCGTAAGAGGGCGTTTGAGTTTAGCCTTGGCGGCATCTACGCGGGCCGGGTAGTTTTTGTAAAACTCCCGGATCATTTTCAGGTCAAAAATCATAATTCGAAACAGTAGACGGTTGACGATGGACGGTTGATGGTTGGGTTTTGGGCCGCAGAAATTTTTCGCGCAGCCCGGGGGCGCGCAAAGTTAGAAAATGCGCAAAAATTGCTGCTATTTTGAACAGTTTTTGGCGGACAGAGTTGAGGAAACTACCGCTGTTTTCCGTTCAAAAGACGGCCTGTGTCGAAATCCGGGCCAGCGGCCGGCCTGCCGGCACTCCAATCGCTTACCTTCGCGCGTTTTCCAAATTAAAACTTCTCTGTACATGAAAAAAGCGCTACCGTATTTTCTCTTTGTTTTGCTCCCCTTTGTCCTGCCGGCTCAAACCAAAATTTCCATGTCGGATGCCCTGCTCAAAGGCCGCACCGTGTTGGCGCCGGCCAGCCTGCGGCAAATGCAATGGATACCGGGCACCAGCCAGTTCACACACCTGGTCAGCAACAAATTCGTGCGCGTCAATGCCGCCAACCTGGCCATTGATACGCTCGACCTGCTGGCCGGCATCAATGCCAGCCTGACGAAAGCAGGCGCCAAACCCCTCGCAGCCCTGCCCGGAATCACCTGGCTCAGTGATAAAAGCCTGTCTTTCCAAACCGAAACGGACATTTTTACCTACCAACTGAACGGCGAACTGACCCGCATCAACTGGTTTCCGGCCGGCGCAGAACGGCTCGACATCCACGACAAAACCTACAAGGCCGCCTATACCCACGACAAAGGCCTTTGGGTGAATATCGGCGGCAAAGAACTGGGCGTGGCGCAAAGCGAAAAGGAAGGCGTGTTGTATGGCACCAGCGTGCACCGCGACGAATTTGGCATCACCAAAGGCACGTTTTGGAGCCCTTCGGGCCGCTACCTCGCTTTTTACCGCATGGACGAAAGCATGGTCACGCAATACCCGATTTATGTGCTGGATTCCATGCCGGCACAGGTGCGCAATGTCCGCTACCCTTTCTCCGGCTCGCCCAGCCACCACGTTACGCTGGGGATATACGACACCCAAACCGGTCAAAAACACTACCTCAACACCGGCGAGCCCGCCGAGCAATACCTCACCAATATTGCCTGGACGCCCGACGACAAACAGGTGCTGATTGCCGTCCTGAACCGCGGCCAAAACCACATGTGGCTCAATCAGTACGATGCCGCGAGCGGCCAGTTGGTCAAGACCCTGTTTGAAGAAAGCAGCGACAAATGGGTGGAGCCCGAGCACCCGGCCGAGTTTGTGCCCGGCCGCAACGACCAGTTTGTGTGGCAAAGCGAACGCGACGGCTACAATCACCTGTATCTGCACGACCTGTCGGGTAAAATGCTGCGCCAACTGACCCGGGGCAACACGCCGGTGACCAATTTTTACGGATTTTCGGCCAATGGCGAGCAATGTTTCTACCAAACAGCCGATGCCAGCGGCCTCAACCGCTACCTCTGGTCCGTCAACCTGAAAACCGGCGCCAGCACCCAACTGACTACCGATGCCGGCACACACAACGCCATCGTGAGCCGCGAGGGCGAGTGGCTGCTCGATGTGTTCAGCAATGCCACCACCCCGCGTACGATCTATGCCCTGCCCACGAAGAAACCGGCGGAACGCAAGATCGTCTTCAGCGCCAAAAACCCGCTGGAAGGTTACGAACTCGGCGAAACCCGCCTGGTTTCGGTCCCCTCGCCCGGCGGACAGACCCTCAACGGCCGCATTATTTTGCCCACCAATTTTGATCCCAACCGCAAATACCCCGTGCTGGTGTACCTCTACAACGGCCCGCACGTCCAACTGGTCACCAACAGCTGGATGGGCGCCGGCGAACTTTGGATGCAGCGCATGGCTGAACAGGGCTGTATCGTGTTTTCGATGGACGGCCGGGGCTCGGCCAACCGGGGCTTCGATTTCGAAAGCGCCATTTTCCGGCACCTGGGCGATGCTGAAATTGCAGACCAACTCGCCGGGGTGAACTACCTGAAAAGCCAGTCCTTCGTCGACAGTACCCGCCTGGGGGTGTTTGGCTGGAGCTACGGCGGCTTTATGTCGACCTCGCTGATGACGCGGCCGGAAGCCAAAGGCGTGTTCAAATGTGCTGTGGCAGGCGGCCCGGTGCTCGACTGGCGGATGTACGAGATCATGTACACCGAGCGCTACATGGATACGCCCCAGGAAAACCCCGAGGGTTACAGCAAAAATAACCTGTTTAACCACATTGACAACCTCGACGGGCGCCGGCTCATGATCCACGGCTCCTCCGACGATGTGGTACTCTGGCAACATTCCCTGCGCTACATCCGCGAGTGTGTGAAAAAAGGCAAACAAATCGATTATTTCGTGTACCCCGAGCACGAGCACAACGTGCGCGGCAAGGACCGGGTGCATTTGTTTGAAAAAATAGACCTGTTTTTTCAGGACAACCTGCTGCGCAACGACGTGAAGCGCCCGTAATACCGGAGCGCGGATTGTCGATACCCGATTTGCGATTTCCGGTTGGATACCCCAATCGGAAATCGCAAATCATCAATCTGCACCGGAGGCGGCCCCGGGAAATGAACGATCCGGCACAATCCTTGTTCTGAATCGTTCCAAATGCGTTGGACCCCATACACCGTACTAAGCTTTTTGCTGATGTTTGCGACCGCTCCGGCCTTTGGCGCCGCGATTGATTTTT
>JADLDL010000202.1 GCA_020846655.1 Saprospiraceae bacterium | reverse complement strand
GCGCACCGCAATAGGTTTCGGTGCGCTGCACCTACACGCCAAGTATTGGTATCGAATGCTACAAGTCTTTCGCGGCGCTGCCGCTCGCTAAGTAATTAAAAATCAAGTTGTCACACCAAAATAGAGGCACAACTTTATTGCCGGGTTGTAGGAAGACAACTTAGAGTCGCTCGGCAGCCAACTAGAAGGTTGGTAGGTTGAAGAGGGTTGCTGGGCAAAGTCTTCTGACTTCGCTCTTCTATACGCCGGACTTCGTCCGGAAAAACAAAACAAAAGCGGGCAAAGCCCGCCAGATAGTAGAGCGAAGTCTGAAGACTTCGCCCAGCACAAGACTTCGCCCAACACAAGATTTCCCTCAGCACAAGACTTCGCTCCACCGCCCAACCCGCTAACCCTCCAACTCTCAAACCTTCCAACCTTCTAACCATCTAACCTTCCAACCTTCCCAAAAACGTACCTTTGCCCGCAATCAACCACTGCCCGTATGCGCCGTATTTTCTTTTTGCCTGTCCTGTTGCTGAGCGGTATGCTTGCCGCCCAAACCCCTGCCGGACCGCTTTCCCTGGTCAATCCGTTCATCGGTACCGATGCGCACGGCCACACCTACCCCGGCGCCACAGCCCCTTTCGGTATGGTACAACTCAGCCCCGACACCCGCCTCGAAGGCTGGGACGGCTGCTCGGGCTACCACTATTCCGACTCGCTGGTGTACGGGTTCAGCCACACGCACCTGAGCGGCACCGGCGTGCCCGACTACGGCGATGTGTTGTTTCAGCCCTACATGCGCAAGGCTCAGTTGGTGCCCAAGGATTATGCCGCGCATTTTAACAAAAAAGACGAACGCGCCGAACCGGGCTACTACTCGGTGCTGCTGGATGAAGACCAGATTTCGGTGGAACTCACCGCTACCGAGCACGTGGGCGTGCACCGCTATATGTACCCGAAAAACCGCGAAATCGGGCACATGCTGATCGACCTGCGGCACCGCGACGAGGTGCTGGGCTCCAGCCTCACCGCCATCAACGACCACGAACTGGTCGGGTACCGCATTTCCAAAGCCTGGGCCAAAGAACAGCGCCTGTACTTCGTCATCCGCTTTTCCCGCCCGTTTTTTATCTCCAAAATCATCGACATGACCCAAACCCCGCACATCTCCCAACGCGCCGTGGTGAGCAAGGGGATCGTGGGGTTGCTGGATTTTTACTGCTACGAAGGCCTGCCCGTGGTGGTGACGGTGGGCGTGTCGGCCGTGAGCGCCGACCAGGCCCGCAAAAACCTGGAAGCCGAGTGCAACCACTTCGATTTCGACAAGGTCAAAGCCGAAACACAGGCCAAGTGGAGCCGCCAACTCGACAAAATCAGCGTAGAAGGCGGCACAGCGGCACAAAAAACGGCGTTCTATACCGCCCTGTACCACACGATGGTTGTCCCCAATATCTATTCCGACGTCGATGGCCAGTACCGCGGCCGGGACATGGAAGTACACGAATCCAGCGGCCACGACGTGTACACCGTTTTTTCCCTTTGGGATACCTACCGGGCCTGCAACCCCCTGTACACCCTCCTCGAACCCAAACGTACCAACGATTTTATCCAAACCTTCCTGCGCCAATACGAACAGGGCGGCCTGCTGCCCATCTGGGAACTCAGCGCCTGCGAAACCGATTGCATGATCGGCAACCACGCCATTCCGGTGATCCTCGACGCCTGGCGCAAGGGCATTCGCGGGTACGATGGCAAACAGGCCCTGGAGGCTATGCTGAAAAGCGCCAACCAGGACCGCTACGGCCTTGCCTGGTACAAAAAACTCGGCTACATCCCCTCCGACGAAGAACCCGAATCGGTCTCCAAAACCCTGGAATACGCCTTCGACGACTGGTGCATCGCCCAAATGGCCAAAGACCTGGGCCGCGACGATATTTTCCGCCCGTTTATCCGCCGGGCCCAGCAGTACAAAAACGTGTTTGACCCCGCCAGCGGCTTTTTCCGCGCCAAAAACAACTCCACCTGGCATACGCCGTTCGATCCCTTCGAAGTCAATTTTAACTACACCGAAGCCAATGCCTGGCAGTACCGCTTTGCCGTGCCCCAGGACGTATCGGGGCTCATGGGCCTGCTCGGCGGCCGCAAAGGCCTGGCCAACCAACTGGACTCGTTGTTTTCCGCCCATGCCAAAACGACGGGCCGGCAACAGGCCGACATCACGGGCCTGATCGGGCAATACGTGCAGGGCAACGAGCCCAGCCACCACATGGCCTACCTGTACAATTTTGTGGGCCAGCCGGCCAAAACCCAGCAGCGCGTGCGGCAGATTATGGACGAGCAATACACCGACAAACCGGACGGCCTGAGCGGCAACGAAGACTGCGGCCAGATGTCGGCCTGGTACGTCTTTTCGGCCCTGGGTTTTTATCCCGTGGTGCCGGGCAGCGGGCAATACGTGATCGGCACGCCCTTGTTTGAAAAAGCGACGATCCAACTCGACAGCGGCCAGTATTTCAGCGTGCGGGCCAAAGGCGCGTCGGCCCGCCGGCGCTACATCCAGTCGGCTTTTCTCAACGGCCAGGCCCTGAGCAAAACCTGGATCAGCCACGAGGACCTGCTCAAGGGCGGCGAACTGGTGTTGACCATGAGCGATAAGCCCGGCGCCTGGGGCACGGACGAGGCTGCTTGCCCGGTGTCGGCCATCGACGAGGAGCCCATTGTTCCGATTCCCTTCGTGGCCAAAGCCAAACGGGTGTTTCAGGAGCAACAAAGCATCGAACTCGGCTGTGCCGACCCGCAAGCGAGTATTTTCTACAGCCTGCGCCCGGCCGGCGATTCCAGTACTCTGTCTTTTTTGAAATACGAAGGGCCGCTCCAGGTCCACGACAATGCCCGCCTGGCGGCCTATGCGGAGCGGGAGGGCCAAAAAAGTGCGGTGGCAGAGGCCGAATTTTTCAAACTCCGGCCCGACATGCGCGTGTTGCGCTACGGCGCGCCCAGCAATCCGCAGTACACCGGCGGCGGCGAACAGGCCCTGGTGGATCTGCAACCCGGCGGAGCCGATTTCCGCTCGGGCCGCTGGCAAGGCTACGAAGGCGTCAACCTCGACGCGGTGATCGACCTGGGCGGCTTGAAGCCCTTGCAGCGGGTCAGCGTCAATTTCCTGCAGGACGAAAACTCCTGGATCTTCTTTCCGCAGAAACTCCAGGTGGAAATTTCGGACGACGGCGTACAATTCCGGCCCGCCGGCGAAATCAGCAACCCTATCGCACCCGCAGCGCTGGGTTCGTTGCAACAAAAACTGACAGTAGCCCTGGAGGCCAATACCACTGCCCGGTATATCCGGGTGTTGGGGGTTTCGCTGGGCCAATGCCCGGCGGGGCACAAAGGCGCTGGCAGCGCTTGCTGGTTGTTTGTCGATGAAGTATATGTGGAATAAGTTTTTGACGTTTGCAGTATGACGCTCCGCGAAACCAATGTTTTTATCAACTTTGTAGAAATTACCTGCCTTGCGATACCTCGTACCACCGATCCTGGCCTTCTTGCTTTTGCTCGCGTATCAACCCCTGCCGGCGCAGGGGCTTGACGATACCGAGCATTCGACGGCGGAGGTAGACAACCTGTTGGACAAGGCCCGGCGCGCACTTTCGGAAGGCGAAAAGTACACCCTGGCCAACCAGAGCCTGTCCATTTCGCGCGACCTTCGGTACGAAGGCGGCGTAGCGCGGGCCTCCATTCTGCTGGGCGACATCTGCGCCCGCAGCAACCGGGTGGAAGAAGCCCTTCAATACTACCTGGAGGCAGAAGAAAAACTCAGTCCGGGCGGGCTGCCCAATCCTTTTTTGACCAGCACCGAAAACCTGCTGGAGGTGTACTCCGGCTTGGGCGACCTTTTTTTTCAAGAAAAACTGTACGACAACGCCCGCCGCTACTACAACAAGATCCTTCGGCTTGCGCCAACCGATTACCCCACGCTGGAAAAAGCAGCGGAGGCCTGTTTGCTGGACAAATTGACCGACAGCGCCGAAGTAGTGTACCAGCCCCTGTTCCAACACTACCAGGCAGCCGGCCAAACGGCCAAACTGGTGCAGGCCTACCACAAACTGGCGCTGGCCTACAACCAGCAGAAAAACCCGGGCAGGGGCCTGTTTTACTACCTGGCCATCGAGGATGTTATTGAAAACAACGGCGGCTACCCGAGCGAAAAAGCCGTGCTCTACAACAACCTCGGCAAACAATACGCGACCCTGAACGACTACCAGCAGGCCATGAAATACTTCGACCGGGCCCGGCTGCTGTGCGAATACATCGACTGCGAAAACCTGGAAGCCATCTATGCCAACCTGGGCATTGCCATGCACAATACCGGCAATACCAAGTCCGGTATCGAGTACCTGCTCAAAGCCCGCCGCCTGCTCGACGGCAAAAAAGACTCGGTGTCGATAGCCAACCTCGAACACCTGATCGCCGGCGTGTATTTCAGCAACCGGGAAGTGTACAATGCCCTCACCCACAACAATGAAGCCATCCGTTTTGCCAAAGTAACCAAGCAAAACGACGTGCTCGCCAACAGCTACCGCACCGGCGCCGATATTTACTACCAACTCTATGATTTCGAAAAAGCCTATGATTTTTACCGCAAATACCTGAACCTCAACGACACCATACGGACGCAGGAACAAAACCAGCAGCAGCACGTCGACCAGCAACGCACTCTGATGACCGCCGCCGAAGGGCAAATCAAATACCTCATCGCCCGGCAAAGTTTCAAAGACCTCGAACTCCAGCAATCGCACTACGAGCAGGACCGGCTCAAACTCCTGAACCAAAACCTGGTGCTGGAAAAAAAACAAAAAGAAGACGAAGTGCGGCTCCTCGAAGCCCAAAAAGACGCCGACCAGGCCAAACTCCGCGAACAAACCCTCCAGGCCCTGCAAGCCGGCCAGCAACTACGCCTGGCCGCCCAACAACTGGATGCGGAAAAAAAGGAACGCCTCATCGCCGGCCTGCGCCAGCAGGAGCAAATCGACCGCGCCCAACGGCAAGCCGACAGCTCGCGGGTGGAGCAACTGCGCCTCGACCAGGAATTCCAGCAGCGCGAACAAGACAACTTTAAAAAATTCGCCTATGGCTTTGGTGGCCTGGGCATGCTCATCCTCGCCCTGCTCGCCCTCGGCTGGCTCCTGGCCCGCCGTGCCGGCCGGCGCCTGGCCACCCAAAACCGCAAAATCGAAGCCCAAAAAGAACAGATCGAACACGAGCGCCAGAAAAGCGACAGCCTGCTGCTCAATATTTTACCCGATGAAATCGCCCAGGAACTCCGCACCCACGGGTATGCCAACCCCAAATTTTATGAGTCCGCCACGGTGTTGT
>JADLDL010000201.1 GCA_020846655.1 Saprospiraceae bacterium | reverse complement strand
TGTAACTAAATGATGGTTTAGTTTGGCTCTACTTTGATAAAATTTGGCCAAGAAGACGAAAAATATGCTTAAGTAACTGATAGTCATATGTTTGAAGTGAATCTCAAACCTTTATGGCGGACGGCAACCCTCCAACCCTCCAACCCTCCAACCCTCCAACCTTCCAACCCCTCTAACCATACCAACCATACCATGAGTAAAAAATGCTTTCGCGAGGTAATGGGTTTCGACGACCGCTGGGTGATCCTGGGGGGCTTGCCGCTGGCCAGTATGTTGATTTCGCTGCTCTTATTTTACAACTATTACGAACAGGGCAATTGGCCGTTTCTCAGCGTATGCATTCCCATGTCCTTTGTGTACACCGGTGCGTTTTGGTATGCCTTGCGTTGGTCTTATTGCCAACTGAAAATTCGGTTTCCGGGCACGCGTGAGCTGGGCAAACGGTTGGCTTGGTTGCTGCTGGCGTTTGTGTTGATTTATTTGGCTATTAATCTCGTGTTGGGCAGTTTGTTTGCCTGGCTGGCGCCGGACCACCACAGCCAGCCCAACCCGGTGCTCAAACTGATTTCGGCCCTGCTGGTCTCGGCGCTGGTGATTGCCATTTACGAAGCCCTCTCGTTCTACCTCCAACTGGAAAGCGCCGTGGCTGAAAAAGCCGAACTGGAGCGCCAGAACATCGAATCGCAACTCGAAGGCTTGCGCAACCAGGTGAACCCGCACTTCCTGTTCAACAGCCTGAACACCCTGGTGTACCTCATACCGGAAGCCCCGGACAAAGCCATTCGTTTCGTGCAGCAACTCAGCAAAGTGTACCGCTATGTGCTGGAAAGCCGCGAAGCGCGGATCATCCCCTTGCAGGACGAACTGGAGTTTTTGCAGGCCTATGTTTTTTTGCTCCAGGAACGGTTTGGCGACAACCTGCGGGTCAACCTCAGTTACCTGAACGGCAATGCCAGCCAGGGTATCGTGCCTCTTACGTTGCAGATGTTGTTTGAAAACGCGATTAAACACAACGTCATTTCTACCGAAAAACCACTCAGCATCGAGGTGTTCGCTGAAAACGGCCACCTGGTGGTGCGCAACACCCTGCAACGCAAAAACCAGGTCATGGACTCCACCGGCGTGGGCCTCGGCAACATCCGTACCCGTTACCGCATGCTCACCAACCAGGAGGTGGACGTGATCGTGTCGCACGAGTATTTTACCGTGCTGCTGCCAATGGTTCAGCTTAGCGAATTGGAGACGATGGGGCGTGATACGAGGTGAAACGTGTTGTCGAAAACTATGTGTTGCTGTTGAAAACTGATTTGATATGAAAATCCTGCTCATCGAAGACGAACTGCCCGCCGCCCGCCAACTGACCAAGTTGTTGCAGGCCCAACGCCCGGGCTGCCAAATCCTCGAAACCCTCGACACGGTGGAAGGCTCGGTGCGCTGGCTGCGCGCCTTTCCGCCGCCCGATCTGGTGTTTATGGACATCCAAATTGCCGACGGCCTGAGTTTCGATATTTTCCGGCAGGTCAATGTGACCGCGCCGGTCATTTTTACCACCGCCTTCGACCAATATGCCGTGCAGGCCTTCAAGGTCAATGCCGTGGATTATTTACTGAAACCCGTCGACCCCGAAGAACTGGGCAAAGCCCTCCACCGCCTCGGCGAGCGCCAGGCGCCGCCCGACCTGCAAACCCTGGTGCGGTATTTTCAGCCGCCAACCGCCTACAAAGACCGGTTTTTGGTCAAAAGCGGCGCCTACATGACCTTCGTCGCTGCCGACGATATTGCTTTTTTCCGCTCTTCCGACGGCCTGACGCAGGCGTATTTGTTTTCCGGAAAAAAATATTTCGTCGATCATACCCTCGACGAGTTGGATCGCCTGCTCGACCCCCGGCACTTTTTCCGCGTCAGCCGGGCCGTCGCCTTGCGCATCAATTCGATTCGGAAAATTCACCCGCACCTCAACGGGCGCCTCAAACTTGACACCGAACCCGCTGCGCCGGAAGAGGTGTTTGTGAGCCGCGAGCGGGCTGGTGAATTCAAAACCTGGCTGGGCGGATAAAAAAGTACCGGCAGCGAATGCGCAAAAAATAAGGTCTTGACCAAACCGGTTTCGCACAAAAACCGATCACCTTTGCGTTTTCTCCGCTATGAAACACAGCCTTTTGTTTGCCTTGCTCCTGGCCACCGTGTCGCTGCCCGCCCAATTGCCCGACAGCCTCCTGGCCTGCGTCGACAGTGCGCTCTCCCACGCCCAACGCTTCGCTATCCGCCGCAACCACCTCAACTGGGAGCCCCTGCGCGATACCCTGCTGCAAAAAGTAGCCACTGCCCAAACCCCGCTCGACCTGCGCCCGGGCTTCCGCTACCTGCTAGAAGCCCTGCACGATTCGCATGGCCGGTTTTTGCTGCAAGGCAAACCCATCGCCTGGTACCACGGCAAGCCGGAACCCTACCAGCAGAGCATCGACCCCAAGGTCTGGGCCATGATCCAGTCGGGCAAACACCCTTTCCAATCGGCCTTGCTCGACGGCGAAACAGCCTACCTGCGCATTGTGGCTATGCCCACGGGCGACAATCGCCGACTGGCCGCCCCTATCCAGGATACCATTTGCAGCTTCCTGCGCCGGGGCGCCAAATATTGGGTGCTGGACCTGCGCTACAACGGCGGCGGCAACATGCACGCCATGTTGGGCGCCCTTGGCAACCTGCTCGGCGACGGCGAAGTGGGCGGCTCCATGGATGGCGATGGCAACCGTTTTTCTACCTGGACCATCAAAGACGGCGATGTGTACTACGATGATTTTCTGAGCAATCAGATGGAAGACAAATGTCTCCTGCCCGAATTGCCCAAAGTAGCCGTGCTCACCAGCCGCTACACTGTGAGCGCCGGCGAAGTGGTGGCCGTGGCCTTCAAGGGGCGACCCAATACCCGGTTTTTCGGCGAGCACACGGCTGGGTTTACTACCGAAACACACTGGCAGGTATTGCCCGCCGGGGTTACCATGTCGGTGGCCGCCAGTTACTATGCCGACCGGCAAGGCCGGGTGTACAAAACCTTCGTCGATGTGGATGAGCCCTTCGACTTTGTGCCCGATGCGGCGCCCGACAACGACCCGGCGCTGCGGCGCGCCGTCGAGTGGCTGCGCAAAAAATAGACTGGCATTCAGGTATCGACGCCGGGCATTCACCCGGCTGGCAGTAGTACTTACAAGTTGAACAGAAAAAAGTGCGGGCTAGGTATGCATATTTCCCGGCAGAAACATCACTCTGCCTGGACGTCCGTACCCAATCCCTTTTTTCACCCTCAAACTTGAAAGGCATGAAAACCTACCTGTTTTTGCTGCTGGGGCTCTGCGCCACAGCCTTTTATTGGCCCACACATACCACTGTTTTGTCTGGAAAAGTAGTAGACGACAATGGCGAAGCCCTCATCGGCGCCGCCGTAAAAGTGCTGCATGGCGCCGATCTGGTGCGCGGCACCATCACCGACTACAACGGCGAATACCGCCTCACGCTGGACCCCGGCACCTACGACGTGGAATTCAGTTACACCGGATACGCCACTCACAAGGTCACGAGCCTAGTGGTGCTCGCCAATCAAATCAATACCCTGGACGCTACCCTCAATACCGGGCAGGTGCTGCAGGAAGTTGTCGTTACTCAATACAAAGTACCCTTGGTCCAACAAGATCAGACCAGTAGCGGCCAAACCATCGCCCTGGGCCGCAAACCATCGCCTGCCCCATCGAACAGGCGGAAGGAGAAAAAGGCTGGTAAACGCAGCCAGACCCTGAGCTCCGATCAAGCAAAAAACCTGCCTACCCGTAGCGTCAACACGATCGTTGCGACCACAGCAGGTACGACATCCATCGATGGAGGTGCCGTAAACATCAAAGGTTCGCGTTCGAATACGACAAATTATTATGTCGACGGGGTCCGGGTTTCCGGCGGTGTGCCGCCCGTACAGGAGATCGACCAACTGGATGATGAGACCAGGGCACATCAACCGAATAAAACCCCTGCCGATTCGATCCCCCAACCGTCAGAATCCAACACCGAAACCTACGCCACCATCCACGAAAACCCATTCCTGGCCGCTCAGTCCAACGCCGTTTCTACCTTTTCCATCGATGTGGACGCCGCTTCGTACAGCAATGCCCGCCGTTTTATACAACAAGGCCAACTGCCGCCGGCCGATGCGGTGCGGATTGAGGAATTTGTCAATTATTTCGATTATCAATACGCGCCACCCACCGGCGGCGTGCCTTTTGCTACCCATACCGAACTGGCTGCCTGCCCCTGGAACCCCCAGCACCGGCTGCTGCTCGTTGGCCTGCAAGGCCGGCAAATCGAAACCGGCCAATTGCCGCCCAGCAATTTTGTGTTCCTCGTGGATGTTTCCGGCAGCATGAGCAGCCCCAACAAACTCCCACTCGTGCAGCAATCGCTCAGCCTGCTGACCGAGCAGTTGCGGCCCGAAGACCGCGTGGCGCTGGTGGTGTACGCCGGCGCTGCCGGACTGGTGCTCCCTTCCACGCCAGGCTCGGACAAGCCGGCCATCAAAGCGGCCATTGAGCGCCTCTCCGCTGGGGGCAGCACGGCGGGCGCGGCGGGTATTCAACTGGCCTACGAGGTAGCGCGCAAAAACTTTGCAAAAGGCGGCAACAACCGCGTGGTGCTCTGCACCGACGGCGATTTCAACGTGGGGATGAGCAGCGACGATGAGTTGGTCAAACTCATTGAAAAAGAACGCGAAAGCGGCGTATTCCTCACCGTACTGGGCTTTGGTATGGGCAACTACCAGGACGCCAAAATGCAGCAACTGGCCGACAAAGGCAACGGTAACCACGCCTACATCGACCAGATAGAGGAAGCCAAAAAAGTGCTCGTCAAGGAGTTTGGCGGGACGCTGTTTGCTATCGCCAAAGATGTGAAAATCCAGATCGAATTCAATCCCTCGCGCGTGGCTGGCTACCGGCTGATCGGCTACGAAAACCGGCTGCTGGCCAAAGAGGATTTTGACGACGACGCCAAAGACGCCGGCGAATTGGGCGCCGGGCACCGCGTGACGGCCCTCTATGAAATCGTGCCGGCCGGCCAACCCTTACCGCTGGGTGTTAAAAATGGCGAAATGCGCTACCAGCAAACCCAAGCGACCGCTGCCGCCGGCTCGGATGAACTCATGACGCTCAAGTTGCGCTACAAACAGCCCAAAGCCGGCGCAGCCAGCGACCTGATTCAAACCACGGTGACCGACCAACTGACGCCAGCGCCCAGCCTCAATTTTACCCTGGCCGCCGCTGCCGCCGAATTCGGCTTGTTGCTGCGCAACTCTTCGTACAAAGACCACGCAACGTATGAGCAAGCCCTGGCGCTGGCGCAAAAAGCCGCTGCCAGCGACACCAGCGGCTACCGCAAAGAATTGTGCGATTTAATTGAAAAGGCACGGCTTTTAGCCGCTACGGAAACGGCGCGGACGTAACTTTGCCCAGTCGGGGTTTCGCAGCACTGCGCGAAACCCCGACTGCCTTAACCTTTTTCCGAATCTGTTCTTTTGCCGACGGCGTTATGAAAAATTACCTCCTCTCCTTGCTGCTGCTCTGTGCCGCCGCCCATTTGCCCGCCCAACCCTCCGTACTTACCGGCAAGATCACCGATGACTATGGCGAAAAAGTGGTCGGCGCTACCTTGAAAGTGTATCAGGGGGAAATTCTTGTCGGCCGAAATATCTCCGATGTGAACGGCACCTACCGAATACCGGTGGAGCCGGGCACCTATACCCTGGAAGTCATGTACGCGGGTTGTGTGACGCAAAACATACCGGACATCCGCGTGCGCCCCAACACCAGCCATGAACTGGACCTGCGCCTCAAATTCAGTCCGGATATGAAAAGGGTAGTAGTCAAAGAATACAAAACGCCCCTGCTCGACGAGGAACACCTGCCGCCGCCCGGCAAAACAGAACGGGTGAGTTTTGATACGGAGGAAGATCCGCCACCCGCAACTGGCAAATCCACGCCCCTCAACAAAAAACACAAGAAAAGCCGCAAAACCCCTCAGGTCCAATAAGCCCCTATTAATATCCCAATATCCCAGTATCCAATATCTTACTACCGGCTGATCTTCCCCAATATCTCTTCCAACACCGAATCTTCTGCCACATACGGCACGGTCACCTGCAAATCCGGGTAGGCTTCCATAGCACGCCGGATGGCTGCCAGGGCATGCGGGTTGCGGGCCCAGGCCCGTCGGGCGATGCCGTTGTTGACGTCCCAAAACAACATGGCGTGCAGGCGCCGGTCGGCCTCCGGGCTGCCGTCGAGCACCATGCCGAAACCGCCGTTGATCACCTCGCCCCAGCCCACGCCGCCGCCGTTGTGCAGGCTCACCCAGGTGGCTCCCCGGAAACTGTCGCCGATCACGTTGTGTACCGCCATATCGGCCGTATAGCGCGAGCCGTCGTAGATGTTGGCGGTTTCGCGGTAGGGCGAGTCTGTGCCGCTCACGTCGTGGTGGTCGCGCCCCAGCACTACCGGGCCGGCCAGTTCGCCACGGGCGATGGCATCGTTGAATGCCTTGGAGATCCGCATACGGCCCTCGGCGTCGGCGTACAAAATGCGCGAATAAGAGCCCACTACGGGCAGGTTTTGTTGCGCGGAGCGGATCCAGAGCAGGTTGTCGTTGATTTGGCCGCGAATATCCTCGGTCGCTGTGGCCAACATTTCTTCTAAAATATTCCCGGCAATGGCGTCTGTTTTTTGCAAATCGGCCGGATCGCCGGAACAACACACCCAGCGGAAGGGCCCGAACCCGAAATCGAAACACAGGGGGCCCATGATGTCTTCCACGTAGGAAGCGTAGCGGTAGGGCGAGTCGATCACGCTGATTTCGCCGGGCGCCAGGGGAAGGCGGCCGGTTTTGAACACCGCAGCGCCCACATCGCCGGCTTCTTTCAGGAAGGCGTTGCCGTAGTCCCAGAAATACATGCCGCGCTCGGTCATCGCGTTGACGGCCGCTGCGTGGCGGCGCAGCGATTCGGCCACCGCCTCCAGGAAACGGGGCTTGTCGGCCACCAACAGGGCCTTGGCTTCGTCGAAGGTGTAGCCCACCGGGCAATAGCCCATGTCGTGGATGTTGTGGCAGGAGCTTTGGTCGGAGCCGAGATCGATAGAGACCCCGTCCTGCACAAACCGCTCCCAGAGGTCCACGATGTTGCCGTGGTACACCAAGGCCACCGCCTCGCGGTTGCGCCGGCATTCTTCCAGCCGGACGATGAGCGCAGCCAGGTCCGAAAACACATTTTTTTGCTGAATGTAGCCGTCTGTTACCCGCTGGCGGATGGCGTCGCCGTCCACCTCAGCGATGAGGCCCACGCAGCCGGTGATCACGGCCGCGCCGGCCTGTGCGCCCGACATGCCGCCCAAGCCGCTGGTCACAAACACCCGGCCGCGCAGGTCGGTGCTGCCCAGGCCCATGCGCCGCCCGGCGCCGAGCAGTGTGATGGTCGTGCCATGCACGATGCCCTGCGGACCGATGTACATAAACGAACCGGCCGTCATCTGGCCGTATTGTGTGACGCCCAGGGCGTTGAAGCGGTTCCAGTCTTCCTTGCGCGAATAGTTGGGGATCATCATGCCGTTGGTGACCACCACGCGGGGGGCTTCCGGGTGGCTGGGAAACAGACCCAGCGGGTGGCCGGAGTAGAGCACCAGGGTTTGGTGTTCGGTCATGTCCGACAAATATTTCATAACCAGCCGGTATTGGGCCCAGTTTTGAAACACCGCGCCGTTGCCGCCGTAGGTGATGAGTTCGTGCGGGTGCTTGGCCACCTTGGGGTCCAGGTTGTTCTGGATCATCAGCATGATAGCGGCAGCCTGCCGGCAGCGGGCCGGGTACTCGGCGATGGGCCGGGCGTGCATGGCGTAGTGGGGCCGGAAGCGGTGCATGTAGATGCGGCCGTAGCGCTCCAGTTCGTCGGCAAATTCGGGGGCCAGGGTGGCGTGCCATTGCGGCGGAAAGTAGCGCAGGGCATTGCGGATGGCCAGTATTTTTTCATCGGCCGACAACACGCCGTCGATCACCCGGCGCGGCGCGTGGCTCACCTGGGGGTCGAGGGCTTGGGGCTCGGGAAGGGTAGCGGGGATGCCTTCGCAGAGAAGGGCTTGAAATGTGGTCAGGGTGGGCATGCGATCCATTTGTTTGCACAAAGGTAGGGAACCCCCTTGGTTCCCTGTTTCCGCTTGCCGGCCTGAAAATCCGCTGCTGCCTGAAAATTACATCCGGGCTCCAAATTCCGGACCTCCGTCGGTTGCGCCCGGATGTTCGGAGATTAGTTGGTGCAGACCGGGCCAAATGCCTGCAACTATGCCCCTCGAAACCACGAACAAGCGCTGATTTTGCAAAAAAAACAACAGATTTGTACTCGAAAGCGATGAAAAAACAACTACTCCTTTGTCTTTGCTGTGTCGGCGCACTGTCGGCATTTGCCCAAACTACCCTCATCAAAGGCCGGGTTACGGACCCTTCCAAAAACGGCCTGCCCGGCGCCAACATTTTCCTGCGCGATACCTACGACGGCGCCACCTCCGATGCGGAAGGCAATTTTCAGTTTGAAACCGAGGAAAGCGGCGCCCAAATCCTCCAGGTCACGTTTCTGGGCTTCGATTCGCTGGTCCAGCAAGTGACGCTCTCAGGCGGCACCTTCGCGTTCAACCCCGTCCTGCGCGAAGCCTTCAACGAACTGAAAGTGGTGGTCATCTCGGCCGGCGCCTTCGAGGCCAGCGACGAGAAAAAAGTGACGGTACTCAAACCGCTCGACATCGTGACCACCGCCTCTGCCGGCGGCGACACCTACGGCGCGCTCAAAACCCTGCCTGGCGCACAGGTATCCACCGGCGACCAGGAAGGCTTGTTTGTGCGCGGGGGCTCGGGCACCGAAGCCCAGACCTTCATCGACGGCATGCTGGTGCGCAACCCGTTTTTTGCCAATACCCCCGATTTCGCCTCGCGCGGGCGTTTCAACCCCTTCCTGTTCAAAGGCACGGTGTTCAGTACCGGCGGCTACTCGGCGCAGTACGGCCAGGGCATGTCCTCGGCCCTGATTCTCGATTCGCAGGACCTGCCCGAGCGCTCGGCCGGCACCCTGGCCCTGTCCTGCGTGGGCCTGGGCTTTGGGCAGCAAAAACTCTGGAAAGACAAGGGCCGCGCCATCGGCGGCAACGTCAATTATTCCAACCTGGCGCCCTATTTCTGGCTGGTCAAACAAACGCCGGAGTTTACGCACAAGCCAGAATCGGTCGGTACAGAGGCGTTTTTCCGCCAGCAAACGGGCAAAACAGGCCTGCTCAAGTTTTACGGCTACTACAACTACAGCAACGTGGGCTTCAACACCGTGGCGCCCGACGGCAGCAAATTTGGATTTGCGGTAAAAAACCAGAACGTGTACACCAACCTGAGTTGGTCCGGCCTGCTCGGCGAGCAATGGAAACTGAAACTCGGCAGCTCCTACGCCCGCGACTGGAACAACATCCGGAGTTCGTACAACACGGGCGCTATCCTGCCCGACACCTTCCGCCTGTACAACTCCCTGGCGCAAGTGCGCGCCGTGGCTACACGGTTTTTCGGTCGGCTCACGTCGCTGCGCTTCGGCGCCGAATACCAGTACTCGACCGATGCCTTTGACAACCAGTATTTTGGCGTATCCACCCTGCGCGACAATTATTCGGCGGCATTCGCCGAAACGGACCTGTACGTGACGACCAAACTGGTGGCCCGTTTGGGACTGCGTGCCGAACACTCGTCGTTGCTGGACGCCGGCCGGCTGTCGCCCCGGGCATCGCTGGCCTACAAACTGGGCGATGCCGACCAGGTGTCGTTTGCCTGGGGGCACTTTTACCAAAAAGGCGACAGCCTGTTGCGCTGGCAAAACCAGTACGCGGCAGTACCCGGCTTTCAGCGGGCCGAGCATTTTATCCTGAACTATCAATACATCCTTGCCGACCGGACCTTCCGGGTGGAGGGTTTTTATAAAAAATATGACCAACTCGTCACGACCCTGGGCAGCCTGCAAAACGACGGCTCGGGCTATGCACAAGGCCTGGAATTGTTTTTTCGGGACAAAAAATCATTAAAAAACACCGACTTCTGGGTATCGTACTCCTGGCTCGACACCAAACGGAAATTCCAGTGGTATCCGTTGGAAGCCCAGCCCACGTTTGCCGCCAACCACGTCGCCTCGCTGGTGGCCAAACACTATTTTCCAAAGATTCGGACCAGTTTTGGGTTCACGTACAACTACGCCACCGGCCGGCCCTATTTCAACCCCAACCAGCCGGAAGCGGCGTTCCTGACCGACCGCACCCCCGATTACCACAACCTCAGCCTGAACGCCAGTTACCTCACCATGATCCGGGGCGCTTTCACAGTGTTTGTACTCGGCGTGAGCAATGCCCTGGGGCAGGAGCAAATTTTTGGGTACCGCTACTCGCCGGATGGTGCCATGCGCACGGCCATTTCGCCGGCGGCCAAACGTTTTGTGTTTGTCGGGGCGTTCATGAGTTGGGGGATCGACCGGCGGCAGGAAGTGCTGGACAATCAAAATTAAAAGACTACTTCACCATATCAACCCATTGCACTATGAAAAAAGGATTGCTTTCTCTGTTGTTTCTGAGTCTGGCGCTCGCCGTTTCGGCGCAGGCCAATGACAAATTTGTAAAAGCCATGGAAAAGGCCCTGGCCGGCCTCGACTCGATGAAAACCCCCGAACAGTGGCTTGCCAAGTCCAATATGTTTGAACGGATCGCCCAAAAGGAACCCGGCGAATGGCTGCCGGTTTACTACGTGGGCTTGTGTCAGTCCATGATTTTTAACCTGGATCAGGATGTGAGCAAACACGAGCCTTTGTGCGACAAGGCCGACAAGTTTCTTGCCCTGGCCGATTCGCTCAACCCCAACAACTCGGAAGTGTACGTGCTCCGAAGCATGGCTGCCGGGATGCGTATTCGCCTTAATCCCATGGTGAACGGCCAGAAATACGGCCCGCTGTCCGGGATGTTGATCGACAAAGCCCTGCAACTGGATCCGGAAAACCCGCGGGCCTACATGCAAAAAGGCATCGGGATTTATTTCACGCCGCCGCAGTGGGGCGGCAGTCCGGAAAAAGGCAAGGAATTGATGGAAACGGCCGCACAAAAGTTTGACACCTTCAAGCCGGCTTCCTCGATCCACCCGGCCTGGGGCAAAAGCGCCAACGCGTATATTCTGGATATGGCGAAGGGGAAATAGTGTTTCGTGTTTCGTGTTTCGGGGCGCGTGTTTCGGGGCGCGTGTTTCGGGGTGCGTGTGTTTTGTAAATAGGCACACGGTATGGTTGTACAGGATGTTTTGTGTTTTTTTTGCGCCCGTAGTCCTTCCCCTGCCCCCTCCACTCCCGATTACCCACAAGTTGATAAAAGAGATTGCCAACTAAATGATATTGAAAATCAAAAGAATAGGTTCGCTTTGAGGATGACCTCGGAGAGGTCAGTTGCGATTTTTTCAGATCAACTTGTGGGTAATCGACAGCCCCCTCCAAAGGGGGAAATGTTATGTCGCTACGCTCCATTTAACGCGGTTTTGGCTGGCGTAGCCAGTCAAAATTTCCCCCTTTGGAGGGGGCAAGGGGAGGACTACGAGGGCGCAGAGGGTATTTAAACAATAACTGGCCAAGGATTTTGAAGAAGCAAAACCTTCACGCACCTCGAAACACGCCCCCCGCACCCCGCACCCCGCACCCCGAAACACGAAACACGAAAAACGAACTTACTTTTGCCGCAGAATCCACTCGTTCAATGACGCATTCCGGCAGTATCCGCAGTTTGGCTTTCCACGCCAAACCTCAGCCTTCGTTCAACAAAAATTTTGACTTGCTCCTGCGCAACCTGCACGAGTGGCAGGCCAACGGCTATGAAATTTTTATCTGCTCGGACAATCCCAAACAACTCGCCCGCCTACAGTCTATTTTCAAGGAACTGAAAGCCAAAATCGAGTGGCACCCCGTCGAAACCGCCCTCTCGGCCGGCTTCATCGACGAAGACCTCAAAATCGCCTGTTTCACTGACCACCAGATTTTCCAGCGCTTCCACGCCTTCAAACTCCGCACCGGTTTTACCAAAGAACAATCGCTCAACGTGCGGCTGCTCCGCGAACTCCAGCCCGGCGATTTCGTGACCCACATCGACCACGGCATCGGCAAATACTCCGGCCTGCAAAAAATCGAAATCGGCGGCCAAACCCAGGAAGCCGTGCGGCTGGTGTACAAAAACAACGATATCCTCTACGTCAGCATCCACTCGCTGCACAAAATTTCGAAGTACGTCGGCAAAGAAGGCGAAGCACCCCAACTCTCCAAAATCGGCTCCGAAGCCTGGAAACAACTCAAGGCCCGCACCAAAAAGAAAATCAAGGACATTGCGGCCGAACTCATCAAACTCTACGCCAAGCGCCGCGCCGCGCCCGGCCACGCCTTCCCGCCCGACGGCTACCTCCAAAACGAACTCGAAGCCAGTTTTATCTACGAAGACACCCCCGATCAGGTCAAATCGACCGCCGACGTGAAGGCCGACATGGAAAAAGCATATCCCATGGACCGCCTCATCTGCGGCGACGTAGGCTTCGGCAAAACCGAGGTGGCCATCCGCGCCGCCTTCAAAGCCGTGACCGATGGCAAACAGGCCGCCGTGCTGGTGCCCACCACCATCCTGGCCCTTCAGCACTGGAAAACCTTCAGCGAACGCCTCAAGGATTTCCCCGTCACGGTAGACTACCTCAACCGCTTCCGCTCTGCCAAAGAGAAAACCGAGGTGTTCAAAAAAATGGCCGCCGGCCAAATTGATATCGTCATCGGCACGCATGCCCTGCTCAACAAAGAGGCTAAATTCAAAGACCTCGGCTTGCTGGTGGTGGACGAAGAGCAAAAATTTGGCGTAGCCGCCAAAGAAAAACTGCGCGCCCTGCAAGTCAACGTCGACACGCTCACGCTCACCGCCACCCCCATCCCGCGCACGCTCCAGTTCAGCCTCATGGCTGCTCGCGACATGAGCATCCTGCGCACGCCGCCGCCCAACCGCCAGCCGATCCACACCGAAATCCGTGTGTTCGACGAAGACCTCGTCAAAGACGCCATTTACTACGAAATCCACCGCGGTGGGCAGGTGTTTTTTGTGCACAACCGCGTGACCGACCTGCCCAAAATGGTCGAACTCCTGCGCCGGATCTGCCCTGATGTCGACATTGCCATGGCCCACGGCCAATTGGAGGCCGACCACCTCGAAAAGGTTCTCGTGGAGTTTATCGACCGCAAACACGACGTGCTGGTGTGCACCAACATCATCGAAACCGGCCTCGACATCCCCAACGCCAACACCATCCTGATCAACCGCGCCGACATGTTCGGCCTATCCGACCTGCACCAGTTGCGCGGCCGCGTGGGCCGCTCCAACGTCAAGGCCTTCTGCTACCTGCTGGCGCCGCCCATGAGCGTGCTCACCCAGGAAGCCCGCAAACGCCTACGCACCATCGAGGAATTCAGCGACCTGGGCTCAGGGTTCCAGGTGGCCATGCGCGACCTCGACATCCGCGGCGCCGGCAACCTGCTCGGCGGCGAACAATCAGGGTTCATCGCCGACATCGGCTACGAAACCTACCAAAAAATTCTCGACGAAGCCATCCAGGAACTCAAGGAAACCGATTTCAAAGACCTGTTCAAAGACGAACTTGCCCAAAAAGGCGCCTACGTGCGCGACGTGACCATCGAAACCGACGTCGAAATGCTCATCCCCGACGAGTATGTGTCCAACACCAACGAGCGCCTCAGCCTCTACACCCAACTCGACGAAATCGAAGACGAGGCCGGCATCGAGGTGTTCACCAACATGTTGCAGGACCGTTTTGGTAAACTGCCCAAGCAGGTCAGTTTCCTGTTTGAGGCGCTGCGCCTGCGTTGGATTTGCAAAAAACTGGGCTTCGAACGGCTGATCCTCAAGGGCGGCAAATTGCGCTGCTACTTTGTGAGCGACCCGCAGTCCTCGTTTTTTGAAACCGAGCAGTTCCAGCGGATCGTCAAGTTGATCGGCGAAAAAGGCCGGGTGATGGGCCTGCACCTCAAGCAGACCAACAAAGAACTGATCCTGGTGCAGGATGAAATCCGGAGCATGAAACAGGCAAAGGGGACGCTGGAAATGGTGCTGGGCGTGGTGGGGTAGTGGCAGTTTGCAGTTTGCAGTGGCAGTAGCAGTTTGCAGTAGCAGTTTGCAGGGGCGGTTTGCAGTAGCAGTTTGTAGGGGCAGGAGGCAGGAGCAGTTTGCAGGGGCAGGAGGCGGTGGTTGTATCTTTGTAAAAAGCAATACCTTATTGATATAAAAATGGCTTACAACGAATTGCTTGCCGACCGTATCCGCCGCGGCTTTCGCGACCAAAACGCCCGTTTCGAAGAAAAGAAAATGATGGGCGGCCTCTGTTTCCTGGTCAACGACAAAATGTGCGCCGGCGTAGTGGGCGACAAACTCATGGCCCGCGTCGGCCCCGAGGGCTTCAACGAAGCCCTCCAACGCCCCGGCGCCCGGCAAATGGACTTCACCGGCCGGCCTCTGAAGGGCTACGCCTTCGTGGAACCCGAGGGCATT
Organism: Saprospiraceae bacterium; assembly: GCA_020846655.1. Classification (GTDB taxonomy): domain Bacteria; phylum Bacteroidota; class Bacteroidia; order Chitinophagales; family Saprospiraceae; genus M3007. The sequence goes on along the minus strand of JADLDL010000201.1, from coordinate 39,862 downwards.
GATACTGAATTGGAACTGGAGTGGTGGCTGGAACGTTGCCTGGCCTTCAATCCGAAGGCCAAGTCGAGTAAAAAGGGGTAGGGTAGGGGGCACTGAAAAATCCCACCCCAAAACTCCCGCCAACTCCGGACCTTAGCACCACAACTGACATGTCCGTGAAACAAATCCTCCTCCTCCTCGCGCTGCTCGCCGCCGCGCCCGCCTTCGCCCAAAAGAAAAACGCCGCCTACCAGTACCCCATCCGCTGTACCGACGGCCCCGTTACCGTCAACGGCGAACTGGACGAAGACACCTGGAAAGCCGCCGAACTGGCCACCGATTTTTTTATGGTGCTGCCCATGGACACCTCCCGTGCCCGGCTCAAAACGGAGGTCCGCATGGCCTACGACGAGCGCTTCCTGTACATCTCGGCCGTCAATTACCAGACGCACCCCGTGGTGGTCGAGTCCTTGCGCCGCGACTGGAATTTTGGCAAAAACGACAACTTCATCTTTTTCATGGACCCCTTCGACGACCAAACCAACGGCTTCACCTTCGGGGCCAATGCCGCCGGCGCCGAATGGGACGGCCAGCAATACGACGGCGGCTCAGCCGACCTCAACTGGGAAAACCGCTGGTACTCGGCCGTCAAACGCTACAGCGACCGCTGGATCTTCGAGGCCGCTATCCCCTTCAAAACCCTCCGTTACAAAAAAGACATCACCCGCTGGGGTGTCAATTTTAGCCGAAACGACCTCACCACCACCGAAAAATCGGCCTGGGCGCCCGTGCCCCGCCAAATGGCCACCGCCTCGCTGGCCTACACCGGCGTGCTCCAATGGGATGCTCCGCCACCCCGCGCCGGCAGCAACGTGTCCATCATCCCCTACCTGCTCGGCGGCGCCAGCAAGGTGTACCGCCCCGGCAAGCCCCTGGATACCCGCTTCGACGCCGGCCTCGACGTCAAGGTGGCCCTCAGCTCCTCGCTCAACCTCGACGCCACCATCAACCCCGATTTCTCGCAGGTGGAAGTGGACCGCCAGCAAACCAACCTCGACCGCTTCGAACTGTTTTTCCCGGAACGTCGGCAGTTTTTCCTCGAAAACAGCGACCTGTTCAACAACCTTGGCTTCAGCAACCTGCGCCCCTTCTTCTCCCGGCGGGTAGGTCTCACGGCGCCCATCCGCGCCGGCGCGCGCCTCAGCGGCCGCATCAACAAAGACTGGCGCCTGGGTGTGCTCGACATCCAAACCGGCGAAACCGACGACAGCGGCGCGCCCGCCCAAAATTTCGGCGTGTTCACCCTCCAGCGCCGCGTGTTCAGCCGCTCCAACGTGACCGGTTTTTTTATCAACAAACAATCCTTCGACAGCGAGAGATTTCCCAGCCAACCGGCCTACAACCGCAATGCCGGCCTGGAATACAACCTGGCCACCAAAAACGACCTCTGGCGCGGCAAGTTCCTGTACTACAAGTCCTTCGACCCCGGCGCTCAAGGCAAAGACTATGCCGCCGCCGCCAGCCTGCGCTACAACAACCGCCATTTCAACTTCAGCATCACGCAGGAATACGTGGCCGACCGCTACAACCCCGAAGTCGGTTTTTTGCCCCGCCGGGGCTACCACAAAACCTCCTACAATGCGGCCTACCTGTTTTTCCCCAAGGCCGGTCCATTGCTCACCCACGGACCCAATTTCGGCGGGTTTAACTACCTCGACCGCCTGGTGAACAGCGTGGAAAACGAAAACTACCTGTCCTATGGCTTTAATTTCCGGACCAACGCCGTGTTCAGCGTCTGGATCGCCAACGACTACGTAAAACTCCTCCAGCCCTTCGACCCCACCAACCGCACCGGCATCCAACTCCCCGTGGGCACCGAACATATCTGGAACTCCTTTGGTACCAGTTTCGCCTCCAAGCCCCAACGCCTCTTTACCTTCGGCTGGGAAACCCGCTACGGCGGCTACTACGCCGGCGGCACCCGGCTCCGGCTCGCTGCCAATACGGCCTATCGCCTCCAGCCCTACGGCAGCATTGCGCTGGCTGCCGAATACAACGATATCCAGTTTCCGCAGGACAATGCCTTCGGCCTGAAAAACTCCGCGTTTTGGCTCGTAGGGCCGCGCGTGGACGTGACCTTTACCAAAAAAATCTATTTCACCACCTTTTTGCAATACAACCAGCAAACCAACAACGTCAACCTCAACACCCGCTTCCAGTGGCGCTATGCTCCGGCATCCGACCTGTACTTGGTGTACACCGACAACTACCTGCCCGAGGGCTTCGGCATCGTGAGCCGGGCGTTTGTAGTGAAACTGACGTATTGGTGGAGCGTTTAAATATGCAGCACATGCAACCCGACAACCCTCGTTTTGCCGACCCCGGCCTGGCCCTCAGCGACCTGGCCACGCATTTTGTGGTACACTGCCCCAAATGCGCCCAGCGCGCACTCATCGGCCGCGACCAGCGGCTCACGTGCACGGCCTGTTTTCATGTCGAACAACCGGGTCATTGGTACGGCAGCAGCACGGCCTACGTGTCGGTCAAATGCCGCGAATGCCATGCCCCGATCCGGCACAGCGCGCCCTGGGACGGCGTTTGGAAAAAACTCGGCACCCGCTGCCTGGCCTGCGGCGACAACTGCGAGTACGAGGCGAGCATCACCAAACATGCCCTGCACGAAGGCCAAATGACCGATCCGGTATTCGGGCTGCCCTTGTGGCTGCAAAAAGAATTCCGCGGCGATTTGTTTTGGGCCTACCACCACGAGCACCTGGAGTGGCTGCGGCAATACATCGGCGCCCAACTGCGCGAACGCGGCATCACGCCCCGCAACACCATCCGGAAAAGCAGCGCCATGGTGAGTCGCCTGCCCGCGTTTATGACCAAGGCCGGCAACCGGGCGGCTCTGCTCAAGTTGATCGGGCAGTTGCAGGAGAAATAACAGACATATTATTTACCAACAAACCCCTCCCGCAGCATAAACAGGGCCATCAGTACAGTGGGCAAGGCATGCAGCAAGGCCAACAAAATGCCGTTCCACATATTATCCGTTGTCATTTGATTTTTGGCGTGCGACTGCACACAATCGACTATGATTTTGCCGGACTGGTAGCCAGCCCAGAGCAGCAAACCCCAGTTGACCCAGGTATTCACCTGCGGTAAAAAGGCGGGCAAAGGCGCTTCTATGATTTGGAAATAGACATAGACACCGATGTACAGGCTCATGAAAATATAGTGTATAAAATACATAATCAGGGAGTTAGGAAAGGAGAACAGGGAGGCGAAGCAGCGCGCTTAGTTCCAACGCGCGCCTTTGCCGCTGATTAAGATGACCGCCAGCCAAAGGACGTACGGCAAGGCCAGCACCAGCGGCGTCGACACTACGCTCATGGCCATGCCGGGGTGCCCGTAGTTTTTGAAATACAAACTGCCGCACAGGATCAGCAGGATGGCGGCAAACAGGATGAGCCACAGGAAAATATATTTGGAGTTGGGGGCGGCGTAGCGGCCAAAGACGCCCTGGATAAATTCGCGGTAGCCAAACAGAGCCAGCAGCACATCCAGGAGCCAAATGGCCCAAAACAGGACAAGTGTAGTTTTCGACATGATTCTTTTTTTGGGGATAAAAGAACAAAAAATCAGGCAGCAAGCCCGGGGGTAGAACCAAGTTTGTTGCACATCCCGGAACGGATTGCCTGACAGCCGCGTTTGGGCTGCTCAACCATCAACGCCATGCAATTCAAACCCTCTGCGTACCAAAATCCGCTCGAACTGGCCCTGACCGCGCACAACGTGTCTTTTGAACGCCTGGATGTGGCAGCCGTCCGCCAATTGAAAGAAGACTGGAAAGCGCATTTTTGGGAAGGCCGGGTGCCGCCGCCGTCGTTCTTGTGGCATATTTACAGTTTTAACCTCGTGGAAAAAACGGAGGGCCCGCTGGCAGTGGAAATGGCGAAGCGCCAGAACGTTACGGAAGTGCTGTTGTTCGAGCAGTTTGGCGACTGGGGCCTGCGCTGCTATTCCTCCAAGCGTTTTTTCACTGCCTTGCTCGCCTCGGTCGGTATGGCCGACCTCTACCTCGTACCGGCCGACATGCGCTGGACGCTGGCCTTCACCCACGAATGGCTCGGCCCGTATTTCAAAAAATTGCCCGAGCGGTATTGACCAGGGGCGCGGCCGGGCGGTATTTTTCAATCCCTGAAAATGCCTGCCCGGCCGTACCTTTGTGGCCTGCTTTTCCGGCCATGAACACCCACCAGACTTTCCTGACCGAGCAACTGCTGCTCGAACACTCCAAAGCCCAGACCCTCCGGCTGGCCCACTGGGTCGGCGCCGACCCGGATCGCCTGGCCGCCCTGCTCGACATTGCCCTGGGCCCTAACTACCGGCTCAACCAGCGCTCGGCCTGGGTGCTCATGTACGTCGGCCAGTACCATCCGCAACTATTGGAGCCCTGGCTGCCCCGGATGGTGGCCAAAGCCGGCGAACCCGGCGTGCACGACGCCGTCAAACGCAACGTGGTGCGTATTCTGGAGGACGTCGACATCCCCGAAGCCCTGCTGGGCGATCTGGCCGACCTGTGTTTCCGGTTTTTGGCCGACCCACAGGAAGCCGTGGCCATCCGGGCGTTTTCGATGACCGTGCTGGATAAAATTTGTGAACAAGTGCCCGAACTCCGGCCTGAATTGCGCTTGCTCATCGAAGAACACCTGCCCCACGCTTCGGCGGCATTTCGGAGCCGGGGCAGGAAGATTTTGCGGAAATGAAGCCCGGCCCGAAGGCGCTGGCCTTCGGCAACTGTACCCTGGCTGACAGTATCCTATTTTTGGAATGGTAAATGCTGTTGAACGAATACATTTGGTCTGGTGTCAATAACAGTTGAACGATTTGCCAGGACATCGCCACCAGGTTTTTCGTCCCTTCCGTTCTGACGCCATATTTTTCTGAAAACCGGTTTGCATTCCAAACACTGTCGCCCCGGCACTTCCGATTGTGCCGCTGCGCTATTGATGTTCGTTTTTCAATCCATTTTCAGCCATGTTTTTTGCCCGCATTTTCTTCGCCATTGCCCTGGCAATAGGCCTTTCCAGCCCTGGTTTTACGCAATCCCTTACCTTTCAAAAGCGCATCACGTCAACGGCCGGCCAGCGGGCCAACGATATCCTGGCCATCGCCGACGGGTATATCATCGTTGGCACGACCCCGGACCCGAATACCCATTTTGCACTGGCTACCTTGACCCGGACGGATGGGATGGGTCAGGTCCTGTGGCAAAAAACATATGGTGGGCAGGATGACGCCAGTTTTAACCAGGTAGCGGCAGCCAATGACGGCGGTTTTATCGCCTGGGGCAATATGCACCGGACCAATCAGGGCCATTGGGAAGCCTGGTTGGTAAAAGTGGACGATGCCGGTCAGCTGCTTTGGCAAAAAACCATCGGCGAGCCGGGGTTTAATGAAACTGGGCTCTCCGAAATCATACCGATGCCCGACGGGTATATTTTGTCGGGTACCCAAACCAAGCCTGGCTACTCGCAAACCTTTGTCGTGCGGGTCAACAACGCCGGTGAAACCCAGTGGAGCCGGTTTACACCTTCCGATGGGTACAATGCTTTGAAGGTGCAATACCTGGCAGACAGCGTGCTGTACCTGGCTGGTACAGTAAACGACCTGGGTTGCCGCCGGATGATGGATCCAGCCAATGGAAACATCCTGAGCTCGCAGGAATACCGGGTGGATACCAATAGTTGGGTGCAAGTTTTGCGCGCCTTGCCAGATGGCAGCCAACTCCTGGTGGGTACCGTCAGTACCTATACGCCCGGCCTGGGTCGATTGGACGGCTGGCTTCAAAAAATGAGCCCCAGTGGACAAGTGCTTTGGTCCAAATCGTATAAGGTGAACATTACCAATACCTTGAGCACCGCTTGCGTGTTGCCGGACGGCAGTGTCGTGATGGGCCTGAGTATTTACCCCTGGGGTAACAATGGAACGTTTCAACTCGGGCTGATCAAAATCGACCCGGCAGGCAATGTGCTGTGGGCCAGGTCCTTTGGCAACAACGGTGGGTTCGGCTTCCTCAGCAGGATAGCGCCCGCTGCCGACGGCGGACTGATAGCCGTTGGATACATCAACAGCGCAATGGTACAGGAACCATTGGAGGCCATTTTTCTGAAAACAGATTCGATGGGCATTGTTGACGGCTGTTGTGTCGCCAACCTGGATGTCGTCGTCACCGATCGCCTGGCCGAACTGCTGCCACAGGCATACAGCAACGAAGCCTTTGAAAATATGCAGCCCTTTCAGGAGGCTGTTGAAGGGGAGGGCAATGCCCAAAGCAGCGATTTTTGCAGTTACAACCAACCGGTACGGACCGACACCATCCGGTTTTGTCCGGGCAGCGCGGTCGTGTTGGGCGACAGCAGCTATACCCAACCCACAACTGTGCTGTTGAAGGTGGCATCAACCGGCATGGGCTGCGATACGCTGGCAACCTTCGTCCTCGAGTTCAAACCACAAGCCACCGTGCAACAAACGGCCTATATCGGTCCTGGCGACGCAGTGACGATTGCCGGCACCGTGTACACCCAGCCCGGCTCGGTCGAAGTATGGCTGCCTGCTTCAGATGGCGGCTGCGATACACTGGCGACGTATGTGTTGTTGCCCGATTCGCTGGCCTGTGCGCAATCCGTTTCCTTTTTAAAGAAATACCAAAAAAACTTTGTCCCCACGGGCTCAAGGATACTGGTGCCGGCATCAGACGGCACCCTGTATCTCTTCGGCTATATCCAAAGCAGCCTTACTTCCCCGAAACTGATGAAAGTTGATGTCGATGGCCATGTACTGTGGACGCGCCGCCTCGATTTTCTGGCCCCCGACCTGCCCTATAATTTTTCAATGATTGAAGATTCGGAGCAACGCCTCGTGGGTTTTGGCAACTATTCCGGCAGCAGTGACCAGGACAACCAGATGTATGCCTTCCGGTACGACCCTGCGACCAACCAGTTGCTGTGGTTTCAGCACTTTGCGGCCAACCAGCACTGCACCGCTTCCTGGTTGGCGGAAATGGCCCCCGGAGGAAATTTCCTGGCCTGCGATTACGTCCAGCCGGATGCCAATACCTCCAATTCGGAAATTTGGCAACTCGACCGGCAAACGGGTACTTTAGTCGCCGGCCGGGTGTGGCGCTACGATACGAAAGTGCAAATGCGGGCTGGATTTGTCCACGACGGCGCCTTTTTCGCCACGGGGCTGTATGCCGATCCGTTTACGGCTCAGCCCGGGCTGGGCATTTCCAAGATTGATGCCACCACCGGCGCACACCTGTGGACCCAGTTTTCACAAACGAACACGGTCGGCCTGGAAGGGCAGGACATTCGCTTGGATCAGCAAGGCGCGCTCGTCGCCATCGCCAACCACGGCGGTCGCCTTTGGATACAAAAATCCAATCTCGACGGGTCCGTGCAGTGGCTGCGGCGCTACGAAGTGCCGGCTTCCTTATTTTTGGGGTTTGCGGGCGCGTCGCTTTGCATCCAACCCGACGGCTACGTCGTTGCAGGGTTCAGCACACTGGCGGATGGCAATAAATCGATGATCCTCCTGAAAGTTAACCTGAAGGGCGACCTGCAATGGGCCAGGCAGTTAAAAAACACTGGAAACGGAAGTTCCCTGAGCCTTCGGCAAACGCTGGCCGCACAGGGCGACGGCTTGTTTTTTGCAGCCACGTATTCGCGCACTCCTTCCTCCAGCGATGGCATGTGGTTTGGCAAAACGGATTTGTCCGGCCGGATCGATGCCGCCTGCTCAGGACAGGAGGATGTACCGGTGCAGGTTTTTGATGAAACCACCACCTTGCAGCCCATTATTCTGATCCGTATTCCGCCGAACCGGAACCTCACGGCGCCGATGCGCAATGTGGTGTCGGATGAATTGCCGCCTTTTGTAACCGCCTGCGCGAGCTGCAAACTGCCCTGTTCGGACATACTGACCAACCAACAGATCGGCTTGTACCCCGGACAAGCCGTGGTATTGGATGGGCAATCCTATACGGCGCCCGCGGTGGTGACGGTCGTCAGGCCGGCTCCGGGGGGCTGCGACTCGATCCTCACCTACCAGTTGGAGTTGCTCAGTTCCCAGATCACGCTGCAATGCCCGGCCGATATTTCGGTAGTCGCGCCAGCCAATACAAGCGCTGTGTCAGTGGTATATGCCTTGCCCACGGCCGTTACCGATTGCCCGGATGGCTCGGTTGTTCTAAACCGGATTCAGGGCCTGGCATCGGGCGAACCTTTTCCGATTGGAACACATACGGTATGTTACGAAGCAGCCAACGCCTGTGGCTTGCGGGATACCTGTTGTTTTGAGATCCGTGTGGACGAACAACTATACACAAAGGCCTGCGACAGCAAAACGGCCGGCTGCCTGGATTTCGAGCTCTTGCAAGTGAGCCGCGACGCGGCGCAAAACTGGGTGTACCGGGTGCGGGTGACCCCCCACTGCAACAGTGCTGTTCAATTTGTGTACCTCGGGCTGCCACAGGGCATCTCGGCCATCGAACCGGATGGCGCCGGCCTGTATACAAGCCCCGGCGGGGGGGAATATGCCTTGCGGAGCCCCAATTTTTCGCCGTTTTATTCGCTGCGTTTCAAGCCGGTTTCCGGCGGGCTGGCAGCCGGTCAATCGGCGGTATTCCGCTATGTTTTGCCGGCCCAAACAGGGGTTTCCTACATCCACGTAGCGGCGCGGCTGCTCAATGGCGGGTATGTGGAAGCCTATTTGAATACGTTTAACTGCCCGGTAGGCCTGGAAGCCGGGTCGGCTGTGCCGCGTGCGGAAGTGCCGGCCGAGCCCGCGAGCCCTACCTCGATCCGGATATCGCCCAACCCGGCCGGCGCGGGAACGCTCTTGCAGTTGGAGGGCACGCCTGTGCCGCAGGGCGACTTTGTGTTGCGTGACTTGACCGGGCGGCTGGTATTCCGGGCAGCGGTGACCGACAACACCGTTCTGTTCAATACGGAGACAGGGGTTGCGGGGATGTATGTGTTTGAGGTGTCGGAAGGCGGAAAAATACTAGGGATTGGGAAACTGGTGGTGTTTTGAAAAAACAATACTTGCGGGCTGGTGTATTCAGCAGCGTATTGGGCAAGGGCCGGCAGCAAAATTTACTGTAAAAATTCCTAAACCCATTTATTGGGCTGCTGTTCCAATCGGCACATCCCGGTTGGGTGACTACTTTTGCAGCCCATGACACTTTCTCTCGGTTTTTCGCCCTGCCCCAACGACACCTTTATTTTTGATGCCATGCTCCACGGCAAAATCGACACCGAAGGCCTGCGCTTCGAGCCGGTCATCGCCGACGTGGAAGCGCTGAACCAGCGGGCCTTTGCCGGCAACATCGACATCACCAAGCTCAGTTACCACGCCTTTGCCTACCTCACCCACCGCTACGCCCTGCTCGACGCGGGCAGCGCTCTGGGCAACAACTGCGGTCCGCTGCTGGTCGCCCGCGAGCCCCTGGATGCGGCGGCTATCGACAAGGGGCCGATTGCCATTCCCGGCAAGATGACCACCGCCAATTTCCTGCTCAGCCTGGCTTGCCCGGCCGCCCAAAACAAAGTCGAAACCCTGTTTTCGGATATCGAAGAAGCGGTGTTGCGCGGCGAAGTGGCGGCGGGCCTGATCATCCACGAAAACCGCTTCACCTACGCCCAAAAAGGCCTGGTCAAACTCATGGACCTCGGCGAATACTGGGAACGCAGCACCGGCCTGCCCATCCCGCTAGGGGGCATCGTGCTGCGCCGCGACCTGGAAGCGGACCTGCAACGCGCCGTCAACCGCGTTATGCGCCGCAGCGTGGAGTATGCTTTTGCGCAGCCGGAGGCCGTATTGCCCTTTGTGCGGGCCCATGCCCAGTCGATGGAAGATGCCGTGATGCAGGCCCATATCGGCTTGTATGTGACGGACTTTACCGCCGATTTGGGTCCCCGGGGACGGGAGGCCGTGGCGCAAATGTTCCGGATAGCCCGGGCGAAACAAATTATACCTGATTACAATACAGATTTTTTTATAAATTAAAGAAAAAAATCATTTCTGGCACGGTTTTGGAAAATACTTAATACGTGTGTAAGTATTGTTTAAGAATTGAAAAAATTCGGAGCGCGTGAAACGTCACGCGCTTTTTTTATTGGTGCCGGTCTCTGTTGCCGCCCGTCTTTTTTCCGGAATCCGGTTTCGCCATTCCTTTCTATCTTTGCCCGATTTTTTATTTGCCACCTAGCCAACTGGCCATTTTTTCACCAAAATCAAATCAAATCCATGATTATTGGCGTACCAAAGGAAATCAAGACGAATGAAAACCGCGTAGCCCTCACGCCTGCCGGGGCCCTGGAGTTTACCAAACGCGGCCATTCGGTATACGTGGAAAGCACCGCCGGCGTCGGCAGTGGTTTTGAAGACGAAGACTATATCGAAGCGGGTGCCAAGATATTGGCTACAGCCGATGAGGTGTGGCAGATCGCCGAAATGATCATGAAGGTGAAAGAACCGATCGCGGTGGAATACGGCCGCTGCCGGAAAGACCAGTTGATCTTCACCTATTTTCACTTTGCCTCCAGCGAAGAACTAACCCATGCGATGCTCAAAAGCGGGTCCATTTGCCTGGCCTACGAAACGGTGGAAACCACGGATCGCCAGTTGCCGCTGCTCATTCCGATGTCGGAGGTGGCCGGCCGGATGGCCGTACAGGAAGGCGCCAAATACCTGGAGAAACCCGTCAAAGGCCGCGGCGTATTGCTGGGCGGCGTGCCGGGTGTGGAGCCTGGTAAAGTACTGGTGATCGGTGGCGGTATCGTCGGTATGCAAGCCGCCAAAATGGCCGCCGGCCTCGGCGCCCAGGTCACCATCCTGGACGTGAGCCTCAACCGCCTCCGCTACCTGAGCGATATCATGCCGGCCAACGTGATCACCATGCACTCGAACGAGTACAACATCCGCCGCCTGGTGCAAACGCACGACCTGGTCATCGGGGCCGTTTTGATCCCCGGCGCCAAAGCGCCCAAGCTCATCACCCGCGACATGCTCAAACTCATGCGCCCGGGCACGGTGATCGTCGACGTAGCCGTCGACCAGGGGGGCTGTATCGAAACGACAAAACCCACCACGCACGACAACCCGACCTACATCATCGACCATGTGGTGCACTACTGCGTAGCCAACATGCCGGGCGCCGTGCCGTTCACCTCTACCGTAGCGCTCACGAATGCGACCCTGCCCTATGACTTGCAATTGGCCAACAAAGGCTGGCAACAGGCTTGCCAGGACAATAAAGAACTGAAACTGGGCCTGAACGTGGTCAACGGAAAGGTGGTGTACCAGGGCGTAGCCGACGCATTCGGCTTGCCGATGCACGCCGTAGAAACCGGACTGGCCTGATTCGAAGTGCCGAAAAAATACTGACGCAGCGGCTTTTTCCGGGTTTCGGAGAAAGCCGCTGTTTGTTTTGGGGCAGCGACCAGTTTGGTTGTCTGTTCCTTTTATGCCGGAAACTTGGGTAAGTCTCGGTCTTTCGGCAACTTTGTCCGGAGCAACAAACTACCCGCCCATGAAGTACCTGGTTTTAGCCATCAAAGCTGCGATACTGGTTTTTCTTACCTTGCTGTACGTCGGGGTGATTGATGTTTCAACGCTGTTTGCGGGCATGAAATACCGGCTCCGCTCGGCCATGGAATATTATGTGGATGTGCTGGCTGGCATTGCAATTTTCCTGATCCTGCTCGATTTTATCCAGTTTTCTGTGGTGTGGTTCTACCGCCGCCGCCACAAGGTGCGGGGCGAGGACAATTTTATCGTGGGCATCGGCCAATTGTATTCCATTATTTTGGTCACCGGCCTGGCATTGGGCCTGCTGTCCTTGTTCCGGATCGAAGTGCGGACGGTGCTCACCTCCTTGTCCATCATTTTTGCCGGCCTGGTCCTGCTCACCAAAGATTATATTGCCAATATGATCAATGGCATGATTCTGACCTTCTCAGGTGAACTAAGTATCGGTGATAATGTTCGAATAGGTGCGCACCGGGGGAAAATTGTGGACATCACCCTACAAAACATCCACCTGATCAACGACGACGACGATGTCATTTACATTCCCAACAACGTGGTGATGCTCACAGACATCGTCAACTACACCAAACGGCAGATCAAGCGCACGAGTATCGAATTTGAAATTGACCTGAAATACCTGGTCACCGTGGAGGAAATGGAACGCAACCTGGTCGAAACGCTCAAGCCCTTTGAAGACCTGATTCAACAAAACAGCTACTACCTCCGCGTGGCCGAAGTGAACCGCGGCAGCGTGACCATGAAATTTCAATACATCCTGAAAGAACCCAACAAAGAACTGGAACGCGCCATCCGGCGCAAAACCATCCGCCGCTTGGTGGAAATCATCAGCGGCCGCGAAAAATTTGTCGATAACATCCCGGAATTGCCCGATGACTTTCCGGGGCACGCCTGAACATGAACCGTCTTCAATACGAAACCTCTCCCTACCTGTTGCAGCATGCCCACAACCCTGTAGACTGGTATGCCTGGAAACCCGAAGCCTTCGAGCGCGCCCGCGCCGAAAACAAACCTATCCTCGTTAGTATCGGGTATTCCACCTGCCACTGGTGCCACGTCATGGAGCGCGAATCTTTCGAAAACCCCGATGTGGCGGCCTACATGAACGAGCACTACATCAACATCAAGGTAGACCGCGAAGAACGCCCCGATGTGGATGCAATTTACATGGAGGCCTGCCAGATCCTGACCGGCGGTGGCGGCTGGCCACTGAATTGCTTCCTGACGCCGGATACCAAACCTTTTTACGCCGGCACCTATTTCCCACCCCGACCGGCCTACAACCGGCCCTCCTGGCTGCAGATCCTTCAGCACCTGGTGGGGGTTTGGGATACCCAGCGCGAAACGGCGCTTGCGCAGGCCGACAAACTGCTGAGCCATATCCGCCGCAACGACGACCTGTTTCTGCGTCAAGCGCCGGAAACGGCCCCAGCGCCGGTTTTTCACCCGGATGGCGAGTGGGGCGGTACGCTCGAAAACCTGTTTTACCAGATGCGCGAGCGCTTCGACAGGGTAGACGGGGGCTTTGGCGGGGCGCCCAAATTCCCGTCGACCATGGCCATTCATTTTTTGCTGCACTACCATTGGTTTACCGGCCATCCGGAAGCCCGGGAGCAGGCATTTTTATCGCTCGATAAGATGATCCAGGGCGGCATTTACGACCAACTTGGCGGCGGATTTGCGCGGTATGCTACCGACCGCGAGTGGCTGATTCCCCATTTTGAAAAAATGCTGTACGACAACGCCCTGCTCGTGACGGTGCTGTCGGAGGCCTACAAGTTGCTACAATCGACCGGAACAACGGCGGCCGACCAGGAGCGGGCTGCCCTGTACCGCGACACCATCGAAGAGACACTGGACTTCATCGGTCGGGAAATGACCCACACGACGGGCGCGTTTTTTTCGGCGCAGGATGCCGATTCGGAAGGCGTGGAGGGCAAGTTTTATGTGTGGACCAAGCCTGAAATCGAACAGTCGCTGGGGGATGAAGCCGCGTTGTTTTGCGCCTTTTACGGGGTGACGGATGCCGGCAACTGGGAGCACACCAATATTCTGTGGCGGCCGCAGGCCTTCGGCGCCTTTGCGGCGGAGCAGGGCCTGGAAACCGCAGTGTTGAAACGCCGGCTGCGGGCCAGCCGCGAGACCTTGTTTGACCTGCGCCGCCAGCGTATCCCGCCCGGATTGGACAACAAGGTGCTGCTCGCCTGGAATGCCCTCCAGGTTTCGGCGTATGCAGCGGCCTACACGGCCTTGGGCCGGGAAGAATACCGGACGGCCGCCGTGCAAAACATCGATTTTTTATTGGAAAACCTGCGGGCAGATGCGCCCTTGGAATTGTTGCATACCTGGAAAGACGGCCGCGCGCAGTACGCTGCTGTGCTGGACGATTATGCTTTTTTGATTGCGGCGCTGGTGGATATTTGGCAAATAACATTCAATTCCAGGTATTTAACATGGGCGGAAAAATACACCGAACAAGTTTTAAGTTATTTTCACGACGCCGAATCGAACATGTTCTTTTTTACGGCGGCCGGCCAGACGGATATTCTCCTTCGGAAAAAAGAACTGTACGACAATGCCACGCCTTCGGGCAACAGTACCATGGTGCACAACCTGCAACGGCTGGGTATTTTGCTCGACCGGCGCGACTGGCGGGAGCAGGCGGCCAACATGCTGCTGATCCTGAAAGAACCGGTAACGCGCTATCCTTTGTCGTTCGAACGCTGGGCTATGGCCATGTTGCAGGAGGCGTATCCGATGCTGGAAATTGCGGTGTTGGGCACAAATGCAGTAGAAAAAGCGCTGAGCCTCCAACAGCAATGTATCCCCCATAAAGTCATTGCCGCTGGCTCGGGGCTTGGAGAGACACTTCCCCTGCTGGCCGGAAAACCGGGCGACGAGGAGGCATTGATCTATGTGTGCCGGGATTATACCTGCCAAAAACCGGTGCAAACCCTGGCGGAATTCAAGGACCTGATTCAAACTATTTAGCCCTTTTTACCTCGACTCAATTTCAGGAGTATGCGAAAATTGTTTACACCTATATTAGTAGTGGCAAGCGTTTGCGGTGCGTTACATGCCCAACAAACGCCACAATACAGCCTCTACCAACTGAATCCCTATGCCTACAACCCGGCTTATGCCGGCACGGAAAATACCCTGGTCGCCACCGGCGTGTACCGGCAGCAATGGTCGAACCTGAAAGGCGCGCCGGAAACCCAGCACCTCAACATCCATATGCCGCTGTACTTCATCAGCAGTGGGGTGGGGCTGAAAGTAGAAAACGACGCCATTGGCGCCCACCGCAGTACGCAGGCGTTGCTGAGTTTTAGTTATCACCTGGAGTTGGGGCGGCAGGCGACGCTGTCGGCCGGTATCAGCGGCGGGTATCTGCAATACGGGCTGGATGGCGACAAGCTGAGGGCGCCGGAAGGGATCTATGCGGATGCGGGCGTGTTTAGCCACAATGACCCTAATTTGCCGGAGGGAAAAGTGCAGGCAGGCACAACAGTGGTGGAGGCGGGCTTGTATTTGCAGTGGAAAGAGTTGGGCCTGGGCGTGGCTACCCAACCGGCCTTTGCGCCGGTGTTGGAGACGCAAACCAATGGGGCATTTCGGCTGAAACCGGCCCGGCACTACCTGGCGATGGCCAGTTATCGGGTCGAAATTGGCGAAAATTTGGCCCTTCGGCCGGCAGTTTTAGTTAAAACTGACTTTATTGAGACACAAACAGAAATTTCAGCTGTATTTCGTTGGCGAGAAAATATATTTGCGGGCGCTTCGCTCAGGGGGATGTCAAATTCAGCCCGCGATGCCGTCGTTTTGCTGGGTGGATTACGCCTGAACGAACGAACCACCCTGGCTTATTCCTTTGATATTCCCCTCTCAGCCTTGGAAGCAGCGAACCGTGGAAGCCATGAATTGCTGCTCCGTTACGAGCTCAATAAACCGATCGGAACAGGCAAATTGCCCCCGATAATTTACAATCCCCGATTTTTTTGAAAACAAATCCGTGTGCTCCGGAAAAAAAATATAGGCTGCTGACCATGGATCGGCCTGTAGGAGAATTTGGATATGTTTGGTAGACCCTGAAATCCTTCGAAAAAAAATTCGGCCGGCAATACCAGCGCGCGTTAAAATACCGTTTGCATGCTGCTGCTCCGGTTGGAGAAAACACTGAATCAGCCAATTTTGTTTGGGAATCTTTTTTGCATCGGATTTAATCCTCTATCTTTACGACCACTTTTTCCAAACCGAACAATTAAGTAGGAAAACACGGGTGTTAACATGAAAAAACTACAGAAATCGCTCCTGCTTTTACTCTTCTTCGCGGCAGTTGTCGCCTCCTGCGGCCGGAAACAATCCGGCGACCTCGTTGGGGTTCTTGACCGTCCGAAATGGAAGGGCATCAACCCCTATGGCATGCTCTACGTTCCGTCCGGCACGTTGCATGTAGGTGTAGGGGATGAAGATTTAAGCAAACAACTGGTTTCTCGTCCCAAGTCCATCTCTATTCAGGGCTTCTTCATGGACGAGACGGAAATCACCAACAACGAGTACCGTCAGTTTGTCGTGTGGGTACGCGACTCGCTGGCCCACGAAACGCTCCAGCATTTTCAGGAAGATGATGGTGGCGATGCCGACAAACAGTTGATCGACTGGGAACAGGAAGTCGACTGGGAAGAAAGCGCCGAAGAACTACAGGACCTCTACTACCAGGGGAACGAACGGTTTGCTGGCCGCAAAGAGCTGGATGTCAGCAAATTTGTCTTTGAATTCCAATGGTATGACTGGCAACGCGCTGCGCATGATCGCAACAGCAACCGTACCAGCTTCATCCACAAGGAAAAAATCAAAATCTATCCCGATACGCTCTGCTGGGTACGCGACTACGCGTACTCCTACAACGAGCCCATGACGCGGAATTACTTCTGGCACCCGGCATTCGACGACTACCCCGTAGTTGGCGTAAACTGGAAAATGGCCAAAGCATTCTGCTACTGGCGCGCTAAAGTATGGGATATGTATTCCGTCGACCAGATCAATACGGAAGACTTCCGCTTGCCCACGGAGCACGAATGGGAATACGCTGCCCGCGGCGGCCGCGACGCAGCGCCGTACCCCTGGGGTGCATACTACACCCGCAACGCCAAGGGTTGCCTGTTGGCCAACTTCAAGCCTGGCCGCGGCAACTACCCGGAAGACGGTGGCCTGTACACGGTAAAAGCCGATGGGTACTACCCCAACGACTACGGCCTGTACTGCATGGCTGGCAACGTGGCCGAATGGACGGAAACGGCATACTACGAAAATGCCTACTCCTTCATGCACGACCTGAACCCGGATATCCGGTATGATGCCAAAGACGAAGATCCGATCACAGCCAAACGCAAAGTAACACGCGGTGGCTCCTGGAAAGACATCGCCTTCTTCCTCCAAACGGGCACACGCTCGTTCGAATATCAGGACACTACCAAGTGCTACGTAGGCTTCCGTTGCATATTGACCTTCCTGGGCCGGTCGATCAACGACTTCTAAATAGAAGAAGAATAATTCTAATGCAAAGGGCAAAAAAGCAAGAAAAAATTTAGTGCGAATAAAATTTTGCACGAGTTCTTGCGTTTTGCCCTTTGTTTTTTGCCCAGTTCCAATTTTGTGTTCCACGACCAATTCATATCAGTATTTATACACACAGTTTTGTGATTGTTTGCTAGCAGCGGACAATTAACAGAACAAACACGCAGTTGGCCCAAAATATTCTTCGGTGAATTCTAGGGTCTATTGCTACCTTTGCGACGTTTTTTGCAACCCTACTAACAAATTTCAAATCAGTTCAACCTTTTTTGTAAACTGCTAAAAAGTTTTTCACAATGAGTTTCGTCAAAACCAAGTCATTTAAGTACGCCAAAAACCTCCTCATCGGTGTGGGTGCTGCGATCGTGTTGATGGGCGCCCTGTTCAAACTCGAAAGCTGGGAAGGTGCCTCCGAAATGCTGATCTTCGGCCTGAGCATGGAAGCCGTTATCTTCTTGCTGCTCGGTGTTCTCGGACCAGAACCCGACTACTACTGGCACAAACTGTACCCCGGCCTCGATGACTACAACTCCCGCATGCAACCCCTCACGGCTGGCCCCAGCCAAACGATGCCCGATGTAGCCCCGCTGCACGGCGACGTGGTGGAGCGCCAACTGGGTGGTATGCTGACCGAACTGCAATCGATGTCCAAAAGCCTCGGCGCCCTCAAAGCCCTCCAGGAAGTGGACTTCTCCGGTACGCAAGAGCAAATCAAATCGATGAGCAACTTCTACACGAAACTGAACGAAGCCATGTCCGATATGGCTAAGTCGGCTGAAGACGTACGTGCTTACAAAGATCAAATGGCTTCCTTGAACAAGAACCTGGGCTCTCTCAACACGGTTTATGGCAACATGCTGGCAGCAATGTCCAACATCGGTCGCCAATAAGACCAGTGCGGTTAGAACTCCTTTTTTCTTAACTTAAAAAGACAAAGCCATATGTCAATACCAAAGGAGCCGCGACAGTTAATGATCAACCTGATGTATCTGGTGTTGACCGCACTGCTCGCGCTAAACGTATCTGCTGAGGTGATGAACGCATTTTTCTCGCTGGACCGGGGTCTTACCGGCAGCCGGAAAATCGTTGAGGCCAGTAATGAAGTGGTGATGACCAACATCAACAAGCAGGCAGATGCATATAAAACTGCAGATAACGAAAAATACCGCTCCAATGCTAAGGAAGCAATTGCAATTGCTAATGAATTCTCGCAATTCATTGATGGCATTCGTACGGAATTGTTTGCGAAAGCAGGTGGTCCTTCCAAAAAAGACCCACTCATTCCCAAAGACATCCGGAACAAAGACGTAACGACCCGGATGTTTGTATTGGGTGAAAATGGAAAACAAGGCTTGGGTTTCGAAATTGAACGCAAGGTCAAAGAGACCCGGGAGAAACTGTTGGCGCTTGCCGACAATAACCCGGATGTAGCTGCTTCCTTTCCGCTGGCCCTTGAAGAAATTCCAAAAGGCTCGGACAAAACCAGCTGGGCTGATTTTCGTTTCCGCCAAATGCCGGTTGCCGCTTGTTTCCCGATCCTGGGTAAAATCCAAAGCGACGCCAAAACCTCTTCTGCAGCAGTGTTGAACTACTGCCTGAAGAAAGTGGCAGGTGAAGACATCAAATTTGATGCCTTCCAACCGGCTATCAGCGCGCCAAAAGGTTATGTAATTGCCGGCGATAAATACGAAGCCGATGTTTTCCTGAGCGCCTACAGCACTCAGGCAGACAACATTAGCATTTCGGTTGACGGTCGTTCGCTGCCGCTCAAAGATGGTATCGCCAAATTTGAAACGGGCACCAGTTCCACGGGCACAAAATCGTATAAGGTCGTCATCAACGTTAAAAACCCGCTGACAGGCGAAAACAAGCCGTATACGAAAGAATTCCAATACGAAGTAGGCCAACGTTCCTGCTCTGTTCAGTTGGACAAAATGAACGTGTTCTACATCGGTGTGGACAACCCGATCACAGTATCTGCTGCCGGGGTGTCTACCAACGATCTGAAAGTGAGCGCTTCGGGTGTAAACCTGACCTCCGCCGGCGGTTCGAAGTACACCGTTCGCGCCAGCACGCCCGGCGAAGCAACCATTACGCTTTCCGGCGGTGGCTTGCCCCCGACGAAATTCACCTACAAAGTCAAACGTATCCCCGACCCGATTCCGCTGCTCGGCGCCCAAAAGTACCCCAGCGCAATCCCGAACGGTACGTTTAAAGCACAAAGCGGTATCGCCGCCGTACTGGAAAACTTCGACTTCGATGCCAAATGCGACGTAGTAGGCTACACCGTGGCTTACCAGAAAAAACGCGCCGACGTTATCGAAAAGCCGAACACCGGCGCCCGCTACAACTCCGATGTACAGGATATGGTACAAAAAGCCGCTCCCGGCGACGTGTACTACTTCCTCGATATCAAAGCCAAATGCCCTGGCGACCAAGCCGGTCGTAAATTGGGTGACCTGGTTTTCAAAATTCGTTAAAGTCTGAATAATGTGCTTCCGCCGGCGTTATCTTAGCGCCGGCGGAAGCCTTTTTAGAAATTGCTAAACATTCACCTTAATCAATCCGACTGCGAGCCATGCATACTTTTATTAAATGGACTTGCTTGTGCCTCTTGCTGTTCACTTCCGGAACCGCTTTGCTAGCACAAGACCCTGAAGAAATCGAAGTGAAAACGGAAGTCAGCGAACCGGAAGATACCGGAGAAGCACCGTTGGACGACGTGGTGAAAAAAGATATCATGTCCGAACGCCGCGTGCTGCCCTACCAACCCATTCGCGAAAGCGATATTTTCTGGGAAAAACGGGTGTGGCGCATCATCGACGTCCGTGAAAAAATGAACCTTCCTTTCGCCTACCCGGAAGCGCCGTTTTTCAAAATCCTGGCTGACGCCGCCTCCAAAGGCGAAATGCCGGTGTACTCGGTCGACGACGATAAATTCACCAAGCGTCTGAGCACCGACGACGTGTTGTCGATGTTGTCCAAAACGGATACCATCGTTACCTTCGACCCGGAAACCTACGAAGAAAAAATTCAGATCGTCCGCAACGACATCAACTGGGCCGACGTAAAACGTTTCCGCCTCAAAGAAATCTGGTTCTTCGACAAAGAAACCTCCCAATTGCAGGTGCGCCTGCTGGGTATCGCCCCGCTGATCGACGTGAAAGACAGCGAAGGCAACTTCCGCTACGAAAAAGCCATGTTCTGGGTGTACTACCCGCAAGCACGTGAACTGTTTGCCCGTAGCCGCGTGTTTACCCTGGGCGGCAACACCAATGCCACCGTCTCCTGGGAAGACCTCTTTGAAATGCGCTATTTCGCCAGTTTCATTATCAAAGAATCCAACGTGTACGACCGCCGTATCGAAGACTATGCCCGGGGTGTTGACGCCCTCTGGGAGTCGGATCGCATCAAAAATGCCATCTTCAACTTCGAGCACGATTTGTGGCAATATTAAGACAGGGTAATACCTGCTCCTGACAATACAAAAGGGGAACAATGCCGGTATGCCGGTGTTGTTCCCCTTTTCTTTTTGGCCCGTTCCCTCTGCCAATCTAGTGGAAAATCACTTCCGTGGCGCCGTATCCGTATTTGGCGTGGAATTCATTTTTGAATTTGACCACTGCGCGCTCATGCCGCAGGTAATCCGAAATGGCATCCCGTAGTTTGCCTTCGCCCACGCCGTGAATGATAAACACCCTGGGCACGCCCAGGCGAATGGCTTTTTCCATAAACCGGTGAAAATGCTGCAACTGTATCCGCACGATTTCGCCGCGATCCAGCCGGGCGTAACCCGGGTTCAGGTGCTCGATGTGCAAATCGATTTCAGGTTCGAAATGAGCAAACTCATTGACGTCAAAGGCCTTGTACGGCACCGCATCGGGTTCCGAAAAACTGCGCCGCTCCCGGACCATTTGTTTGGTGTAGTCACGTAAATCTTCCTTGTTATTGCCCTGTGCCGGCGGCGCCTGAAAGGTATCGAACAACAGAAACTGGTACGACAACACATTGAGGATCGGCACCGTCTGGAAACTGTTGAAAAACGTCTTGGGCCGCACCTTGAGCAACCGCTCCAGCGGCGCTTCCGGGCCTTCGGTGGTGATGCGCCGGATGACGATATCCAGTTCCAGGGCATCGCTCAGGTCGTCGTACAGCACATCGCCTAATTCCAGCGCTGTGGTGGCGCCCAGTTTGCCTTCGACCAAAAAGACGCGTTTGGTGGAAGTGGTCAATTCGGCATCGAACAAAAACTCGTGGTCCGTGTCGTTGACCAGCCAGGCTTTGTAGCGCGACACATTCCCGTCGCGGCCGGGCATGGGCTCAAACGCAATCTGCACCCCTTTGCTTTTCAGAATGATGTATTGGCCTTTGATTTCCCGTTTGGGCGGCGGCGGCGGGGGCAAGGTTTTTTTGCCCTGTACGAATTTCGCACCGGGCAATACCGGTTCGGCATCCGAATCGCGGATCAGGTCTTCCTCAAAGGCCGGAATTTCGAGGTCCGGGTCGTTGTTGAGCCGAACCTGCAACATGCCGTCTTCCAGCCGTGCTGTAATGACGCCGCTTTCGCCCGTATACCGAAAACGAACCCGTGTACCAATGGCAAATAACATACTGCTAGGAACGATGGTGAAGCCGGTGGCCCGGCAGGCACGCTTCAATTTGCGTGTGTTTACCCAGCAAAGGTAACCGCTGTTGGCGGTAGTGTGCCGGGGTGGCCTGGAAATTAATTCCCGACAAGAGTCGCTCATCGGTAGGCCTGCCGGATATGTTTTGCCCCAAACGATTCCTACATTGCAGACCAAATGTCCACCTGACGCCTGCTGTGCCAATACCACGGCTGCGCCCTCCAACCATCGCCATTTGTCATGTATCGCCGTTTGTTTTTTCAAAAAGTAGGTCTCGGTGCCCTGGCATCGCTGGTTTTTCCAACTATGACGAAAGCAATTCCATCCCTGGCCACTCCCCGGTGGCACAAACCCGGGCGTTTGCGCGAAGGCGCTACGATCGGCCTCATCGCGCCGGCCAGCCCGGCCTCCGATGAAAAAATAAACAAGGCCCTGGCCAACCTGGCTGCGCTCGGCTTCCGGGTCCGGGAAGGTCGCGCCCTGCGTAGCCGCCACGGGTACCTGGCCGGCACCGACGAAGCGCGCCTGGCCGATTTGCACTGGGCTTTTTCCGATCCGGAAGTGGACGCTGTGTGGTGTGTGCGCGGCGGCTACGGCACCACCCGCTTGTTGCCGCACATCAACTATGCCCTGATCCGGCAACACCCCAAACCGTTTATCGGGTACAGCGATGTGACGGCCCTGCACCTGGCCATCGGCCAAGAAACCGGGCTCAGCACGTTTCACGGGCCGGTAGCCGCTTCTGATTTTCCGGAGGATACCCTGCGGTATTTTCAGACAGCCCTCATGCGCCCGACGGCGCCCTATGCCATTGCAGCGCCGGCAGTGTCCGACGAGCTCGGCGGCGAAGAATTCAAGCCCTTTACCCTGCGGCCTGGCGTGGCAGAAGGCGCGCTGACCGGCGGCAATTTATCCTTGCTCACCGCCTTGGCGGGTACGCCCTACCAGCCTTCCTTTCGGAAAAAAGTCGTGTTTATCGAAGATGTAGGCGAGCAGCCCTACCGCCTGGACCGCCTGTTCACGCAATTGCTACAGGCTACAGATTTGTCGAGGGCAGCCGGCATCGTGCTGGGGGTATTCGCCGACTGCGCTGCCAAAAACATGGAATTTTCCTTTACCCTGCCCGAAACCCTGACAGACCGCCTGGGAGGGCTGGGTATGCCGGTATTCTACGGGCTGCCGTTTGGCCATGTGCCACAACAGGCCACATTCCCGTATGGCATCCGGGTGCGGATGGATGCTGACGCCAGGACGCTGACATTTTTGGAAGAAGGCGTGCGATAGCCTTTTTGGCGCTGCCCATGGGCAAACAAAACATTCAGGACCGCAAAGCGATACGCTGGACTACCACTCCAGCCCGGGGTAGCTGCGCGGCAAGTGTTGCATTTCAGCCAACATAAAGCCGAGGTATTCGGTATGCCGGCCGTCTTTGCCACCCGATTGCATCCAGCCGTCTGCCGGCTGGCGCAGGGTGGCTTCCTGCAACACGGAGCGGACTTTCTCTTGCCACTGGGGCTTGATGCTGTTCAGGTCCACGCCGTAGCCTTCCTGGGCCGCCTGGCGATCCACGGCGCTGGGGGTAGTCAGTTCGCCGGTAAACATCCAAAGCTCATCGACCGCTGTTTGGATTTTGCGGTGGCTGGTATCGGTGCCGTCGCCGAGGCGGATCATCCATTCGCTGGAGAAGCGCAGGTGGTACGTCACTTCTTTGATTGCTTTTTCGGCGATGGCCGACAAGCGGGCGTCGGAGCTGCCGAGCAAGGCCTGGTAATTGTAATAGTTGAAGGCGTCGAAAAAGAACTGGCGGGCGATGGTGAAGGCCCAGTCCTGGTTGGGTTGTTCGACCAGCAAAACGGGGCGAAACTCGTGTTCGTCGCGCAAAAAAGCCAGATCATCTTCTGAGCGGCCTTTGCCTTCGAGTTCGCTGGCATAGCTCAGCAGCAGGCGGGCCTGGCCCAGCAAATCGAGGGAAATATTGGTGAGGGCGATATCCTGTTCCAAAACGGGGCCGTGGCCGCACCATTCGCCAAGGCGCTGGGCCAGGATGAGGGCATTGTCGCCCAATTGAAGCACATACTGAAAGCGCAGATTGTCCATACGCAACGGGCCTGTTGGCAACAGGCTTTTCGGTGATTGATAAAGAACGGGTTACATGTGTTTTACTTCGTCGGGCAGGTCGTAAAACGTGGGGTGCCGGTAAATTTTATCGTTGGCAGGATCGAAAAAAGCCTCGGCATCTTCGGTGGAGGCATGCATGTATTTGGATTCTACGACCCAAATGCTGATGCCCTCGTTGCGCCGGCAATACACATCACGGGCGTTTTCGATCGCCATTTGCGCATCGGCGGCATGCAGGCTGCCGACGTGTTTGTGGCTGAGACCTTGTTTGGAGCGAATGAATACTTCCCAGAGTGGCCAGTCTTTCATACGAGTATAATTTTAAAAAAATGAATGCGTAAAAATAGCGCCTTGTGGCGGGATGCCATGCGCGACGGGATAGTTGTCGGAGAAAAATGTACTTTTGCCGGCCTGCTTTCGTTTCCGAACACAAAAACTAACCACTCAATAAATTTGTACACATATGATTCGTTGGTTCGGCACAGCTGCGCTGATTCTTTTTGCTTTTTCTTCGCAGGCGCAATTGCGCTATGGTTTTAAAACGGGTTTGAATTTTGCCCGTATGGATGGCCCCTCGGAGGTAAATACTGCCGGGGAAAACCTGGAAAACTGGAAATCCATCACCGGTTTTCATATCGGCCTGTCTTTGGGCTATAAAGTAAACGACTATTTCGGCGTACGCGGAGAGCTCCTTTACACCAAAAGAGGCGCTAAGTACACCTTTGAGGGCGATTCCTACCGCATTTTTCGCTATGATGGCGGAAGCACACAGGCTACCGGCCGCTCCCGTTACCTCATCAATATTACCAATGCCTACGTTGATTTGCCCATTGTGGCCTACGGTCGCTGGAAAGATTTTGAACTATCGGCCGGCGGATACGTTGGACTTCTGATCCAATCTACCGGCGACGGCTCGCTGAGTTTTACCGGCGGACGCACGGTGCCGCTGCAAAACAGCATCAGCGACCTGGAGTTTAACCTCAACCACAACTACCGGAAAGACGACCCCCTGGGCGGCGAAACCGACCAAACCGTGGTGGTAAAAGTAGACGCCAAAACCCTCGAACTGCCCAAAACCCTGGGCGCCTACTATGATTATCCGGAAGACAAGGGCAGGCTGTACAATTCATTGGACTATGGCCTGGTGGCCGGCCTGACGTATTACCTCAGCCGCTCTCTGTATGCCGGCGTGCGCTTGCAATATGGCCTGGCAGACATCACCAAAAGCGAGGCTGACCTGAGCAAAGGCCGCACGGATAATGGAAACCTGCTGTTTCGCGACGACAAAGACCGCAACGTAGTGATCCAGGCCTCGGTCGGTTTTAGTTTTTAAATCCACAGGCCATCCTGTTCAGGTGTAATCCCGCCCGTCCGTTATTTTTCCAAACCACTACCCAAATTTGTTACCGATGCGTGATCTACCTTGCACACGTCTGCTGTTCGCCTTGCTGGTCATGGGCAGTCTGTTTTTTGCTTGCCAAAAAAACAACCTGAACGACGCAGAACTGGCCGAACACACGGCAGAATATGCCTTTCCGCTGATGTCGACCCAGCTGAACCTCCGCGACCTCATGTTTGAGATACTCAACGATACGCTGGGCGGCGATACCATCGTGGTCAATCCCGACAACACCATGACCCTCTACTACAGCGGGGATGTGGCGGAGAAGCCGGCGACGGATATTTTCGAATTCTTCAAATTCCCGGATGCGCCGATCCCCGTAGCGGATACCCTCTATGATTTTCCGCTGACGGTGCCGGATTCCGTATTCATCCGCCGGGCCGACGTAGCCGCAGGCAAGATGAATGTCGTGATCAAAAACGGCTTTACGGAGCCCATTACCGGCGCTTTTTATATCCCGCAGATGTCGAAAAACGGGGTGGTGTTCAAATACCCCTTCGCCATTGCAGCCGGCGCCTTGTCCATTTCGCCACAGTTCGACCTGGCCGGCTACCTGCTGCTGTCGGACAACAACAAGTTGCAATTTCGCTACGAGGCGTACCTGCCCGACGGCACCCGTGTGCAAATCCCGGAATCCTCTCCCGGTGTACCGGGGGTGGGGGTGTTGCTGAGCGGTTTCACCCTGTCGTATGTCGAGGGGTATTGGGGCAATTCGGAATACGACCTCACCCGCGACACGATCGACATCGACATCAACAACACCAGCCTCAAGGGCAACGTGCAGGTAAAAGACCCAAAAGTGACCATGACCGTGTCCAATTCCTGGGGCTTCCCGACCCGGGGCGTGGTGAAATACCTGAGTTTCCTGGGCAAAGACGGCAAGGAATACAAACTGGAAAGCACCGTGTTCAACGGCGACAGTATCGACTTTGCCTATCCTTCCCTGGCTGCCGGCGAGGTAGGGCAAACGAAATTTACCCATGTGGTGCTGGACGGCACGAATTCGAACATTGCTGAAATTTTCAATGCCCAGCCTGTCCGCCTGATTTACGAGGTGTCTGGTATTTCCAATGCCAAAAAGGACCCCACAATTGTTGGGTTTCTAACCGATAAAAGCACGATTGCGCTGCACATGAGCGTCGAACTGGTGCTCGAAGGCTCGGCGCAGGATTTTGGCGCCGAACAGACCCTGAACCTCAATTTTGGCGACTACGCCGACATTGACACCTCGCATATCGAAGCGGTGGAATTTAAACTGGTCACTGAAAACGCTACGCCCATCGGCGCTGCCTTGCAGTTGTATTTCCAGGATAGCAGTGGCGTGTCGCTCGATTCTTTGTTCATCGGCGCCCCCCGGGCCATCATGGAAGCCGCTCCGGTAGGGGCCGACGGTATCGCCACCGGCCAAACCCGCACAGAGACCTTCGTGCCGATGGATATTGACCGTTTCGATCGCGTCCGGCAGAGTGAAAAACTGCTGTTGCGCACCTTTTTCACCACCGCCAACGGCGGCACGACGCCGGTTAAACTCCTGGCTACTCAAAGTACTGCCATCAAACTGGGCCTAAAGGTGAAAACCCGGTATTAGCCTGATCGCCAGCACCGACAGCCAATGGCCCACGCGCCGGGCTGCCGGTGCTGGCATATTGCTTTCACACCTCCAACCGTTACTTTTCACATACCACATCCGGATGACGCTATCCCGTTTGTTTCACTATATTCTTTTGGCGCCGGCGTTTTGCTGTGTCGCAACGGCCCTGAATGCCCAGCAAGAACTCCAACTGCACCCGCAACACGGCCTTTTTCACTCCATTTCCACCCACCCAGCCTTTTTTCCGAAGGATAAAAAAATTGCCATCGGCCTGCCTTCCTTTGGCCTGGATGCCGCGCATTCGGGCGATATCACCTACAATGATATTTTGAGCAAACAAGGCGACCGTACCATCCTCAACCTCGGCAACGCCATTGCCAAACTGGAGCCGGAGAATGAAGTGCACTACGATCAACGTTTTGAAACGGTTTCGCTGGGCTTGCGGCTGCCCCGCAACTGGTTTGTGCAGGCCGGCCACGCCGTCCGCCTGACCGCCACCGTCAATTATCCGCGCTCCCTGGCTGAATTATTCTGGAACGGCAATGCCCCCTACATCGGGCAATACCAGCAAGTGGGTTTTTCTACCACCACTTTCGATTGGAACGAACTGAGCCTGGGCATCGGCAAACAACTGGGCAAACACCTGACCCTGGCCGCTCGTGCCAAATACCTCTCCGGGATCAGTTCTCTGAAGACGGACGACGATCATAAACAACTCAGCGTGTTCACCAGCCCGGACATTTACCAAATCACCGTGATCACCGACTATGCCTTTCATTCCTCGCGGACCATCTCGGCCATCGATACCGCAGGCCTGGGTTTCGACCTGGTGCGCAACCAATTCAAAAGCGGCTTTTCGGACAACACCGGATGGGCTTTCGACCTGGGCGCCCGGCTGGAACTGGGCGAACGGCTGACCCTCAGTGCGAGTGTGCTGGACCTGGGCGGCAGTATCAAGTGGAAAGAAAACACCAATTATTTCCAAAGCAAGGGCACCTTTAACTACGAGGGCATCGAGATACCCGGCACAGATATCATCAACGGCACTACCGACAGCCTCGATTTTGCCGCAGCCCTGGACTCCCTGAACGACGTGCTCCAGTTTTATAAATCGGCTACCACATTTACCTCGGACCTGCCCACCCGGTTTTACCTGGGCGGCAGTTTCAAACTGACCGAGCGCTGGACACTCGGCGCCGTGGTGCACCACCAGAAAAGCGAGCGGCGCAGCGCCACTTCGGTGGGCGTCAATGCCCAATGGGAACCGTTCCGCTGGCTGTCGGTCGGTGCGATGTATAGCGTCAACGACCAATCGGCGGCCAACCTGGGCCTCAGCCTGGTGCTGAAACCCGGCCCGGTGCAGGTCTATCTTTTGTCGGACAATGCCCTCAACGCGGTGACCCCCTACGGCTCCTCGGCGGTGAACTTCCGCGTGGGCGGCGCAGTCGTGTTTTAATGTAAAATGTAGAATGTAAAATGTAAAATGTAAAAGGGTGGCTGCGGCGTTGGGATGTTGAATCAGGGCTTTTAGATACAGTATACTTGATATTCAATAGCCCCACAAGTCCTCCCAACGCCGCAGCCACCCTTTTACATTTTGACTTTTACATTTTACATTTTACATTTTCTCGGGCTGTAGGAATTGTTTTTCGTACAGTTCGCGGTAGCGACCGCCCTCGATGGTCAGGAGTTTTTCCTGCGGGCCGAATTCTTTTACTTCACCTTTTTCCAGCACCAGGATGTTGTTGGCGTGGCGGATCGTCGACAAGCGGTGCGCGATGATGATGCTGGTACGCCGGGCGATCAGCCGTTCGATGGCATACTGGATCACGCTTTCCGTTTCGGGGTCGATGGAGGAGGTGGCCTCGTCGAGGATCAGGATTTCGGGGTTGAACACCAGGGCGCGCACGAAAGAGATCAATTGGCGCTGACCCATGGAGAGGGTGGCGCCGCGCTCGCGGACCTGGTACTGGTAGCCGCCGGGCAGTTTGGCGATAAATTCGTGGGCGCCGATGAGTTTGGCGGCTTCGATCACCTCCGCTACGCTGATGCCCGAGTCGCGCAGCGTTATGTTTTCCATGACCGTTCCGGAAAACAGAAACACATCCTGCAGGACCACGGCAATACGCCGGCGCAGCGCGTGCAGTTCGTATTCCTGCAGTTCGTGGCCATCGATCCGGATGCTGCCGCTTTGAATTTCATAAAACCGGTTGAGCAGGCTGATGATGGTGGTTTTGCCGCTGCCTGTGCTGCCCACAATGGCCAGCGTATCGCCGGGTTTGATGTGAAACGACACGTTTTTCAGGACCGATTCTTCGGCGTTGCCGCTATACGAAAACCACACGTTTTCAAACGCCACCTCGCCCTGCTCGCTGGCGGGCACCCGGGTGCCTGTGTTGCGCAGGGTTTCTTTGGTTTCCAATAATTTAAAGACCCGTTCGGCAGCGATGAGGCCCATTTGCAGGGTGTTGAACTTGTCGGCCAGCATCCGGATGGGGCGGTACAACATGCTGATGTACAGCGGGAACGCCACCATGGTGCCGATGGTCACTTCTTCCGATAGTACGCCGCGCGCGCCATACCAGACCATCAGGCCGAGCGAGAGGGCGGAAATAATGTCGACCACCGGAAAGAAGATCGCGTAGGCCAGGATGGAGCGCAGGTTGGCGCCGGTGTAGTCGCGGTTGATCTGGCGAAATTTTTCGGCTTCCCGGCCTTCTGCGTTGAAAATCTGGACGATGCGCATGCCGGTGATGCGTTCCTGCAAAAACGCATTCATCGTGGCGATGTGGTTGCGCACTTTTTCATAACTCTTGCGCACACTTTCTTTGAAAGCATAACTGCCCCAGATGAGCAGCGGGAAAACGCACAACACCACCAGCGTGAGTTTCCAGGAAGTATAAAACATCATGGCCATCACGGCGACCAGGGTGAGCAAATCGGCCAGGATGGTGACGCTGCCTTCGGAAAAAATGGTGTTGATGGCCTCGATATCGTTGATCGTGCGGGTGGTGCTTTGCCCGATGGGGGTTTTGTCGAAATACGAAAGGTTCAGGCGGGTCACGTGGTTGAACACCCGCACCCGCAAATCGCGGATGGTGGCCTGGCCAATCCATTCGGCATAGTACAGGAACAGGTAGCGCAACACTACTTCCAGCAGCAGCACCCCGAAAATAGCAAGCGCCAGGAAGGTCATGCCCTGCACGTCCTGGATGAACACATAGTCGTCGACCATGGTTTGCAGCAACTTGGGGCGCAGAATGGCCAGCGGGGCCAATACGACGGTGAGCCCGGCCGTGAAGTAGAACGTCCCCCGGTAGGGCTTGACCATTGACATAACCTGCCGGAACAGGGAAAAACTTATTTTTTGCGAAGCATCGGACATAGTCAGCAGGCGGGTTGACAACAGGCAAAAGGGCAAGCCGGCGGAAACGGCCGGAACGGGCGGGCAGCAGGCTTGCAACAGGTTGGTAAGGGGCTTAAACCCAAAAGGGCCGCCAAAGTTCGGGTAAAACCCGCGATCCCGCTTTTTTCTTTCCAAAAAAAGGCAACGCTACAGCGACCGGTTCTGGAATTTTTTTGCCGCAGGCAATGTTGGCCGGTTTATTTTTCGCACGTGAAATTCGTTTTTATCTCCGACACCCACCTGAAGCACGAGCAGGTCGAACTGCCGCCCGGCGATGTGCTGGTGCATGCGGGCGATTTTTCCCGCCGGGGAACGCCCGAAGAGGCCGCTGCTTTTCTCCACTGGTTTGCCCAACAGCCGTTCCGGCACAAAATTCTGGTGGCGGGCAACCACGATTTTATAGCCGAGCGCGATCCCGGCCTCTTCCGCGCCCTGTTGCCCGAGGGGGTGCTGTACCTGGAAAACAGCGGGATCGAGATCGAAGGCATCCGGCTATGGGGCAGCCCGATCACGCCCTGGTTTTTTGACTGGGCTTTCAACCGGCAGCGGGGCGCCGAGATCCGCCGCTATTGGGAGGCCATCCCCGAGCAGACGGATGTGTTGATCACCCACGGCCCGCCCTATGGCTTACTCGATGAGGTGCTCCGCGACCCGCGGCCCGTCGGCTGCCGCGATTTGCTGCGGCGGGTGCAGGAAATCCGGCCCCGCGTACATGTGTTTGGCCATATCCACGAAGGCTACGGCCAGCGGCTCGAAAACGGCACCTTGTTTATCAATGCGTCCCTGCTCGATGTGCGCTATCAGGTGGTAAACCCGCCGGTGCTGTGGGAGGCTGCGTTGCCTGGTCCGGACTGATGTGGGGGCTTGGTCGGCAAATAGTCGGACTTGGTCGGGAGAGCCGGAAGCGTATCCCGAAATCTGCTGTAGTTTTAAGCATTGATTCAAAACCTTCAACTTAAAACAAGACGTTATGGCTGATTTAGACAATGTAAGCGCACCGAAAAAACTCGCCCCGTTCTGGGAAACTATACTCCGCTTTGGCGGCTTTTTTGCCTTGGGCCTGGTGGTTTTGTCCCTGGTTTTTTATTTGACGGACTTCAACATGATGTCCCTCTCCGGCATGGCTATCAATTTTGTCCTGAGCATTCTGTTGGCGGTTGGATTTGCTGCCATGGCGATTCAATTTCAACGCGATCGCCTCGACGGCGGGTTTATTAATTTTGGCCGGGCATTATTGATTGGAGCGATCACCATCACCTTGGGTGTTGTAGGCTCCAGCATTTGGAATTATATTCTGATCAATTTCATTGACCCCGGTTACGTCGATAACCTGAAAGAAAAATTTGTTGAAACCTGGGGCGACAGTATGCCAGCGGAGGCCATGGAAGAAACCATGACAAAATTTGACCAATCCGGTGAACTGGGCACTATCCTGAGCAACGGTGTTTTTGCCGCCGTCATTTTGGGGCTGATTGGAGGTTTGATCGCTGCGGCCATCATGAAACGCGACAAACCCTTGAAATAAAAATTCGGGTCCGGCATTGCGGCTCCTCGTTGTACTTTTGCCGGTACAACTGAATTTGATCCAATGATAAAAAATACGGGTGTTCGCTACGGGCTGCTGGGCGCAGTGGTGGTCGTGCTGTTTTATTTTCTGATGTACACCATCCGGCGCGAATTGTTTCTGAACAACATCGTACAATGGGCGCCCATGCTGGTCTACCTGCTGTTCATGTACCGGGCCGCCAAAGAAGACTGCGCCGCCAACGGCACCCAACGCGATTTCAGAGAAATCCTGCGCACGCCCTTCGTGGTGTTCATCCTGATCAACCTGGGGTACTGGCTGTTTTACTATGGCCTGCACCTGGCTGACACTGAATTGCTACGCCTGGAACTACTGGCTGAAAAACAGCTGTACCAAAGCCAGTTGCTGGGCGGCACCGGCGACCCGCAGCAAGCCAACCAGCTCCGCGAACGCATACTGGAGGTGGAGCATGCGCTGGAGCACCCGGTGCAGCCGCGGGGGCCGG
Source organism: Saprospiraceae bacterium (assembly GCA_020846655.1). Lineage (GTDB taxonomy): Bacteria > Bacteroidota > Bacteroidia > Chitinophagales > Saprospiraceae > M3007. The sequence continues at coordinate 7,521 of JADLDL010000201.1, read as the reverse complement.
TTATTACCCGGATGGCGATGGGCGCATTGGGTGGCTTCGGGTTGTCGGCCGGTATCGCCGCGTTGCTTCGTTCATCGGATTAAGTTTTGCCCTGTGCTATGGAAGAAAACCTCAGTAATCCGGACAAACCGGCTGCCCCGCCCGACACCCCCTCGACCATCAAAAAATGGTTGGGTATCCTCAGTATTTCCCGCTTGCTCCGTTGGGCTGTTTACCTGGTCGGGATCTATTGGCTGTACGCCAACTGGCACGAAGATTTGCCCGTGAACCAACTGGTGGAGCGCTATACCTTCCCCGACTCCCGCTACCTGGAAATGGACGGCATGACGATCCACTACCGCGTCACGGGCCGCGGCGAACCCATGCTGCTCTTGCACGACGCCAATAGTTCGCTGCACACCTGGGTGGGCTGGACCGATTCGCTGGCCCGCCACTACCAGGTCATCAGCCTGGATTTGCCGGGTTTCGGCCTCACCGGACCGCACCCGCAGGGGAGTTACAGCGCTTTTATGTATGCCGAATTTTTCCACCGCTTTGTCGAACGCCTCAACCTGCGCCCCTTCCACCTGGCCGGCAACGGCTTGGGCGCCCAGATCGCCTGGTTTTATGCTACCGAACACCCGGAGCGGCTCCGCAAGCTCATCCTGCTCGATGCGCCGGGTTTTGAAGAAAAAAGCAGCACAGCCATACAGTGGCTGGCCAGCACCCCTGTGCTCAACCAGGTGATCCGGAAAATAACGCCCCGCGCCTTCATCCGGCTTATGCTCGAAGACGTGTATTCCGACGACCAAAAAGTGACCGACGCCCTGGTACAGCGCCATTTGGACCTGCTGCTGCGGCCCGGCAACCGGAAGGCCTTTACCGACCGGGCGCAGGTGAGTGAAAACCGCCCGCCGGCCACCCTGATCGAACAAATTTCGGTGCCGACGCTTATCCTCTGGGGCGCCGAAGACACCCGTATTTCGCCCGAATACGCCTATGAGTTTCACCGGAACATCAGAAAAGCGCTGTTGAAAATTTACCAAAATACGGGCCACTGGCCCCAGGAAGAAAATGCAGCCGAATCGGCTGCCGACGTAGAAGCCTTCCTCGAAGGCCGCTTTTAGGTACACCCAAATTCGATTTCCGATGCCCTATCAGCAAATCCTGGAAGACATCGCCCGGGAAGTGGCGCCCCTGGCCGGCGCCGGCAAGGTGGCTTCCTACATTCCCGAACTGGCCAAGGTGCCACCCGGGCATTTTGGCATGGCCCTGATTACGCTGGATGGGCGCCTGTATACCACCGGCGATGCACACGAGCGCTTTTCCGTTCAAAGTATTTCCAAGGTGTTTACCCTCAGCCTGGTCATTCAGCACATTGGCGAACGGCTTTTTGAGCGCGTCGGGAAGGAGCCATCTGGTAACCCGTTCAACTCGCTCGTCCAGTTGGAATACGAACAAGGCATCCCGCGCAACCCCTTTATCAACGCCGGCGCCCTGGTTGTGACCGACGAACTGATGCGCCACCAGCCCGATGCCAAGGCCGCTGTCCTGGATTTTGTCCGTCGCCTGAGTGGCACACCAACGATTCAATACGACCCGGCCGTAGCGGCCTCGGAGCGCCAAACCGGCTTCACCAACGCTGCCCTGGCCAATTACCTGAAGAGCCACCGCAACCTGTACCACGACGTCGATCAGGTGCTGGATGCCTATTTTCACCACTGTTCCTTGTCGATGTCCTGCGTCGAATTAGCCCGCTCCTTTTTGTTCCTGGCTAACCACGGCGTGCTGCCGGCTACGGGCGAGCGCCTGCTCAGCGCCAGCCAGGCCAAACGCCTGAACGCCATCCTGCTCAGTTGCGGGTTTTACGATGAAGCCGGTGAGTTTGCCTTTCGGGTAGGCTTGCCGGGCAAAAGTGGCGTGGGGGGCGGTATCGCTGCCCTGATGCCCGGTCGTTGGGCGGTAGCCGTGTGGAGCCCCGAAATCAACCGCCACGGCAATTCCGTGCGGGGCATGAAAGCCCTGGAACTACTCACCACGTTGAGCGGAGAGTCGATTTTTTAAATGTAAAATGTAAAATGTAAGATGTAAAATGTAAAAGGGTGATGGCGGGGCGGGGCTGGTCTGTGGGTTTATTTATGTCAGTTATGAGGTGCTAAAAGCCTTATTTCATCAGTCCAACACCGCCAACACCCTTTTCTAATGTAAGATGTAAAATGTAAAAGTCAAAAGAGTGTTGGAGGGGCGGGGCTGATTTGTGGGTTTATTTATGTCAGTTATGAGGTGCTAAAAGCCTTATTCCTTCAGTCCGACACCGCCAACACCCTTTTGACTTTTACATTTTACATCTTACATTTTACATTACATCGTCCATTTCCTCTTCCGGGCGTTCTGGTGTTTCCGTCGGAGGTTCTTTCCAGCGGTGCATGCGGCACCAGGGGCAGTCCTCGCGGTCGCAGCCCGGGCTGAAGTGCCCGGCCTGAATGTTGGCCCAAGTGTCCCGGATCAAGGTGCCTACCACCTGGAGATCGGCTGCGCTAAACGAAATTTCTACGATCGGGAAGGTTCCGCGTTTGTCGGGCTCAAGCCAGGCGATGGCAGTTTTGCCCACAGGCTCCGGGTAGAGCCGGGCTTCGTCGAGCAGGATTTTGTAAAACGCCAGTTGGCGCCAGTAGTCGCCGCCCAGTGGCTGTTTGTCGTCGGGCGGCGCAGTTTTTTTGAGATCGGGCGCGCCGGTTTTGTAATCCACTACCCGCAGGGTGCCGTTGTCGAGCCATTCTAGTTTGTCGATCACCCCGGCCAGCGGGATACCGTCGAACTCGACCCGGTCGACCCGCCGCTCCACAATGGCGCGCCGCCGCCAGTAGGGCACCTGTTCGAGGTGGATGCGGCGGAGGTTTTCGCGGCCGAGGGCCAGCCGTTGGGCGTAGTTGTTGTCGGAAAAATGTGCGCGTTGCCGCTCCATTTCGGCGCCAAACAGCCGGACCAGCGTTTCCACCCCCGGAAACTGCCCTTTTTGATCCGATTTCATTTTTAACAAAAACTGCTGCAACGCGCCGTGCATGGCTACGCCGTAGGCTGCCGCTTCGCTCATCGCGCCGGGTATTTTCAAAAAATCTTCGTAGTAAAAGGCCAAGGGGCAGCGCAAATAGCGGTTGAGGGCCGTGACGCTCAGGGTGAAATCGGCCAGCAAGGCCCGGAAAGCCTCGGGCTCGGGCAGTGTCACAATGGGGGGCTCCGGATCGAGCAGGAGTAAGGCCTGGGTGTGCAACAGCTCGTGTTCCGATACTTGAGCCGGCTCGGCCGGCAGGCCGCATTCTTCCACAAAACGAGATTGGAGCAGATTTTTGCCGTCTTCGCCCGTGCGGGACCAGGAAATCTGGAGTTGTGTTTTGGCGCGGGTCATGGCTACATAAAACAAGCGGCGGCGCGCTTCGAGGGCATCTTCTTCGCCCGACAGCGTCAGGGCCGGCGGCAGGGCAAAACGGCCCCGGTTGCCGCCCGAATTTTTTTCCCAGGCTTCTTCCACACAATCGAACAAAAACACGTGCCGGAACTCCAGGCCCTTGGCGCCGTGGGCGGTGAGCAATTGCACGCCGGGGCCCGACTGCACCGATTGACGCAGCAACAGGGGCAGGCGGTTATCGTCCATGCTGTCGAGCAGGGCCAGCAGCCGAAGCAGGCCGCCGCTTCCGGCCATGGGCGCAAACGCGCGCGGGTGCCGGTTTACCTCGGCGTGGACCATATCGAAAAAGGTGTACAGCGCTTGCAGGTGCCACAACTTGTCGGGCTGCCCGAGTACCCAAGCCAAGAGACCCGATTGGGTAAACAAGCGCTCGAGGAGTTGCGGCAAGGGCAGGTTGTGGACGGCGGCAATCCACTCTTCCAGGCGGCGGCTGACCGGCTCGAAGGCCTCCGGTTTTGCCAGGGGCAGGCTTTGCAGGTACTCCGGGTGGCTGAGGGCGAAGCGCCAATAGCCGTGGCGGGTCGGTTGGTGCGCAGCGCCGGGGGTATCGTAGCGGCTCGAAGCGGCGGGCGATGGCGATTGGGCGGCTATGGCGATTCGGGCCAGGTCGCCGGCCGGCAAGCCGAAAAAATCGGCGTGTAGCAGGCGAAACAGGCGGTGCTCGCCCGAGTAGGGCTGCGCCGACTCTTCCTGGAGGTAGCGCAGCAGTTCGCGAAACTGCTGGATGAGTGGCAGTTCGAGGATGTTGACCGGGCGTTTGGTCTGGAACGGGATGCCTTTTTTGCCCAGCAACTCCATCAGGCGGGTCGCCTGTTTGTGGCGGGCATAGAGCACGGCGATGGTATCGGGCGATTCGCCGGCCTGCACCAGGGCTTCGATTTGCCGGACCACCTGGGTCAGTTCGTGTAGGCGGTTTTCATACACCAGCACGCGTGGGGCGATGCCGGCAGGGGTGTTGGCGTGCAGGTTTTTGTCAAGCGGTTCGTCCAGTTGGCGGACGGCCCGGATTTCGTTTCGGACAATGACCCGGCCGGCGGCGTCGAGAATGGCCTGGTGGGAGCGATAGTTTTGGTCGAGCACAATGGTATGGAGGCCATTGTGGTAGTGTTGGTGAAAATGGCGCAGGTTTTCGAGCCGGGCGCCCTGAAACTCGTAGATGCTCTGGTCGTCGTCGCCCACGATAAAGGCGTTGGGGATGTCCCAGAAGTTGAGCAGGAGTTGGAGCAGTTGGTACTGTGCGCCGTTGGTGTCCTGAAATTCATCCACCTGGACGTACAGGTAGCGTTCCTGGTAGCTGCGGAGCAGGGCTTCGTTGTCGGCAAAAGCCTTGAGCACCCAGAGGATCATGTCCTCGTATTCGTAGCGGCCGGCTTGGGCCATGGCGTTCAGGTATTTGGGGTAGAGGTCGGCGGCGGCTTTCAGGCGCTGGAGGCGTTCGGTGACGTCCTGGACCTGGGCGGTTTTTGGGGCGCCTTTGGGGGCGTGTTTGGTATTTTTTTGGTAAATAAAATCCGGGTTTTGGGGCAGTCCACGGAGGAATTCATCGGCGCTGCGGCGGACTTGACCGGGCGTCCAGCGTTCTTTTTTCATGTTGGAAAAAAGGTCGCGCAGGTGGTTTTCGTATTGAAAAACGTCTTTTTGTCCGTTGCGGAGCGGGTGGTCGGTGGGGAGTTTGGCCAGCAACTGGCGCACGAGTTCGATGCGTTCGAGTTCGCTGACGGGTTCGAGGCGGCCTTTGCCAAAGAGTTCGGAGTTTTCCTGGATCACCCGGTTGCAAAACCCGTGGAAGGTGCTGATGGGTACGCGGTAGGCATCGGGGCCGATCATGTCGAGCAGGCGGCTGCGCATGGCATGCACGCCGGCGTCGGTGAAGGTGAGGCAGAGGATGTTTTGCGGGCGGGTATCGGTATCGAGCAGGATTTTCCCGATGCGGGCGGCCAGGATATGGGTTTTGCCGGTGCCGGGCCCGGCGATGACCAACACAGGGCCTTCTACTTGTTCCACCGCCTGGCGTTGGGCCGGGTTGAGGGTATTGAGCAGGGCAAGGAATTCGGCGTTGCGTTGGTGGAGCGGTGTCATGCTGGTCGAGGGTGGTCCTGGGCACAATATCGCTACAATAGTAGAGAATTTCCCGGGAACGCGGCTACGTTTCGATCAGCCTTTGGAGCGGAGGCTTAGATCGACTGGCAGAGTTCGACCAGCACCCCGTTGCTTGATTTGGGGTGCAAAAACGCGACGAGTTTGTGATCGGCGCCGCGTTTGGGCTCTCGGTTGAGCGGTACAAAACCTTCTGCTTCCAGGCGTTCGATTTCAGCGCGGATATCGTCGACTTCGAAGGCGATGTGGTGAATGCCTTCGCCGCGTTTGTCGATGAATTTGGCGATCGGGCTTTCCGGGTCGGAGGCTTCGAGTAGTTCGATTTTGCTTTCGCCGATGTGGAAAAACGAGGTCGACACCTTTTCGCTGTCGACGTTTTCGATTTTGTAGTGGGCTTCGCCGAGCAATTTGCGAAACAGCTCGTTGCTGTCGGCCAGGTTGCGGACGGCAATGCCGATATGGTCGATTCGGATCATTTCTTTTTTACAACTATGCCTTTTTCGCCGGTGAAACGGATTAGGTCGGCTTTTTTCTGCTCTACTTCCCAGGCGTCGGTGTAGTTGAACTGAATACCGATCTGGTGGCCGCGGACCTGCCGGTAATACACCTCATAGCCGCCGCCTTTGAGTTTGGCGATTAGGCGGTCGGCGTTGTTGCGGTCCTGGAGGGTGGCGATGAGCAGAATACACTCTTTGGCGCCCTCGGCGGGCAGGGGCGCGCTGGTGGTGCGGGGGGCTTCATTTTGCCGGCGGATGACTTCGGCTTTGTCGCGGGCGGCGTCACTGACCTCGTCGCCCAGGTCCTGGTCTTCTTTGTCCGTTGGGCTGGCCGTTTTTTTATCGTCCGTTTTGTTGTCTTTTTCGGCCAGTTTGGCGATTTCGGCAATACCACCCGAAACAGGGTCCTGCACCACCGGTTTTTCATCCGAGTCTTCGAGGAGTTCGGTGAGTTGGGCGTCGTCGGGCAGGCCGCGTTTGTGTTGCCACCACCAGGCGCTGAAGGCTACGGCGCAGAGCAGGAGCCCGATCGCGATGCCGGTGCCCAAACGGGCGGAAGACGAACGCGGCGGAGTGTAGGGGTCATTGATAAAAGCGGGCGGCGGCGGCAGGGGCGGCGGGGCCTGGTTGCTGGCTTTGGCGGGGGGGGCTGCTGGGGCCGGCACGGCGGCGCTTTGGCTGCTGCCGTTGGGTTCCGGGTTGCTGGCTGCTGGCTTTTCGGCGACCTCCCGCGACCGGGCGATGGGCGAAAATTGGAGTGGCGGCAGGCCGTAGGAGCCGGCGTGGAAATTGGTGGCGTCGGGCAAAAACTGAATTTTCTGGACGTAGTTTTTGTACAAGCGACCCACACCGGGCAGGGTGACGATTTCGCGTTGGTTGAGTTGCGCCTGAATCTGCTCAACAAACTGCTGAATGGCCGTACGGGCTTCTTCAGCGCTGATGCCGTGTTCCTGGGCGATATCATCGGCCAGCAAACCATCGTCTACGGAAAGATTTTCGTTGAATGCCAGGGTTTTCGATGGCGGGGTGACGGTGCTGCCGGCGTAATCGACGCCAGCAGGTGTACGCATCGCCGTAAATCCTCCAAACGACGGGATGGTCAAGGTATCGTGTAGAAAAAGTAATTTCTCAATATGAGCAGCAATGTCAATTTGCATGGCTGAAATCGGGTTGTTGATCGGTGAAAAGGGATGGGGCCATTCGGTTCGGCAGGTGCTGATATTTCATTGAAAACGCCACAAAACTACGGTTTTTTTGCTCCCCACGCGGCTAAAAAAACGCCGGCCAACGGCAGTCGTTTTTATACATACAAAAAAAAGGCCAATATGAAATTCTGCTCCAAATTAAGGTTAGACGGTTAGAAGGTTGCCGTGCGCCATAAAGTTTTAACGGCATGAGTCGACAAAAAGAATTGAAAAACGTAGTTCATTGACATACAGTTAGATTAAACAGGTTTTCGCGAGAAAAGCGGGGGTCTGGCGT
>JADLDL010000200.1 GCA_020846655.1 Saprospiraceae bacterium | reverse complement strand
TGCGGTTCGATATTCGATACTTTTTAAGCCATTTACGTTGGAATATCGAATATCGAACCGCAGAATATCGAATGTTGAAGTAAAAAAAAGCGCCTTCAAACGTTTAAGTTGATGGCTATGCCCCCTGCCCCCTCCAAAGGGGGATATTTGGCTGGCTACGCCATCCAAAACCGCATTTTATGGAGCGTAGCGACATAAAATATCCCCCTTTGGAGGGGGCAGGGGGAGGACTACGGGCGCAAAAAAACAAACAACTTCATTGTAGTACCTGCCCAAAACCCACGCACCACGCACCACGAAACACGCACCACGAAACATGCGCCTGACCTGATTTTTCCTGGCCTCCCTTTTTCTTGGAACCCTTCCCAGCGGAGCGGCTCAAACCACCGCCCGGCAGTTGCAACGGCTGGACTCTGCCCTCAGCGTCCTGCACCGGCAAGCCTCTTTTAATGGCGTGGTGCTGGTGGCCGAGGCCGGAAAAACCGTCTACAAAAAAGCATTCGGCGTAGCCGATTTCCGCACGCAAGCCCCCCTGCGCAGCACATCGGCGTTCAACCTGGCCTCGGTGTCCAAGCAATTCACGGCCATGCTGGTCCTCATCCTCCAGGAAAAAGGCCGCTTGCAATTCGACGAGCCCCTCCAACAACACCTGCCCGAATTTCCCTACGCCAACATTACCATCCGGCACCTGCTGACCCACACCAGCGGCCTGCCCGAATATTTCGACCTCGCCCTGCGCCACAACAATACCCTCGACACGCTCACCAATACCAAACTGCTGGGCTTGCTCCACACCCACTCGCCGGCCCTGCTTTTTCAACCGGGCGAAAAATGGCAGTATTGCAACACCAACTATGTGCTGCTGGCAGCCCTGATCGAAAAACTGGCGGGCCAACCCATCGAAACCTTTTTTCATGAACAAATCGCCCGCCCCCTGGGCCTGCGCGACACCTATATCTTCAGCCTCCGCAGCCCGGGGCCGCCGCCCGCCAACCGGGTAATCGGTTTTCAGCGCTTAAACGGCGAACCAGCCCTGAACGACCTCGTGCGGGTGGACGGGGTCACCGGCGACGGCAATGTCTACGCCTCCGCCGAAGACCTCCTGGCCTGGGACCAGGCCCTCTACACCGAAAAATTGGTCAAGGCCAACACCCTCAAAGCCGCCCTCAGCCCCGTCCAACTGCTCGATGGCAGCCACTACCCCTACGGCTTCGGCTGGTCGATCGACAAACCCGACAGCCTGTACTCTCATACCGGTTCCTGGGTCGGGTTTTATACCCAAATCATCCGCAACACGGCCGCCCGCCAAACGGCTATCGTGCTGAGCAGCGGCTCCGACCCTACTGCCCTGCGCCTGGTAGAGGCCATTCTGAACGACCAAGCCTTTTCATTGCCGCGTTTCCAATTGATCAACAACATCCAACTCATCGACGGCAGCGGCACGGCCGCCCGACCGGCAGCCGTACGGCTCCGCAACGACCGGATCTGGGAAACCGGCGCCTTGCAGCCCTTCCCCGGCGAGCCCGTAACCGATGGCCGCGGCCTGGTGCTGGCCCCCGGATTTATCGACAGCCACAGCCACCATTTCGGCGGCCTGGAAGACCAACCGGAAGGCATTCCGGTCCTCAGCCAGGGCGTCACCACCATCGTCATCGGGCAAGACGGCTCCAGCATACCGATCGATACCATCCGGGATTTTTACAAAAAAAGACCGGTAGCCATCAATGTAGCCACCTACACCGGCCAATCCACCCTGCGCGAGGAAGTCATGGGCGCCAAGGACCTCTACCGCATTTGCCAACCCGGGGAATTGACCCGCATGCAAGCCCGCCTGGCCGCCGAAATGGAGAAAGGTTCCCTGGGCTTGTCGACCGGACTCGAATACGAAGAAGCCTTTTTCTGCAACCGCCACGAAGTGATCGAACTGGCCAAAACCGCCGCTGCCGCCGGCGGCCGCTACATCAGCCATATCCGGAGCGAAGACATCCAACTCGACGAGGCTATCGAGGAAGTGCTGGAAATCGGGCGCGAAGCAAAATTGCCGGTGCAGATCTCGCACATCAAAATCGCCAAACGAGACAAATGGGGTACCGCAGCGAATATCCTCCAGCGCCTCCAGGAAGCCCGGGCCGCAGGCGTGGAGGTCACCGCCGATTGCTACCCCTACGATTTTTGGAGTTCAACCTTGCGGGTGTTGTTTCCCAACCGCGACTACACCAACCCCGCCAGCGCCGAACTGGCCGTCACCCAACTTTGCGACCCCGGGCAATCCATCGTCACCCGCTTCGCTCCCTACCCGAAATATGGCGGCCAAACCATTTCCGCCATTGCCGCCCTGCGCCGCGAAACGCCGGCGCAAACCCTGCTGTACCTGGTGGCCGCAGCCGCCGAATTTGACGAAAAAAATCCCGACTACAGCGGCAGTACCGAAGGCGTCATGGGCAAATCCATGCTCGAAGCGGATGTGGAACAATTCCTGGTTTGGCCCCACACCAATATCTGCTCCGACGGCTCGGGCGGGCGGCATCCGCGCGGCTATGGCGCCTTCACCCGTGTGCTGGGCCGGTACGTCCGCGAAAAACACAGCATGCCCCTGGAAACAGCCATTTACAAAATGACAGCCCTCAGCGCCGAACACCTCGGCCTGACCGACCGGGGCCTCATCCGACCCGGCCAGGCGGCCGACCTGGTGCTGCTCGACCCCGCCACCGTGCAGGACCAGGCGACCATTCAGCATACCACTGCCCGGTCTACCGGCATCGAAATCGTGTGGGTCAACGGAGAAATGGTGTATCGATCACAACAAGCCACCGGCAAATACCCGGGCCGGTTTATTCAAAAAGGACATGAATAAAGCGCTGCTATTGACCAACGGGCGGCTCCGCAGCAACGACGCCAAAACAGCCCACGGCCTCATCCGGGGCACCGAACGGTTTACCATCGCCGGCGTCATTGATCCGCCCGAAGCCGGGCAGGACGCCGGCGTGCTGCTGGATGGACAACACCGCAACATCCCCATTTTCAGCAACCTCGACGAAGCCTGCGGGCAAGTCGCCGGCATCAACTACCTCATCATCGGCATCGCCACCGTGGGCGGCGTGTTGCCGCCCGATATGCTGGAAATTGTTCGGCAAGCCATTGCGAAGCGTATGTCCATCGTCAATGGCCTGCACGAATGCCTGAACGACAAACCCGACATCGCCGCGCTGGCCGAGGCCTACGGCGTACAGTTGATCGATGTGCGCAAACCCAAAAACCGGCAGGATTTGCATTTTTGGACCGGCGAAATTTTCCAGGTGCGTGCACCGGTCATTGCCGTGCTGGGCACCGATTGTGCGCTGGGCAAACGCACCACCGCCCGCCTGCTTCGGGAGGCTTGCGCCAGCGCAGGCATCAACGCCCAAATGATCTACACCGGCCAAACCGGCTGGCTACAGGGCGGCCGCTACGGGTTTATTTTTGATTCGACCCTGAATGATTTTGTGTCGGGCGAACTGGAGCACGCCATTGTTTCCTGCTGGAAAGAAACCGACGCACAGTTGCTGCTCATCGAAGGCCAATCGGCCCTGCGCAACCCCAGCGGACCCTGCGGACTCGAGTTTTTGATCTCTGGCAACGCCAAACACGTGGTGCTGGTGCATGCGCCCAAACGCCGGTATTTCGACAACGAACCGCATTGGGGTGAAATTCCAAGCGTGGAATCGGAATTGGAACTCATCGAAAAATTGGGCGCCCGGGTGCTGGCCCTGGCCCTGAACACCGAAGATTGTACGCCCGAAGAAGCCCTGGCGTACCAGGCGCAGTTTGCAGAACGGCTGCAACGGCCGGTGTTGTTGCCCCTGGAACAAGGTGTCGGCAGCCTCCTGCCCGCGCTAAAAGCGTTGCTGGCATGAACATAACGGCCATTCGCCCATCGGTACACACCCTGGCGCTCAGCAAACCCTACACCATTGCCTACGACACCTATTCCGGGGTGGAACTGGTTTTTTTGGAAATCGAACTGGCCAACGGGATCACCGGCATCGGCTCGGCGAGCCCGGCGGAGGAAGTCGTGGCTGAAAACGCCCGGCAAACGCATGGGCACTTGCAAGCGGAGTTTGTCCAGAGCCTCGTCGGCCGCGACATCCGGCAGTTCCGGCAAATCCTGGCCGAGACGCGCCGCCAGTTTCCCGGCCTGCCGGGCACCCAGGCAGCCCTCGACCTGGCCCTGCACGACGCCTTCGGGCAGTACCTGGGCGTGCCGGTGGCTGCGTTTTACGGACAATCCATCACCGCATTACCTACCTCCGTCACGGTTGGCATCAAAAACATCGACGATACCCTGGAAGAAGTGGCGGAATACGGCCGCTTGGGTTTTACCTGCCTGAAACTAAAAACAGGCAACGAAGTGGACGCGGACATTGAAAAAGTCTTGAAAATCAGGGAACAATACGGGCAACGTTTTTCCATTCGGGTGGATGCCAACCAGGGCTATTCCCTGCCCGAACTCCGCCGTTTCCTGGCCGCCACCGAAAACGCCGGCCTCGAACTGATCGAACAGCCGCTGCCGGTGGGCCGCGAATCGGAATTGCTTGCCCTGAGCGCTGCCCAGCGCAAAGGCTTGGCTGCCGACGAATCGCTAACCGGCATTTCTTCGGCCTTCGCGCTGTGCGTCCCGCCACAGCCTTTCGGCATTTTCAACATCAAACTGATGAAATGCGGCGGCATCTTCGGGGCGCTGGAGATCGCCCAACTCGCGCAAGCCGCCCAGATCGACCTGTTTTGGGGCTGCAACGACGAAAGCGTAGCCAGTATCGCCGCCGCTCTGCACGCTGCCTATGCCTGTCCGAATACCCGGTACCTGGACCTGGACGGCAGTTTCGACCTCCTGGAAGACCTCGTGTCGGGCGGTTTTGTCCTGGAGAACGGCTTGCTGCGGCTTACCGGCGCACCGGGCTTGGGTATTCGGCGCAACTGAGTCGGCGGCTAATTTATTCCTCCTGCAAAGCCCGGACCGGCGCCAGGCGCACCAGTTTCCAGGATTGGCCGCCCACGGCAATCGCCGCCGTCAGGAAAACCAGCAGGTTGGCGAGGAGGTAGGGCATGACGCCCAGACGCAGATCGCCGGTGAATTCGGCGGCCGAAGCAATCAACACTTGTATGCCGAGATAGCAACAAACGGTAGCCACGCCACTGGCCAGCACCAGCAGGTACAAAAACCGCCGGTTGGCCAACAGGAGGATGCTCCAGGTACTGGCGCCCAGCACCTTGCGGATACTCACCTCCTTCAGCCGGCTCGAAAAGTTTTGGGCGGCCAGCCCGAACAAACCCAGGCAAGCAATGAGCAAGGCCAGCCCGGCGATATAGTTGAAAATGGCGGCAAGATTGCCGTAACTGCGGTAAAAACCTTCAAACACCGCCGACTGGTGGAAATAACTGAACGGCGTTGCCGGGTACAGCCGCTCCCAATTGGATTGCATAAATTCTTGGACCGAAGTGCCCGCGCCCACTTGGTGGCGAATGGCCAGGTAGCCAAACGTTTCGGCAGGAGCCAGTTGAAAAACAGCCGGCCGGTTGGCGCCCGAGCCATACATTTTGAAGTCTTCGACCACACCCACCACTTTAAACATTTGTCCCTGGCTGCGGAATTCCTGCCCGATGGGCTTGTCCCAATGGCGATTTTTGACAAACGATTCATTGACCAGCGCCGCGCCGGCATCCTCCACGGGGTGCTGGGCATCGAAAAACCGACCGGTTTTGAGCCGCAGGCCCATTGTTTCAAAATAACCGGCGCCGACGCCATACCGGATCACTTCAAGTTTGTCGGAGCCTGAATAAATCGTTTCTTTCGTCCGGGATTCGCCCACATGTTCGGCTGCTCCTGCCACCCCGATGACCTGAGGATTGCGTTCTGCTTCATTTTTTAAAAAACTGAATTGGTCAGCGCGGTCCAGGCGCAGCAGCAAGGTTTGGTCGGGCTGGTATCCCCAACTGAGGTCTTTCCAGTACCAGCCGGCCGAACTCACGGCCACGCCGACGATCACGGTCGAAAAAGCCAGTACGAACTGGAGCGCGAGCAACACGCGGGTGAGGCCTGTTTTGGCGCCAAACTGCTGTTTGCCTTTAAAAATCGATACCGGTTGAAAAGAGCTAATGTAAAAGGCCGGATACGCGCCTGAGGCAGCGCCGGTGAAGGCCAGCAAGGCCAATAAAAACAGCCAGAGCGAGTAGTTGCCGGCAAAGGACAGGGAGATTTGCTCGACCATGATGCCGTTCATAAAAGGCACCAACACCAGTTGCGTCAGCGCCAATCCTGCCAGCAAGGCCAGGAAACAGAGCAGCAGGTTTTCGGCCATAAATTGGCCAATTAATTGGCTTTTTTTGCCGCCAATGGTTTTCCGGATCCCAATTTCTTTCAGGCGCTTGCCGACGAAGCCCAATGCAATATTGATGTAGTTAAAACAGGAGAGCGCCATCATCAGCAGGGCGATGGCAATGAACATCCCCACCAGCAAGGGGTGTGCGGCTTCCACCGGCCGCCGGAACACCTCGTAGGCGCGGGCATTGGGATGGAGCAGGTTGTCAAAAATGAAGGATTGGATGGGCAATTCGGGGTTGGCGGCATTGTGCTGAGCCGCGAAAGGCACCATGTTGGCGGACAAAACGGCGATATCTTCCGGGTGCTGTACTTGCACAAAGGTGCTCTGGATGTGGGTGCGCCAATCGCTAAGTCCTTCCGTGCCGATAGCGGCCAGTGTCCCAAAGCCGGTGAGCAGCTCGAAACGCAGGCTGGTATTTTCGGGAAAAGGGGTGGCTATACCTTTGACCGTGAAGACTTTCCGCACCTGATTGTCGAAAACAACGGCAATGGTTTTGCCCAGCGCAGCCTCGTTTTTGAAATATTTGGCTGCCACAGCGGCGCTCAGGATCACGGCATCTGGCTCGTGTAGTGCCGCCGGGTTACCAGCCTGGAGCGTAAAGGAAAACATGTCAAAAAAGTCCGGATCGGCAAAACAGACCCGGTCCTCGAATACCCGCTCGTCGAGGTACACCTTTGCCGGCTGGGTTTCGAGCCGAACGACCCGTTCTACCTGCGGGAATTTTTCGGCCAGCGCCGGGCCCAGCGGAATGGGCGAGGTCCCCCAGGTTTCGGGTTGTCCTTCGTTGTTGAGCACATGTTCCAGCATAAAAATACGCTCGCCATGCTCGTGAAAATTATCCATCGTGAGTTGGTTTTTTAGAAACAAAAACACCACGATACTGCACCCCACAGCAATCGAAAGTCCGATGATATTGATGGCAGTGACGACTTTGTTGGCCAGCAGGTTGCGAGCGGCAATTTTCAGGTAGATGGCAAGCATGACAGGATCATTTTTCAAATCCGGTTCAATCCGCGTGCCAGGAGTCAGGCGCTTTGATAATCAGATTGTTGCAAAAACAAAAGGCAAAAAGAAGAGATCCAATCGTCCAAAAGTGAACGGCAGGTGTCCGGAAACGAACGCGGAATTAATGTGGTCAATTTTACTAATGTGGTCAATGTGGCCAATGAGGCCAATGTGATGAATGAAATAATTTTTAAAATTTCATCACATTGACCACATTGACCACATTTATCTAATTGACCACATTCATAAAATTGGCCACATTTAATTAGGCTGTTTACTTGACCGGGTCCAGTTTCCAGAGTTGGCCGCTCACGTTTTGGCATTTATCCATGAACGCCGCGCCGCCTTTGACCGTGCCGGCCGACTGGTTGCCCTCGAGGCATTCGCCGTCGCCCCGGAACTGTGTTTTCAGGCGGTAGTACTGGCCTTCGGGCACCAGTTTCCAGAGTTGGCCGCTTACGTTTTGGCATTTGTCCATGAACGCCGCGCCGCCTTTAACCGTTCCGGCCGACTGGTTGCCTTCGAAGCATTCGCCGTCGCCCCGGAATTTCGTTTTCATCCGGTAGTAGCCGTTGCCGGCCGGCTCGAAGCGCCAGAGTTGGCCGCTCACGTTTTGGCATTTGTCCATGAATGCCGCGCCGCCTTTGGCCGTGCCGGCCGACTGGTTGCCTTCGAGGCATTCGCCGTCGCCCCGGAATTGGGTTTTCAGGCGGTACCAGCCGGCAAACTCGGATTGCACGACGACGTTGTCGATGGCCACATCACAATCGGTCCTGTTGATTTCGCCGCGCAACCGAATGGTGTGGCTGGTGGCGGTGGCAGTGAATTTGACGGAGAATTTGGTCCAGGTCGTCAGCGGGTTGGGCAGCGCCAGGGCTTTGATTTCTTTGCCATCGAGGTCGATGGCGAAGGCTGTGCCGCCGTTTTTGCAATAGATACCGGATTGGTTGCCGCCCCGGAAATCGCCGGAAATCACATAGACATTGCCCACTTTAAAACCATCGATTTTTTGCGACACAGCGGGGTCTGTTGCGCCGCCGTTGTGGTTGAGCCAGGCATATCCGCCGGGGTTGCCGCCGCTGGCCTGGTTGATGGTCACGGCATCGCCGACCTCGGTGGTCCAGCCCGTGGTGGAAGGGCTGCCGTCGAAGCTGCTGTTTTTCGCCAGGTTGAAGGTTTGTGCGTGCAGGTTGAAGGCGAGGAGGGTGGCAACAGCCAAAAGGAAATTTTTCATGACAATAGCATTTTTTTCGTTTAAGAATCCACCGGTGTTTTCGAGTATTTGGTAAGCCGGTTTGATCCTATATGGCACCAGGGCAGGCGGAGGTAAGTGGCGCGGCCAAATTTTTTAAAAAAAAATGCCCGGCCGCTGTGGCCGGGCATTATGAATGCTACTATAGGTGGTGGAGCCGAGTTTAGCGTGACTGCTCAGCGCAGCTGCCCAGAAGACTAGGGAATTACTTTGAACGTAGTGCCTGTCAATTTTTTCGTCAGTGGCGCGCCACCGGCGTCCGGTACGGTTAAGGCAAGGTCGATCTCGTAACTGAACTCGTTTTCATGCTGAAAGTTATTATCGTTAAAGGTGGCGCTAAATTGCTTTTCTGAAGCAGTGACCAGCCCACCGCTGTCGAATGGCTGTGTTTGGTAGTCCGCCACTGGAGTCAAGGTCGCTCCGCCGCTAATGATACAATTGAAGGGTGAGCCGTCGCTCATCTCGAGTGTAAAAACAAAGGTGGGGTCTTTCACTTTCGACTCCTTGACCCGTACCTTGTTGGGGTCCACCAAACCTAAAATTTTATGGTTTTTCCGGCCAAATCCTCTAATTTTTTTCCGGCTTGCGCGGCCAGATTTTTTTGTGTGTTCCATACCATCATGATTTTTAGAAATAAATGAACAATAGCCTGAATGGCCATGAATCGGTAAAACGTAAATGCCGGAAGCGATTTTTTACTCCACCAGCACAAATCCCGCCCAGAAATACGGATCGGCGTACTTCGCCCGCAGTTCGGACTGGGTGGCCCGGAAGGCATCAGGTATCGGTTGCCGGCCATCCAGCCAATGCGAATAAAAGGCTGTCATGAAGGCTTGCGCCTGAAAATCGGGCACTTGCCACAGCGTCATGAGCAGGTAGCGCGCACCGGCTATTTTGAAGGCGCGTTGCAGCCCGTACACGCCCTCCGCATCCTGAATATCGCCCAATCCGGTTTCGCAGGCGGAGAGCACCACCAATTCGGTGTTGGAGAGGTCCATCTGGCTGACTTCATAGGCGGTGAGGATACCATCTTCCTGTCCGGGCCGCAGTGGCCTACCTGTGTTCCAGGCCTGGTTGCCGCCGGCCAGTATCAGGCCGGAGCGGATCAGCGGGTTTTCGGAACTCGTATAGCCGCTCAGGTTGCCCCTCGGTTTGCCGGGGTTGGGAAAGAAAAACCCGTGCGTAGCGAGGTGCAACACGCGCGGACTGCCGATGGCTTTGAACGATTCTTCGGTAGCGGCGGCTCCTTTGGCCGTTTGGACGGTATACCCGGCTTCCTGGAGGATGTCTCCGATGCTCGTGACTTCCACGTCGGTCCAGGGGAGATATTCCCAGGTGTCGCCGCGCCGGGTCGAATCGCTTTGTCCAATCCAGGGGCCCCGTTGGCGGGCAACAACCGATTCCGGGGAAGCCGCTGGATGTGCCGGTTCGGTGGCGCTGCCGGCCGATTCGTATCGAATGCCGCCGTACAGCACGGCTTGGGGACTTGCCTCGGCTGTTGTGTTGTGCGCCGGGTGCTGTACCAGTTGGCGGGTGCTGCCGAGGGCAACCAGGCGGAGGGTTTCGGCGAGTGCTTGGCCGGTACGGGTGGGCAGTGCGCCGATGTTGATGCGGTGCAGCAATCCGTCGGGCGAGTAAAACACCGTCTGGGCGCCCGCCAGGTATTTTTCCAGGGGTTTCCAGATCAAATCGTACAACTGCCTGCCGTGGTAGTTGGGGGCGTACAGTTCGTTGAGGGAAGTGGCGCCCGGCTTGCCGGGGTGTTGCAGGAGGCGGGCAAGTTGTGTTTCCTCAAAAAGCGGCAGGTACAGCGGGTGTTCGGCCCCCGGCAGGAGGAGCAGGGCGGCGTACAGCACACTGTCGTTTTGGGCGGCGCCGGCCAGGCGAAAGCGGGTGAATTCCAGGGCGGCTTCGGTGGCTTGCAATTGGGCACGGATTTCCTGCCAACTGACTTGCCGCAGTGCCTCCTCGAGGCCTGGCGTTTGGCGGGCTACTGCTTTTTCGAGTGTGTTGGCGTTGTCTTCCAGCAGTGCGACGCCCTGCTGTTCGTTGGAGGGCAGGGCATATTGAGCGGCCAGGCGGCGGCGGTACGAACGCAGCAGGTGGAATTGGGCTGCCGTGGCGCTATTAGTTTGTTCGAGGTGTTCGATGCGTTGTGCAGCCTGGAGTAAAAAACCTTTTTCAAAAAGCAGGTTGTCGTAACAAACACCGGCCAGTTCGGGGAGCGATTGCACCAGTGAAATATCACTAAATTGATCGTGTTTGAAATACAGGGCATAACCGGCCAACTCTCGTTGAGACAGATACCGGGCGCCATTGCTCAACAGGCTTTTTTTTCGTTCGGACAATTCCAGGAAGCACTCTCGGGCGCGTTCGACCTGACCCAGACCTTGATACAGTTCCAACAGGAAACCCAGTACCTCGAAATACCGCGGGTGTTGCTTGCCCACATGTTGTTCGAGGATCTGCCTGGCTTGCCATTGAAGAGGTGCTGCTTGGGCGTACTGCCCTGTGGCGCAATAGAGGTTTCCAAAATTTTGGAGGTAAAAGCCGTAATCCAGGTTGTCTTTGCCCAACACCCGTTCGCTGTGCTCCATCAGTTTGGAAAACGAGGCTTCGGCTTCGGCGAATCGGCCCCTGCGAAGGTCCAACACGGCCAGGTGGTTCATACTGAGCAAATAATCCGGGTGTTCGGTTCCGAATGTTTTTTCGTACAAGCGCGCCGCTTCCCGGTAATAGGTTTCTGCCTGCTTGAAATCGCCGGTTTCCTGATAAATAGCGCCCAGGTTATCCAGGTTGAACATGTAGTCGGGGCTGTCGGTGTCGCCCAGGGCTTCGTGAGTCGCTTTGGATTCCAGGTAGCAGGCCCCGGCTTTGGCGTAGTTGGTCAGGTCGTAATACAAATTAGCCAGGTTGTTCAGGGCAATGGCGTATTGGAGGTCCTGTTTGCCGGCGATTTGCTCCACGATAGTTTTAGATTCCAGGTAGAGGGGCTCTGCCTGTTCGAAGTCGCCCATTTTCCGGTACAGGCCGGCCAGGTTGTTCAGGGCGCCGGCATAGGTAGCGCTTTGTTTGCCGGCGTTCGTTTCGCGGATCTGGAGGGTGGACAGGTACAAGGGTTCAGCCTGTTCGAACTGGCACAATTCTTCATACACGATGGCCAGGTTGTTCAGGCTTTTGCCATACTCAGGGTGCATCGGGCCCAGGGTATTTTCCCGGATGGTTTTCGATTGCAGGTACCAGGACAGGGCCGTTTCGTATTCGCCCATGCTATGGTGCACGCGGCCAGTGTTGAAACAGGCACTGCCGTAGGCTGTCGAGCGGGCGCCGCATTGTTCGCGGGCCAGGCGTTCGGCGGCGGCGGCGGTTTCGAGCGCCGGCGCAAACACCTGTTCGTCGGTATGCGCCCTCGAAACCAGGATCAGGCTGTCTACCCCTTGTTCGGCAGGGCAGCCGGGTATCTGGGCGGTAAGCAGGTGTGGGAGAAACCACAAGATCAGAACTCGGTAGGGCATGCGCAGGGTAGTTGACATCCGGAATTTTTGCTTGGGGCCTGGTTTCGGAGCAGGGTTTGGGGCCTACCTATGCCTGGTTTGGTGCGTCAAATCTGTTGGTTATTTCAGCAGCTCCACTCCTTTTTTGCCGTAGGCCTGGAACGGATGCCCGTTCTGTGCGGCGATGCGCCGGAACGCGGCCCTGGCCTTGTCCTGTTGGCCGGATTGCAGCAAGCCCAGGGCCTGATACCAGTCCAATGGGGCGTCCCAGGCAGCAACGCGGCCTTGCAGGGATTCCAAATACGCCAAGGCTTCGGCGCCTTGTCCCAGTTCCAGCAGGCAATAGCCTTTCAGGTAGCGAAGGGTATCGTTGTCGGGCAGTTTGCGCTCCAGGCGGTCGAGGCGGGCATACGCCGTGGTAAATTCGCGTCGGCTCAGCAGTTGGTCGGTTTCGGCAAAAGCGCCGGTGGGTTGCAGGCCAGGGATTGGGTAATCGGTATACCAGAGTTGGTCGAGCAGAATTTTCAAGGCTTTGGCATCCTCTGCCGATCCGCTCAGGCTGCGCAACTGGGTGGCCGGCGCGGGGTAGCGGGGATCGGGCAGGCGGCTGGCCGGCGCCTGTGCGATGGGCTGCCGGGGCTTCGACGCGGGCGGCGCCGGGCTGGGGGTAACGTCGGGCGGGGCAGCAGGTGGCTGCACCGGCGATGGGCTGGAGGCGGGAGCGGGCGTATCGCTGGCAGACTGGGTGAACACCAGCCAAATGGCAGCCACCAATGCCGCCAGGAGGGCGCCCAGCAACAGCCCGCGCAAAATCCGTTTCCGGCGCAGGGCGGCGCGTTGGGCGGCCACCGCAGCCACCTTTTCCTCGATCCGCAGCATGGCCAGGCCTTCCATCACTTGCTGAACACTTTCCGGATCTACGGGGGAGCCGTCGTCGTTCAAATATTTGTGGACATCTTCCATTGCTGCGCGAGTTGAACCAGTTTTTTCATGCAATCGCTGCGTTTCATTTTCAGCGAGTCTTTTGTTGAATACCGCGTCAGTTGTTGCTGGATGGCTTCTTCATCGCTGTATCCGTCGATATAATGTAAGCGAATGACCTGTTGGCAGGGTTCTCCCAACTGGGTCAAGAGGTGTCGTGTCAGTTCGGCCGCCTCCTTTTTGCGGAGTTCTGCCTCCCAGGTTTCGTCGTGCAGGTCGCGGGCGTTTTCGAGGGGTTCATGCCCGCGTTGTTGCGACCGGGTCGCCATCCGGGCCACCCGTTTGGCTATTTCGATGAGGTAGGTGGAAGGGGCATGCCCTTGAAACTGGTCGGCGCCCTCTTCTATTTTTCGCAGAAAAACAACCGTACTTTGATTTAATATCTCTTCCGCCTGTTCAGCGGGCAGCCCCTGATCGTGCGTCAGTTTTTTCACCATAGGCAAGGCTTTCGACTGCAGGCACAATATGGCTGTATTGTCCATTTTTGCTAAGCCTTCAAACAATCGCGCATTACTCTCGAATCGTTTGCAGGGATTCGGGGGTAAAAACCAATCAAGAACAGGCATCAATTCGGCTATTTATGGCAGAGGAATAGACAAAGGTAAATGGCCAGGCAACTTTTTATACTAAGCGACCGGAAATATTGGAAGCGTAGCCGCAGTTTCGGTGTGGTTCTTGCTCTTCGCTCGAAAACAACCCGTTCCGGCATGCCACGAACCACCTTCGCCGTTTTTTGCCTGTTGCTGGGGCTTGTGCCCCTGTGCCTGCGCGCCCAACAGCCGCCGTTTTTTTCCCTTCAGCCGGCCGATAGCCTGCACCGGCCCCGCCTTTGGGCAGGCGTCGGCACTGCCACTGCGCTGTACGGCGCCACCCTGGTAACCCTGCACCGCAACTGGGCCGCCAGCAATACAGCCGGGCGCTTCCACAGCATCGACGACCGGGCCGACTGGAACCAAATGGACAAAGCGGGGCACTTGTTTCTGGCCTACAACGAAAGTCGCTGGCTGTACAGTGGCCTGCATTGGGCGGGCGTCCGGCCGAAGCCTGCTGCCTGGGCTGGTTTTGCCGGCGGACAATTGCTCATGGGCACCCTGGAGGTATTCGATGGCTACTCCAGCCCGGGCGGTTTTTCGTGGAGCGACATGGGGTTCAACCTGCTCGGTTCGGGCCTGTTTCTGGCGCAGCAAATGGGGTGGCAGGAGCAGCGCATTGCGCTGAAACTGAGTGCCTGGCCGAAAACCTATTCCGACAGCCCCATCTATCCGGTTTCGCCGGCCGGCAGCACCGATTTCACAACGCTGCAAGAACGCTCCAACACGGTGTACGGCAGCGGATTGCTCAGTTTGTTTTTGAAAAATTACAACGCCAACACGGTGTGGCTATCGCTCAACCCGCGTTCGTTTTGCCGGCAGCCGGTGGCCTGGTTGCCGCGCTGGCTCAACGTGGCGGTGGGCATGGGCGCCGAAAACCTGTTTGTGGGGCAGGGCTACGCCTGGAAAGGCAACGTCAACTGTACGGGTCCCGACTGCGCGGAGTACCGCCTCGACCCGGCGGTCTACCCGCGCACGCGGCAGTTTTTTCTCTCTTTCGACATCGATGTAACTCGCTTGGGCTTCCGCAGCCGGTTGTTGCGCCTGCTGGCCGGCACCCTGAACATCATCAAAATACCGGCGCCAACGCTGGAGGTCACGGACCGGGGCAGGCTGCGCTTGCATGCGCTGTATTTTTGAGGGCTGTGGGCTGGATTTTTATGCCCCTCCCGGGCCTGGGGCATAAAAAAAGGACCACCCGGGGAAGAGTGATCCTTAAAGTGGGCACAGAAGGATTCGAACCTCCGACATCCTGCTTGTAAGGCAGGCGCTCTGAACCAACTGAGCTATGCGCCCCTACTTTTAACTTGCTTGTATGCACTCATTTGTGCGAAGCGGCGGCAAAGATAAGAACGCCGAAATCATTTCTCCAAATCTTTTTTAAAAAAATCTTTTCCGGCAAAATCGTCTACTTTTGGTCCCTCAAAACATACTCTCGCCAACGTATGCGTGCTTTTGCGCCCGGCAGCGCTTTTGTTGCCTGTTGCCTCCTTTGGGCTTGCCACCTGTCTCCAGCTCCAGCCCCCGAAATGGTTGTCCGCCAATGGCAATTTTACATCGACCACAACCAATTCGATTCCGCCCGCCTGTACAGCACCGAACTCGCCCGTTCCTACGTCGATTTCCTCGATGCCCTCGCCCAGGGCGATACGTCCGAAACCGACAACACCCAACTCTACAATCTCCAATGTGACATCCAGGGCGATTCCGCCATTTGCCACTACCTGATCGAAGGCGAAATGGGCGAAAAGATCCCCGACACCCTCATCCTCCAGCGGATCAATGGCCGCTGGCTCGTCCACCGCGTCGAAGGTTTCCTCGTCATCCCGGTCGACTCTCTCCAACCCGGCGACGAAGACCTCATCTTCCCTTCCGACTCCCTCGACGAAGAACTGGAATAAACTCAAATTCCCAGCACACGCATCCAGTCTTTGGGGGTTTTGACCTGGTCGGTCACATCTTCCAGCACAAAGTCGGCGGCGCTGCGGCCGGCCAGTGGCAGCGCGGCGAATTCGGATTCGCGCAGCAGGTAGGTGCGGCCGTTGGTGCCCGTCACCACGATATCAAAGGCTTTTGACGGTGTGTAATACACCTGGTTGGGCGAAGGCGCTGAGAGCATCATCTGGCTGGATTTTTCGATAATGCTGGTTTGGCGGGATTGGATCGGCTGCCCGTCGGTGCTTCGGAAACTGGCGGCCAGCACCTGGGTTTCTGCGCCGAGGCGAAAAATCTGGTCGCAGTTGTACACCCCGAAATCCACCACTTGCAGCGTGGCCGTCAGCCGGCCCAGGTCTGATTGAGGCATCCGAGTCGACAAGTTGGCCATTTTGGTGGCCCGGCAGCGCTGGTTGAAAGCCTGAATCAGCGCGTTGCCGGCATCCGGGTTGGCGCGGTAGTCGGCGGCTACGTGGCGGCCGTAGCGTTCGGCCATTTTTTTCCGGTTGTTCACAAAATATTTGAGCCACTCCACGTGTCCCAGGCAGAGTTCATCGTTTTCGCGCAGCGCCAGCGAAAGGCTCAAAAATCGGCGCAGCGCAGCGACTTCCGCCAGTTTGCTTTCCCAGCGCTTTTTTTGAATCGATTTGTATTCCCGAAACAGGGGCGGGTTTTCTTCGCGAGTTACCTGCCGGCCGTCCATCCGCAACATCCGGGCTTTGATTTCCAGTTTTAGTTTGGGGCTTACGAATTGCACATCGTACAGGTTGTTGTCCACATCGTAGGCCAGGTACACGGCATCCCAGGCGCGGTTCATGTCTTCATCGGTCAAGTTACTTTGCAGCAGCGAGGGCACGTATTCCCATTTGAAATCGCGCAACAGGCCCAGTTCTTCAAAACTGCCCTGTAAATCTTCGATGTAGAAATAGGATTTCACATCCTCGTAGCGGTGTACCTGCACCTGCGTGCGTTCCGACAGGCGTACCAGCGCAGTATCTTCCTGGTACGGATCCTGAAAAAAAGCCGAGGCGTTCCGGCGCGCTCCGGTAGCCAGTTCGTAGCCCGTTTGTACGGCCTCTGCCAGGATGTCGGCCGGCCGGTCTTTGGCCGAAAAACGAAGGGCCGAGGGCGTGCACAAATTTTGGCCGAAGCCATTGTTGGTTGTTTCTACCAAAAAATCGCTCAGCACCGCCGGCATCGCCGCCGAAGCCGGTCCGGCGCTGGGGGCCGTTACCCATTGGCCACTTTTCGGCTCGAAACGATAGAGGTTGACATCCGGCATATCACGCGTCTGCACAAACGAAACCTGGATACTTTGACCCTTGGCAATACCCAGCGCCTGTCCTTTCTGGTAGGCCTGCACTTCAAACATGCCGTTGGAATTGAAAAAGAAACTCCCCCGGCCATCGCTGTAGTGCATGGGAAGGCCGAACGAGAGGTAATCGTAGAGGTTGCGCCATTCGCGGTACTGCAATTCCACCTCGCCCTGCACCGGCGATCCGTCGGGATACACCAGCACGCCCCCTGGGATTTGCACCCTGGAACCGCTCAGCGGACTGGCAAACGTAATGCCCCGGCCCGCCTGAAAATGCACTTTCATCAGTGGTACCAGGTCGCTGGGCCGCTGACTCCAGGCGCCGCGCTCCACGTGGAGTTCGACCCGGCGGTTGCGCAGCATACCCTCGTCCGAATCGTTGGCCGCCAGCGGCGCCACTTCCCCTTTGGCATTGACCTGTACTGCTGCTGGAGGAAAACCCCGGCCGGCGAGAAATTCAGCCACACCCTGGCCCCGCCGCATCGACAAGTTTTGGTTGTAGGCATCCGAACCCCGGGCATCGGTATGCCCGGCAATGGTAATCGAATAATCGGTGGGTTTGCCGGGCAAATTGGCCAGAAACTGTGTGATTTCCTGTTGGTGGGCCTCCGTGAGAGCACTGCGGTCGGTGTCGAAATACAGCAACAAAGCCGGCGCCGGATCAGGTGTCTGGGCGACAATAAAAATACGGCCCATCAGCAGCAACGCTGCGAACAGAAGAGGTTTTTTCATGAAATGCAGAAATTTTGTTTGACAATTGGCGGAAAACGTAGACAAAACGGGAAGGCCCGCCATTTAGTGTTGCCTTAAGGATTTTTCGAATGTTAAATTTTAACACCGTCTTAACCAAAACAGCACCGCCCTTCCCACGCAACAGGCGCGGGAAGGGCGGTGAAAACAGAGAATCCGATTTGACTTATCCTTTTTTCCGCTTGGAACTGTTGGGTACCGGGTATTTCATGGCATAGCCCCGGGCCTTGGCCGACAGTTCTTTCAGGCGCTCGCTGCGCTTAGTCGGATCGGGGTGGGTGCTCAGGAATTCGGGCGGCCGCGCGCCGCCGGACTTGTTCATCCGATCCCAGAAGGGCGCGGCGGCATACGGGTCGTAGCCAGCCATAGCCATGAGGTACAGACCGATTTCGTCGGCCTCAGACTCGTGTTTGCGGCTGAACGGCAGCAAAATACCCACCTGAGCGCCGGCGCCGGCAGCCGCCAGCAGGAGGTCGTTGGTTTGCGAGGGTTTTTGCGAAAGCGCCAACTGGAGCGAGGACAGGCCCAGTTGGGCCACCAAGCCCTGGCTCATGCGTTCGTTGCCGTGATTGGCCAGGGCATGCGCAATTTCGTGCCCCATCACCACCGCCAGGGCATCTTCGGTTTGGGTCACCTGCAAAATGCCCGTGTACACCACCACTTTGCCGCCCGGCATACAAAAGGCATTGACGGTTTTAGCGTCGTCCACCACATTGAATTCCCAAGCAAAACCTTTCAGATCGGCCGAATTGCCTTTGGCCTGGTAGTACACCTCCACGGCCGCCTTGATGTCGTTGCCCACCCGGCGCACCAGGTCCACATCCTTTCCGGAAGCCAGGGTTTTGTTTTGGGACAAGAAGGTTTTGTATTCGGCAAAACTCATTTGGTTGAGTTCGCCGGCCGGAATCAGGTTCAGTTGTTTGCGGCCGGTAAAGGCCGTTTTGTTGCAGGACAACAACAACACGAGCGCCAACAGGCTCAGCATTAGTGTCTTTTTCATCGTATCTATTTTTTTTAAAGGTATCAAAATACTGCGCAGTGCGCTTGCTTTCTACGGTTGCG
The DNA here is from genome assembly GCA_020846655.1 of Saprospiraceae bacterium. Taxonomy (GTDB): domain Bacteria; phylum Bacteroidota; class Bacteroidia; order Chitinophagales; family Saprospiraceae; genus M3007. The sequence goes on along the minus strand of JADLDL010000200.1, from coordinate 7,398 downwards.
GGTTATTCGAGTCACACTTCAAACGGCCGGAACACCAGGGTTTACCAGCCCTGGCGTGGCGCGCGGCCGACAAACTGATTGGCCTCCTCCAGGTTGGTGATGCGCTGCGCTGCGGCATCCCACTGCAGCCGCACGCGGCCCGGGTAATCGTAAGGCGCCCAGGAATCGGCTGTTTTACCGGGCTGGAGGCGTTTCATGTCGTAACAACGCACCGCCAGGTTGCTGATGAGCAGGGCCTCTGTGAGCGGCACCGCATATTCGAACGGCGAAGAGGCTTTCCCCTGGCCTTTGCAGGCCTTGACCCACACCATCTGGTGGTTGTCGGTGTAGCGGGGCAACACGGCCTTGGGGCGTTTGAAATCGAGCATTTTGCCGGTCGGCAGCAGGGTCGGGTTTTCGCCGAAAATACCGCACAGGAGTTTGCCTTTGCTGCCTTCAAACAAAACGCCGCCGTCCCAGGACCCGAAGGGCTCGTTGGCGCCGAGTTCGGCGGGGCGCATGGGCCGGATGCCGCCGTCGTACCACCACAGTTCGCAGGCCGGCCAGCGCCCCCGGGCCGGAAAGTCCATTTTGACCATCGAGGCGGGCGGACAACTGTCCGGGTAGTCGGCCTCTTTGAAATCGCCGGGCCAAACCGTCGTCGCGCTGGCCTCCACGCTGACCGGAGCCCCCAACTGCAAGGCCCGGTACACGGGGTCGATCAGGTGGCAGCCCATATCGCCGAGGGCGCCGGTGCCGAAATCCCACCAGCCCCGCCAGCGGAAGGGCAGGTACCGGTCGCTGTAGGCGCGCCAGGGCGCCGGGCCGAGCCAGAGGTCCCAATCCAGTCCGGCCGGAATACCCGCCGTTTCGGTGGGCGTGGGCAGCCCTTGGGGCCACACCGGCCGGTTGGTCCAAACGTCTACCCGGCGCACCTTTCCGATCACGCCGGCCTGTATCCATTCGGCTACTTCGGCATTGCAATCCATGGAGGCGCCCTGGTTGCCCATTTGGGTGACCACGCCGTAGCGGCGGGCGGCTTCGAGTAGTTGCCGCGCTTCAGCGATGTTGTGGGTCAGGGGTTTTTCGACGTACACGTGTTTGCCCGATTGCATGGCCGCCAGGGCGATGGTGGCGTGCGTATGGTCGGGCGTACAGACAATCACGGCGTCGATATCGCGGCCACTGGTATCCAGCATTTTGCGGAAATCCCGGAAGCGGGGCACCTCCGGGTGGGCCTTGTAAGCATCGGCGGCCCGGCGGTCGTCGACGTCGCAAAAAGCGGCCCAGCGTTCGGCGGAGCCGATGGCTTCGAGGTGCGCGCCACCTTTGCCACCCAGGCCGACGAGGGCGATGTTCAGGCGGTCGCTGGGCGGAATAAAACCCTTGCCGCCCAGCACGTGGCGCGGCACGATATAAAACCCGGCCGTTGCCAGGCCGGTATTTTTCAAAAATTGGCGTCGGGAGAGGCTGCGGGCTGCGCGTTTTTTCATGGTGGATCAGGCGTTGTTTTGCCTCCGGCAAATATATCGAATGCCCTGCACGATGCGCGACACAGCGCCATTTTTAGCGCCGGCACTCACCGCGACAAGTCTATTTTTTCCTGACCAATACTGCAGCCGCGCGTGCCATTGCATTTTCCCGCACATTGAAATAATACAGGTTCAGGTCTCCGATGTGGTAGTTTTTTCTGGTAAAAAATATGCTGCCCGGGAATTTGGGTTTGTTGCTCATCAAAATACCGTCGCGGATTTCGGCGTCGCACAATGCCGGGAACACTACGTTGAATTTGCGCAATACGGCGCCTTGGTTGAGCGACTTGGGGGCGTACTGGCCAGGCTGTGTGCTCCAGTTGAGGGGGTTGGTGCACACGATATCCTGTTCAAACGAATGGCGCAGGGCGTACCGGCGTTCCCAGGTACGCCAGCTGCAATAGCAGCCGGTGTCGTCCGGGCTTTGGCAGGGTTTCAGTTGTTGGAGGAACGTTTTACTCACCGGCCAGCCGGCGAGGTATGCCACCACCAGTTGGTCTTGGAGGGGCGTATTTTCGACCATATCCCGCAGGAGGTACAGGCCGTGGCGGCCGCCCTGACTATGCCCGGCCAGGATAAACGGGCGGCCCTGGTTCCAGTGTTCGAGGTAGTACCGGAACGCTGCTTTGGCGTCTTCGTAGGCCAGATCGAGGGCTTGCGCGGCGGATTTTTTATCCTGGGTAAAGAAGGTATGCAAGTGGGCCTGGCGGTATCGGGGGGCAAACACCCGGCCGGCGCCGTTGAATATGCTGGCTTGAAACAGGATGCTGCTGCTGTCGGTTTTCTGGTTGGTGGCCGCATCGTCGACGGCGGCGTTCCAGTTTTTTTCCGCGCGGCTGGTACCTGTGTAGGTAGTAGGGTACAAAAAAAACACATCGACGGCGCCCTGGGCTTGCCCGTCGGACAGGCCGGCGCGGGGTGTCCGGTCGGCCGGATCGGCTTTGTCGGGGTGTGCCGCCCAGTTGTTCAAATCGGCATAATCAGGCGCAGCAGGTATGGTTTTCGGATCGAAAGCAAGGCGGGGCCGCGCCGTGCTGCAGGCCCCGGCGAGCAGGCCGAGTGCCGGCAGAAACAGTAAAAAACGGAGTATCGAAGACATACCGACAAAGTTACTGGACAGGAACTGGCTTTGGTAGGATGGCTCCGGATACTTTTTTTTCGAGGAAAATATTCGGGAAATTGCTTTTTATTGCACAACTTTGGTGCACAACATGCAACGCTATTTAAACCATTTACTGGCCGATGTGGAAGCGGCAACCCGGAATGCTCCCGCCGCGAGCACATATCGCTTCCGCCACCCGTTCGACGACGACGACGAGCGGGAAGGGCCGGCCTTGCAAATGCGCTATGTTGGCCTCAGCGAGTTGTTTGGCCTGGCCTCCGGCATTTTTCCACCGGCCGAACGGCTGACCAAAGACCAGATTGCCGCTTTGCTCAGTGCCATCGAAGCCTTGTGGCGCGCCTGGAATGTTGAATGGGACTGCCCGCCAAGGCTCACCGCCCGCCGCCGGTATACCGTGATGGTAGAACGGATGGAGCATGAACCGGTGCAGTACAACCACGAGTTTGGCGCCTCGGTCGATTTTTGCGAACGCCGGGCCGATGGCATCTGCCCCTTCAGCGACCGCGGCCAATGCTGGTGCGACGAACTCGATGCCTGCGCCCGGCAGGACATGGAAATCTGGGAGTCGGCGCGCGACCTGAACGACAACGCCGAAACGCCCGCCTCTCCCCTACTTGATTTTCATCGCTGGTCCAACAAAGACCGCTCCGCGATTCCGCCCTGGGAACAAGATGAATCCCGCGACCGCTGGCAACAATTTTTCAACGACGACGAGGCCCTCGCCTGGCTGTATTTTTTCGACCCCCTCCGCGCCTCCGAACTCCACAACGAAACACCCGAACCCTCTCCCGAAGATTTCGAAGACTTTGACTGGTTCAGCGACCCCGACGAAGACGGCGGGACCATCCTTCCGTTTTAATTTGGATATTGGATATCATTGTTCCACGAAAACCAGGTCGGTGCCGTGGGATTCGCGAATGCTCAGGCCGGCGCCGATGGCGATGGCGAAGAGGATGAGGCCGGTCACCCAGGCGCCGGTCACATAGTCCTGAAACCAGTTGCGGGTGCTTTTGAACAGGAGCATGATGAGGGGCAGGGCGCCGCGCACCATATTGGGGATACTGATCGCGGCGGAGGCGCGCAGGTTGGTGCCAAATTGTTCGACACCGAGGGTGAGGTACACCACGTTGAAGCCGATGCCAAAGCCCAGGCCCATGCACAGCAGGTAAAACACCTCCGCGCTGCCGCCCTGTTGCCGGAAGAACAAGCCCATGAACACCAGGGTGATGCCGTAGAAGATGAACAGCGTTTTTTTGCGGCTCCGGAGGCGTTCGCTAAGCCAGCCCACCGCCAAATCGCCTAGCCCCACAAAAATATACAGGCACATGATTGCCTTGCCCGGCTCGATCCCGGCGATGCCAAAGGCCTGGCCAAACTGGTCCGAAAAAGCAATCAACACCCCGATCACATACCAGACCGGCAAGCCGATCAGGATACATTTCAGGTAGCGCCCGAAGCGCTCGCGCCGGTTAAAGAACATCAGGAAATTGCCCCGCTGCACATCCCTTTGCCGGACCTGCTTGAACAACCCGCTTTCGTGTACGCTCACCCGCAACAACAACAGCAGCAGCCCCAAGGCGCCGCCGATGTAATAACAACTGCGCCAATCGAATACATTGCTGATCAAAAACGCCGCCACTGCCCCCAACACCCCAAACCCCGCAATCAAACCCGCCGCCAGGCTCCTTTTTCCCTTCGGCAATTGCTCGCTCACCAGCGTGAGGCCCGCCCCCAATTCGCCCGCCAGCCCAATGCCGGCGATCAGCCGCAAGACCAGGTACTGCGGAATGCTGCTCACCAAACCATTCAGGATATTGGCCACCGAATACAACAAAATCGATCCGAACAAAACACTCAGTCGGCCTTTTTTATCGCCAATAATCCCAAATAAAATGCCCCCCAGCAACATGCCGATCATCTGCACACTCAGCAAGGTTTCGCCTTCCGTGAGGATCTGCGCAGGGCTGAGGCCCAGATCGGCCAGGCTGGCCTTGCGAATAATGGCAAACAACAAAAGGTCGTACACGTCGACAAAAAAACCAAGCGCACTCACCACAACGGCAAGCGACAACAGACGGACAGGTTTCGGATGCATGCAGGCAGGAAGGATGAATGATGAAAATCGTATTTTAGGAGTTAATTGGGGGGGCTGAAAAAAGATTGCGGGGGTGGGGCCTTGGCAACAAATGTAGGATTTCCGTGAAAAGTACCACAGCGCCCGCATAAAACACCAACCGAACTTGCCCAACAACACCCATATTTGCAGCGCAAAAACAATCCTGCGCCAGCACGGGCGGCGGCGCCTCATGCTCAATCCCTGTCATCCTTATGCTCGACAAATACCGACACCTGTTTCAGGACCTCGAAGAACCCCTGCGCAAAGAATTGCAGGAAAAAGGCCGGCTGGTGCAAGCCCCGCCCGGCACCTCCCTGCTGCAAACCGGGCAAAACATCCGCAGCACCATGATCGTCCTCGACGGGCTCGTAAAACTGTACCGCGAAGACAACCAGGGCAGCGAGTTTTTTATGTACTACCTCGAGCCCGGCGACGGCTGCGCCCTCTCGCTGATTTGCGACCGCACCCACCGCACCAGTTCGGTCACCGCCCGGGCTGTAACCGATTCCACCCTGCTCGTCGTGCCCCTGGAACACACCGAAAACTGGATGCGCCAGTACCGCACCTGGTACCATTTTGTGGTGGGTACCTACCGCCAGCGCTACGAAGAACTGCTCGAAACCATCGACAGCATCGCGTTTCAGAACATGGACGAACGCCTGGAATTCTACCTGCGCCGGCACCGCGACACCCTTCAAACCAACACCCTGCACCTCACCAACACCGAAATTGCGCAGGAATTGAATTCCTCCCGCGAGGTCATTTCCCGCCTGATGAAAAAACTCTCGGAAACCGGAAAGGTCCGCCTGCTCAAAAATGGAATTGAAATCCTGAAATTATGAGCGCTGTGACAATTGTCACAAATACTGCCGTTCAAAGCCTGTTACCTTTGTTTCCGTTATTTTGAAACAATATCAAACTACTTGTCCTGTCATGAAAATTGAACAAATTTATACCGGCTGCCTGGCTCAAGGCGCGTACTACATCGAAAGCGCCGGCGAGGCCGTGGTCATCGACCCCCTCCGCGAGGTAACGCCTTACCTCGAAAAAGCCGAAAAAGCCGGCGCCACCATTAAATATGTGTTTGAAACCCACTTCCACGCCGATTTCGTGAGCGGCCACGTGGACTTGAGTAAAAAAACCGGCGCACCCATCGTGTACGGCCCCAATGCCAACCCGAGTTTTGAGGCCCATGTGGCCACCGACGGCGAAGAATTTGCCGTCGGCAAGATCCGCTTCCGCGTGCTCCACACCCCCGGCCACACCATGGAAAGCACCTGCTACCTCCTGCTCGACGAAGAAGGCCGCGAAAAAGCCCTGTTTTCGGGCGATACGTTGTTTATCGGCGATGTCGGCCGCCCCGACCTGGCGCAAAAAGCCGCCCACCTCACGCAGGAACAACTGGCCGAAACCCTCTTCGACTCGCTGCGCAACAAAGTCATGCCCCTGCCCAACGATGTGATCGTATACCCCGCCCATGGCGCCGGCTCTGCCTGCGGCAAAAACATGTCGAAAGAAACCTTCGACACCCTGGGCCATCAAAAAGAAACCAACTACGCCCTGCGGGCCAACATGACCAAAGCCGAGTTCGTCAAGGAAGTGACCACCGGACTGCTGCCGCCGCCCGCCTATTTCCCGCTCAACGTAGCCCTCAACAAAAACGGCTACGACAGCATCGACGAGGTCATGCGCCGGGGCACCCAAGCCCTCTCGCCCCGCGCCTTCGAGGCTGCCGCCAACGAAACCGGCGCCCTCATTCTCGATACCCGCGACCCGCAGACCTTTGCCCGCGCGTTCGTGCCCAATTCCATCAACATCGGCATCGACGGCTCCTTCGCCCCCTGGGTGGGCGCCCTGATCCCCGATGTCAAACAGGAAATCCTCATCATCGCCGCGCCCGGCCGCGAAGAAGAAGTGGTGACCCGCCTGGCCCGCGTCGGCTATGACTACTGCCTGGGCTACCTCGACGGCGGCATCGAAGCCTGGCAGCAAGCCGGCCTGGAAACCGACCAAATCGAGAGCATCACGGTCGATGAACTCGACGAGCGCCTGGCCGCCAACCCGGCCGCACCGGTGTTCGACGTGCGCAAAAACAGCGAATTCCTCAGCGAGCATATCGAGGGCGCCGAAACAGCGCCGCTGGATTATGTCAACGAGTCCATGCTGTTGCTGCCCAAAGACAAAACCACCTACATCCACTGCGCCGGCGGCTACCGCTCCATGATCTTTACCAGCATCCTGCGGGCCCGCGGCTACGACACCCTGGTGGACGTGCAAGGCGGCTTCAAGGCCATCAAAGACAGCGGCAAATTTGCGGTGAGCGCGTATGTGTGCCCGAGTACGCTGTCGTAAAGCCCGGTAGCGCGGTGTTTACGCCGCCTTTGCTGAGAATCATACACATTGATCCGAATTAAAAGCGGGCACACCCTGGGCGGGAGTGCCCGCTTGCTGTATGTGGCAATATATAGCGTTGATGAAAACTATAACGAGGGGTTCTCAAAGTTTATTTACAAAATGATACTCAATGGTTCGTGAAGAAATCAAGCGGCCATATTGACATAACTAGTTGAGAATAAAAGTTCTTTGATTTTAGGGTTGTTTTTAATTTCGGTTGGGTTGAGATTCAAGGCGATCGAAAATCGTTCGAC
>JADLDL010000199.1 GCA_020846655.1 Saprospiraceae bacterium | reverse complement strand
GTGACCGGTTCGGCGCATACTACCCTTACCCCCTATTGGGCCCGGGTGCTGGGCCAAAACCACCTCAGCGCGATCCAATGTTCCGAACGAAAAGGCGCCCTGCGCTGTACCCTGCAAGGCGAACGGGTACGCATCAGCGGGCAGGCCGTGCTCTATCTGGAAGGCCATTTTCGGACAACCTAACCTGCTATACCCAGCCGGCAATACCACAAACCGCCTCGACCTGAGATTTTCCGACCCGCATGACGAAAACGATACCAACTTCCGCTCCCCTGCTCTGGGCCGACCGCCTGCGCAACTGGGCCACCGTACTGGTGATTATCATCCACTTGTCGGCCCCGATCGCTCACCAGTTTCCTGATTTCGATACCTGGCAATGGTGGGCCGGCAACTGGTGGGACGCGCTGGGCCGGCCGGCCGTTAACCTCTTTGTCATGCTGAGTGGCTTTTTGTTGCTGAGCAAAGACTACCCGACGATCCCTTTTTTGCAAAAACGCCTGACCCGCGTGCTCATACCGGCTTTGTTTTGGATGGGCATTTACCTGATTTATGGCCACCTGGCCAAAAATGACCCGCCCAGCCTGGGGCAAGCCCTGCTCAAGATCGTGCAAGGGCCCGTGCACTACCACTTGTGGTTTATCTACCTCATCCTGGGCCTTTACCTCATGTACCCGGTGCTGCGGCCTTGGGTACGGCAGGCGCGCGAGCAGGATTTCTGGTATTTTTTTGTGGTGTGTATGCTGGGCACCTGGTTCATGAAATTGTTTTATGTCTTTTTTGGCGTCAAAATCGGTTTGCATTTCGAATTGTTCACCAACCAGGTCGGGCACTTTGTACTGGGCTATTACCTGGGCCATAAAGTGTTGGCCGGCGAAACAACAGAGGCGCCCGGCATTGCGCCCTGGCGCTGGTCGAAACGGGGCGTGTTGCTCCTGGGCTGGGGCCTGGCCATCGGCGGCACGGTAGCCACCGCGCTGGGCGGCTATTGGCATGGCAAAGCCGCCGGTGTTTTTCAAACCTATTTCTACGACTACCTCACGCCCAACGTCACGCTGGCAGCGGCCGGCTGGCTGCTGGTGGCCCGGCACAGTTGGAACCGACGGCCTTTGTTGGAGATTGAACAAGAGTTTTCGGCCGCGAGTTTTGGCATTTACCTGGCGCATGTGCTGGTGCTCGACTGGTGGTCGCAATGTGGCTACTGGCACAGCGTGACCTACGCCGCCAAAGCTATCCCCATTTTGGTGTCGATGGTCACCCTGACGACGTTCAGCGCCGTGCTGCTCATCCGGGCGTTGCCGGGCGGCAAAAAAATCACCTGACATGCGGCGGCTCCAGCAGTTCCGCGCGTTTTTCCGGGCCGTAGCCGGCCTGCTGCTGGCGTTTGGCCGAACCGCCGGTTACTTGCGGACCAAGGCCCTGGCCGATCTGGCACTACCCGCCGGCAGCCGGCTGAGCCCGGCGGAACAGCGCCGCTGGCAACACTATGCCTGGGGGACTACCTACCTGGCGGCGGTATTCGGGCTGCTGCTGGGGCGCCGGTGGAGCCCATCGGAATCCGCCTCGTTTGCACAACTCGCTGCCCTGGCTTGTTTTTTTGACGATTTGACCGACCGTTTTCCGGCGCAGCCGGGCACAACTGCGGCCGACAGCCCGGAGCAGTACGGCCGACGCGTTGATCCGCGCGGGCTGGCGCTGCATTTGCTACAGCGGGTGGAGCAGGGCTTGCCGGCGGAACGGCTGCCGCTGTTCCGGCATTTTTTACAACGTGTATTTCAGGTGGAAACCGCTGGCCGCCAGCGCGGCGCACGGGCGCCGGAAGCCGGGGAACTGCTTCGGCTGACGGCCGAAAAAGGCGGCTGTTCGGTTTTGTTGTTCCGCTGCCTGCTGGCTCCTCCCCTTTCGGCCGCCGAGCAAAAGGCCCTGTTTGAGTTCGGTGGTTTGATTCAACTTTGCGACGATATTTTCGACCTCTGGTTCGACCGGCAAAACGGGACGGCAACCCTGGCGACCACCTGGGCCGCGCAGCACCGGCTTTCGACGCTGGTGCAAGTGTTTGAACAGCAGGTAGCGGCCACCCGGCAGGCCTTGCAAACAGCCCCTTTTTCCGGTTTGCAACGCGCGTCGGCTGCCTGGGCCGTACATTTGCTGTGCGCCATCACGCGGGTTTGTCTGCAACACTACCTGCTTTTGCAAAAAAAGCACGGAACTTTGCCCCTCGATAGCCGCGCCGACATGGTCGTCGATATGGGCCGCTGGCGCCATCGCTGGCGCGCGGGACTAGCGATTTTTCAAGGACATGGCTGGATCAGCCGAACCGTACAACAAGATGAACGACAATAGTATTGCAACATCCATACGCGGCAGCATCGCCGTCAAAGAAGCCATATTGGCCGACCCTGCTTTTTTGGAAAAAATAGCGCTGGCAGCCGACTGGATGGTGGCCACCTTTCGGCAGGATGGCAAAGTGTTGTTTTGCGGCAACGGCGGCAGTGCAGCCGATGCCCAACACCTGTCGGCCGAATTGTCGGGCCGCTTTTACACCGACCGGCCGCCCCTTTTTGCCGAGGCGCTCCACGTCAACTCTTCCTATGTGACTGCTGTCGCCAACGACTACGGCTACGACCGGGTGTTTTCGCGTATGGTACAAGCGGCAGGCCGCCCGGGCGATATTCTCGTGGCCATCAGCACCTCCGGCACTTCGCCCGGCATCCTGGAGGCTGTTGACATGGCCCATACGCAGGGCATGCGCGTCATCGGGTTTACTGGCGCCAGCGGCGGCAAAATGGCCGGTCGCTGCGACCTGTTGCTCAATGTCCCTTCCGGTGACACGCCCCGCATCCAGGAATCACACATCCTGATCGGGCATATTTTGTGTCAATTGGTGGAAAAAGAAATGTTTGGGTAGCGGGTTTTTTTCGTGTTTCGGGGTGCGTGTTTCGGGGTGCGGCGGAGCGGCGATTTAGGAAAGACACAAAGACTTGTTTTTTAGCATATTAAATCTTTTTGAAGTACATTTTTTTGGTTTTGGAAGGTGGCTTGAAACCGGGTAGCGGAAAACTTGAGGGTTGCGGCTTTTCACGCCGGGAGAACCCCACCCCCGGCCCCTCCCCATAAATGGGAGGGTGTCTCGAAAACGGATAAAATTATTTGACAATCAATATTTTACACCAAGAAGAAAACCCCTCCCATTCATGGGGAGGGGCAGGGGTGGGGTCCTCCCGACGTAAAAAGTCCAAAAACTTGCATTTCTGCTTCCCCCCTTCTCTTCCTGATTGTCCCAAAACACGCACTACGAAACACGAAACACGCACCACGCACCACGAAACACACACCACGATACACGCTCCTCTTAGGCTGCTGCCTGCTATTGGCCATTAGCCTGCGCGCCCAGGGACCGCTCGACGGTTACCTGAAGGGCAAGGGCGTGCTGGACCTGGCGCCTTCGTTTTCCTTCAATTCGGCGCGCAATTTTGCCGGCGCCGGTGGTCAAACCTATCCCTTGGCGTACAAAGGCAACATGCTCAGCCTGTTTGCCGAATATGGCCTTGGGCAGCGGATCGATCTCGTGGCTACGGCGGCCTACGTGTTTACCCCCCAGCGCAGCGGCTTGCAGGACGGAGGGTTGTTTGTCAAATACCGGCCCTGGCGCCGCAGCCTCTCCGGCGCCGGCACCCTGAACGTTTTGGTAGCCAGTGGCCTGGCCTTTCCGCTGAGCAATTACGAGCCGGCGCTGACTGGCGCCCTGGGGCAAAAAGCCCTGATTGCACCGGCCCGGCTGATCGTGCAGTGGGAAACCCCGCCCGGTATCTTTTTGAACCTGACCGGCGGCTACAACTGGCGCTTCGACCGGCTGCGCGGCGCCGATATCGCCCGCATCCGGCAACTGCGCCCCGACTACGAGGCCGTGCCGCCCGCCGATTTTGCTACCCTGCTCGCCAAAATCGGGTTCCCGGCCGCCCGTTTTTACGCCGATGCCTGGCTGGAGTGGCAATGGACCCAAGCAGGTACCGATTACCAGCCCGATACACCGGACCTGCCTCAGGCCTATGGCGTTTCCTACACCCAAGTGGGTGGCACGTTTTTTTATTCAGAAAGCGGAAAAAACGGCGTGTACTTCAGCGGGGGCTATATTCTGGGCGGACGAAATACCAGCCGCATCCTGCGGCTTACGGCAGGCCTGGTCCTGAAATTGGGGCAATAGTTCGGGGTTCGTGTTTCGGGGTGCATGTTTTTGGGTGCGGGGTGCGGGGTGCGGCGGAGAAGCGGTATAGGAACGGCAAAAAGGTTTGTTTTTTTAGCATATTGAATCTTTTTTTAAAGTACCCTTTTTCGATTTTGGAAGCTGGGGTGAAATCGGGTGGCGTAAAATTTGGGGTTCGCGGCTTTTCACGCCGGGAGAACCCCACCCCTACCCCATAAATGGGAGGGGTTGTCGTTTTTGGTTTAAAATATTGATTGTCAAATAATTTTACCCGTTTTTGAGATCCCCTCCCATTTATGGGGAGGGGCAGGGGTGGGGTTCTCCCGACGCGAAAAGCCGAAAAACTTACCTTCCTGCGTACTCAGATCTGTTCCCGAAACACGCACCCCGAAACACGAAACACGCACCCCGAAACACCAAATGCCATTTTGACGGTCACCGTTTCGTAAAATTGCCATATTGGCGCATTTGTGCGGAACGATGCGGGCTGGAACGCTGTTTGAACAGCATACCGTAGCCTAAAACCTTTTTTCTCACAGAAAAAAGCACACGTCATGTACCCTGCTCAAAATAACCGCCACCTGCCTGCCGACAAGCCGGTCTTTTTCGATGATTTCACCACCCAAAAGACTTGGAATGCCGCCCGCGAAACACTGCCGTTTCAACTCAGCATGATGCCGGCCGTAAATATTTTCGAAACGCTGGATGCCTTTTTTATTGAATTGTATGTGCCGGGCATATCCATCGAAGAACTGCGTTTCTTCAGCACCGACCGAAGTATCGAAGTGCGCTATGAACCCGACAAACTGGCCTTCGAACCCTACGGCGTCCGACGCAACTGGCATACCGGCCACCGGCCCCAGGGCTTCCGCCGGCAGTTTGACCTCAACCCGGATGCCCTCGACCTGGATGGCCTGGAAGTAGAGTCCGACAATGGCGTAGTCCGCTTGCAGTATCCTAAAAAAGAAAATTTCAGGGGTCGCGTACAGCTCGAATCGCCGTTTTCCCTCAACTAGCGCAACGCTGCAATGGGCCGGACACCTTGCCAAAAACGGCTGTCCGGCCCATTCTTTTTTGAGCATGTTGGGGGTTTTCTGCCGGAGCCAAAAACGAGGGCTTTTTTCGTCAATTTTCGGGTTTTTGAAGGAGCATAGTGGGGGCTACGGGACTGAAAAAAGGCGAAAGGTGACGGAAAAAGAACCGTTTTGGGCCCGGCGGGAAAATCCCCAACATGCTCGTAACCACGCGCCTACTTTCCAATATCCAGCACACCTTCCCACAGATCACCGTTTTCGGTACTCCACCAGCCCAGTTTTGACTCCAGGGAAATGGTGGTAAAGCCCCGGTGCGGGTAGGTATCGTTCCATTCTTTGCCCAGGTTTTGCGGGCGTTCCCAGCGGGTCCAGTTGTCGCTGTTGCGCCGGGCAACAAACACGTCGCTGCTGCCGAGTCCCGGATAGCCGCTGCTCGAATACCAGAGGGTTTTACCGTCGGGACTCAAAAAAGGGCTGGTTTCCTGGCCATCAGTGTTGATGTCGGCGCCCAGAGCGCTGGGCCGGCTCCAGGCGCCGGTAGTGGGGTCCAACTCGCTGACAAAAAGATCCAGATCGGGCGCCAACGTGGCGCCGCCGGCTGAATAAGCGCCTTCCAGCACCAAGGTCTTGCCATCGGCACTCAGAAAGCCTTTGCCCATAATTTCGATCCCGCCCACCGGCAGCGGCACGGGCGCGCCCCATTCGGCGCCAGCCTTCGGGCGCCGGCACAGCTGCAACTTGCCCTGGTGCCACAAGAGCAACTGCCGCCCGTCGGCAGTGAGGCTCAACGGGATTTGCTGGCCGGGCCCGGACAGCCCCGGCACCAACACTGGAGCGGGCCATTCGGCGTTGCGGTCGCTGCGGCGGGCATAGAACACATCGGCGCCGGCCAGGTTGCCGGGCCGGTTGCGGGCCGCAAAGAATATTTCCAGCCCATCCGCCGATACGACGGGGCTGAACTCATCGCCCTCCGGCGTATTCAGCGCGGTCAACGGGCGTTGTTGTACGATTTTGTCCGGCTCGCGCAAAATGGGCAACTTGCCGTCGATCCAGGGTTTTACCCGCAATTGAAAATCAAAATTGGTGGCGCAGGGCGGCGGCAGGGAGTCGGTAAAATACGGGCGCACCGTTTCCAGCAACCGAATGGCACTGCCGTAGTGCCGGCCTTCCAGGAAAAATTGCAGGCTTTCTTCCATCAGGCGAAAAGCCGAGTAACGGGGCGCGTATCGGCTGATGTAGGCGATACACTCGCGCAGGGTCGTACTCGTATCCCGAGCCGCCATGCCCGAGCGCAACGCACTGCGCAGGGCATTGCGGCGGCGCAGATCGGCCAAGTGCTGCTGCTGTTCGGCCGACAGGGCCGCCACCGCGAGGCTATCGGCAGCGCGGTCGGCGATGGTGTTCAGCAGCACGACTTCGAGGGCCGTCCAGCGGTTGTTTTGGTGAAATTCCAGCAATTCGGACAAGGTGCCCGAGCAAAACAGGGGTTTCAGTTCGCGGCGCCAGCAGTCGCGCCCGACAAACGTGCGCGGGTGCGCGGCGCCAAATTGGTCGAGCGCGCAAGGGCTGTATTTTTCAAGAAATGCCGGCCAGATCTGTTCGTTCATCCGGCGGGTTTGGTAGTAGTTGTCGGGCAAAACCGCATCGAGGTAGCGGTTCAGGATCAGGGTCATGTCGTCGTAGTCACTGGCATCCAGGTGGGCGTTGACGATATCGACCCGGGCGGCGGCGATTTCCGGCGGCAGCGGCGGCAAAGGCTTGGAGAGGCCCTGGAGCAGCGAGTCTAGCGCACCCAAGGTGCCCCGGGCCCGAGCCCAGGCCACCATCCAGCGTTGGGTTTGCAGGCGCAAGTCCAGGATAGCAGCGGTGTCCAGGCCGTATTTGCGTTGCCAGCGGCGCGCACGTTTGGGCGACAGGCGGCGGCACAGGCTGTCGCTGTGGCGCAAATCATTGTCGAGCGCCAGCAGGCCGGGAAAGTCGCGGGTATTGGCCAGTTGGATTTTGGCAATAAAATAGCCCGCGCCGGCCGCCCGTTTGGGCTTGGATTGGTGCCGTTGAAAAATAGAAACCGCCGCCGGAAAATCGCGACGCTGGTAGGCTTTATACCCCTTGCGAAACGATTGTCCCGTCAGAAAATTTGGCACCAGGAAGGCCAATAGCAGCAAACAGCCCAGAAAATGAGCACGGTATGTCATACTAAAGCATTGTAATTGTTTTCGCTAGCGCAACAACACAACATCGCCCTTTTGCACAACCTGTTCGCCGTTCAGGCGCTGGTAGGTGATCCGGTACACATACAAATCAGAGGGCGCATCTTTTCCATCCACGGTTCCATCCCAGCCCTTGGAAGGATCGTCAAACACCAGATCGCCCCAGCGCGACCAAACCCGGAATTCGAGCACTTCCATGCCCCGCGCAGCGGGCAACAACTCGTCGTTGGTGCCGTCGCGGTCGGGGGTGAATGCGTTGGGCATTTCAAACAACTCCTGGAGCACAAAAACGGTGACCGAATCGAGAAAACTACAATCGCCGGCTAGGGTGGCGACGTAGTATTTGGTCGTATCGTCCGGCGATACCGTGATGGTGGGGCCGTTTTCCATCAGGCCGCCGCCGGTCCATTCGCTGCTGGCATTTGGGCCGTTGGTGCTGATGCTCAGGACGGCATCCGTGCCTTTCAGAATGGTCGTGTCTTTGGGTGGGGTGTAGGTAATCAGGGGCTGGGTTACTTCAAAAGACAACAGCACCAGGCAATCGTGTGCATCGGTAATGGTAACGGCATAATTGCCCGCGCCCAGGCCGGTAACGAGCGTGTCCGTCTGGCCCGAATTCCAGGCCAGTTCCAGCGGCGCCAGGGCATTGATCGGCAAAATATGGGCCGTAGCGCCGGCCTCGCCCGGACAGCCGGGGCTCAGTTGCACCGCTGCATCCAGCGCACAGCAGTTGTCGACTTTCAATTCTTGTGCAACAGCCGTCACCTGGCAGCCATCGGCCGTGCGGATGGTCAGCGTGACGGTTTTGATGCCGGCCGAGCTGTACTGCACGTTGTGCGGCCCTACGCTGTCGGCGGTAGCCGGAATAGCGTCTTTTCCAAAGTTCCATTCCCAGCCTGTGATATTGCCGCTGACAAACACCGAGGTGTCGGTAAACATGACGTATTCGCCGACGCAGATGGAGTCTTTTTCATTGTCGTCGACAAAGCCAACCTGCGGCCCCTGCAACTCGGCAGAGCCGCCCCAGTCGAATTGAAAACCATTGCCGCTGGAGGTGAAATTATTGATGGCCAGGGCGTAGGTTTCGCCGGCCTGCATTTGCAGCGCGGCAAGGAAATTATCTTCTCCGGCCAGGCAGCCGGCCGGTTGAGAAACATCGGTAGCGGTAGCACTCAGGCCGGTAGGACCCATGCAATCGCTGGTAGCAAAAAAATCGCCGGCAGCCATACAGCGTTCCACAATTTTATTGCTGCAATCGCTGGGGCCATTGGGCAGGCGGTACACAATGAAGTCGATGTCGTCATTGGGATTGTTGGGCGTCAGGGTAAACTCCAGGGTGCCGGCGGTGGCAGCCGTCCACACAAACCAGGTGGAGTTTGTTTCGCTGCCGGGGCCGGGAAAACAGGGGGCATCGTCCATCTCTGTGGGATCGTCGCCACTGCCGGTGACCGCACTCACGATGAACCCCGTTTTGTCGCACAAGGCTAGGGCGCGGGGGCAATCGGCGGAGAGGTTTCCTTTGTCAAAAAAATTGCGGATACAATATTGAAAACTACCGGGAAAGGAACCATCGACGCGGATGTAGTATTTCTCGCCAGGCGTCAGGCCGCCGGTTTGGAGTTCGACAATGTCGGACGAGTTGTCGTGCGCGCAGGCCAGTTCGGTCAAGGCGCCGGGACAGCTGCCGCTGTACAGGGCCACGGTGGGCCGCCCGAGGGTGCCGCCTGGGCTGGCGCTGGAACCATTGATCACCAGGCTCACATCCGTGGCGATGGCGGTGAAGCAAAACCAGATATCCCGCACGGTCGACAGGGCGCAACTGGGCTTGGGGCCGGGGCTGGGGCTGGCGAAAAACGTATTGCCGGCGCCCAGCGGGGAGCAAAAGTTTTCTACCTCGGGGATGTTTTCTGCGCCCCCGCAATCATCGTTGATCTGCGCCAGGGCCGCTTGCGGACAAAGGATCAGGGAGAAAATGGCTGCGCCAAGGGCGGAAAGGAATGTTTTCATGGACATGCTGTCGTTTTGTTTTGCCGCTGTAAAAGAACGGAATTTGTGCGAAAGCATGGCTTATCCTGTGGAAACAAGGCCCCGATACAGCAAAGCGGCTGCCCCGAGTACGTCGAAGACAGCCGCTTGTTCCAATTTTAATAAGCCGGATTAATGTTTTCCTTTCCCTACTCGATCGTCAGTTTTCCGCTAAACAGTTGTTGGCCATCGGTCGCCTGGAGCAGGTAAAAACCTGCCGGCAGGGCGGGCAAAGCCAGGCTTAGCCCGGCTGCGGGCAGCAACGCCTGGTACACCTGGTGACCGGCAATGTCGGTCAGCGTTACCTGAAAACCGTCGGCAGATTCCGGCAATCCGACGAGGCGCACCGCGTCGTGGGCCGGGTTGGGATACACCGCCAAAGGCAGGGTTCGAGGGCTGCGGGTGCCCGTCAGGGTGTTGCCGCCGTGCAGGTAAAAGGAAGAAAAACTACTGATTTCGTACAGATTGGCCAGGTCTCCGCCAGCATTGACGGCATAACTGCCCTGGTTGGTCAGCAAGGTGCCGCCTTCTTCGTAGTTGCCACAGCTGCTGCCCGAAACTTTGGTGCCGTGCAGCAAGTTGGGCGCTGTGGGCCCGCCGCTGGTGTTGGCCAGGCGTTCCCATTCATCTTTGGTCAGGAAAAATTTGACCCAAACCGGTGTTTGCGGCTGGTTCTGGACGTTGATGGTCCAGTTGCGGTCGAGGTAATGGTTGCCGGCAGCGTCGGTGCGGACCGTATCGCCGTTGATCATAAAATCGGCGGTGATTTGGCCCAGGGCATTGCCCCGGTCGTTGATGGCGGCTACCGGCACCTGGTCGGCGTCGAGCAGGTATTGCCAGGCGCCGGTGCCGGTAGATTGGATGGGCGTCACCGGTTTGGCGCCGCAGGCCAGGGCCTGCTCGTTTTGGCCGGACACGGCACAGGTCAGGTTGGACATCCCGAATTCGAGGGTAAACTGGCCGACGGCGCCGTTGTGGCCGTCGATTTGGATCCAGTATGTTTTGCCGGCTTCCAGGCAGCTCAGGCTGAGGCCGGAGGCGCCTTCGGCGTTGCCGGGCAGGTCGTCGTTGGCGGCTACCAGCACCATGTCGCCGCCCAGCAGCTCCCAAACGGCCAATTGGGTGTTCATGCCTGCCGTATTCAGCAGGACGGTGCCGGAGGCCGGCGCAGCAAAGGTAAACCAGACGCTGTGCTCGGCGCCCAGCGAATCGCACCAGGTGTTGGGGTCGCTGCAATCGCCCAGGCTGGGCACCGGTTCATTGGCTTCTGTGGTGGTGTTGCGGTTGGACCAGGTCAGGGAGCACACGTTCTCCGGATGGAGCGAGATCGCGTTGGCGAGGTTGTCGTTGGAAGGCACCTGGTTGAGTTGGCCGCAGGCGCCGTTGTCGTTGACCAGGATGTAGGTGTCCAGGTAGTTTTGCTGGCCGCAGGCGTCGGTCACCCACAGTTGAACGGCCTTCGTACCCAGGGTGGAGCAGGTGTAGGTTCGGACGACATCGTTGGTATCGGCCGAGAAGGAATACCGGAGCGGCTGGCAAGTGCTGCTGTCGGCATAACTGCCGGCGTCCAGCTCGCTGGCGTGCACAATGGCCTGGCCATTGTAGTTCAGGGTGATGGAACTGCCCATCGTGGCCTGGGGGATGGGGGCGTCGACGTTGCCGTTGCCGGAGCAGCCGTCGAGATAGTCTTGCAACTGGAAATAGACCTCAGCGTAGTTTTGCTGGCCGGTACTGCCGGTTGCCCAGATTTGGATAATGTTGATGCCGCCGGCGTAAAAACAATCGAGGGTGAGTGTGGTGTCGGTGGGATCGGCGCTGAAGGACAGTTGAATATTCGGGTCGTTGTTGCAAACGGCCGTACTGAGGTCCCACATGTCGGGCGTGACGGTGATTTCGCCGCCGCCATTCAGCGCGAGCGCGAGGCCGTTGCGGCAACAAACAATGGGTTTTTGGCCACCGGTCCAGCCGGGGCAATCGCCCAGGTTGTCCTGGATGAGGGCATAGGTGCGCGTAGCGGTAGGCCGAAGCGCGCCGGCGCTGAAGGTCCAGATGGTCAGCGGCTGGGTGCCCAGTTCGTCGCATTTAAAATTGCGGACGAGGTCGTTCGGGTTGTTGGAAAAAGCGTAGTTGACACAACTGTCGGGGCTGGGTTCGAGGACCAGGTAGGGCGCAAAAATGTAGTTGTTGACGTTGTCAGACAACGCGACCACAATTCCATTGTGCACCAGGGGGTTGACGGCACGTTGAGCGGCCAAGGACGATGAGCAGGCTGCGCACAGCAGTAGCAGGCTAAATAGGCGGTTACACATAAGACGGTAGGTTTGAAGTAAGCAATACCGCCTAGATACCGCCTGCCCTGCAAATGCTGTCTGGTATGAAAAAAGGCGTAGCCCCTGGCCTCTCCAAGGCCAGGGGCTACGCCGGCACCAAATTATTTAACTTGAAATGACCAATGTTCAGGTACTTCCGAGGTGGCCCTTTGTTCAAACTCTTTTTTAAAAAAAAGAACCGAAGATACCCGGCGTTTACTGGCGGATCAGGCGCCGCACCGACTCCTGCCCGCCGGCACGCACCCGCAGCAGATAAATCCCTGCCGGCCACTGCTCTACCACTATTTGCCAACGCTGATAACCGGCTTCCCGCACTTCTTCCGGCTCCTGGTGGAGCAGTCTTCCGGTGAGATCCAGGATATCGATGCGAACGGAGGTCTGGGTTTCCAATGAAACGCTTACTTCTACAAAATCCTTGGCCGGATTGGGCGAACAACGGAGCTCCAGCAGATTATCCCCCGGGGCATTCCGGTTGTTGCTGGCGCCGCCCTGCACCGATGGCGGGGTGCCATTGATCAGATCCGACCAGGGAACCCGGATAAATTTGGGCCGGTAGGTATCGGCATTCATTCGGTCAGGCTGGCCAGGTGTACATTGCGACGGACAAATATTCGGCGCCGTTTTATCGTACTTGTCATTGACATTGTAGGAAAGCAGCAACTTGGCGTTGTTGGTCCATTCCGGGTGGGCATAGGTATTGTACGTCATCAGGTACTTCTCGTCGTATTCATTATCGATCGTATAAATCACCACCCGTTCCGAAAAAACGCCCCAGGGTGTACTCATTCCGCCGATGGCGTATATTTTTCGCCCTTTTCCGCATTCCAGATAGCCATTTTCCTGTGTGAACAGGTAAAAACGCCCCGACCGCTGACAAACGCTGAAGCCCGGCGAAACGCCGTATGCCGGGCAAAGCGTGACGGCCGATTGCGGATTGGTGCTCCAGCCGCTTGCGGTTCGAAACTGCCAGGGCCCCAGCGGGTTGCTGGATAAAACCCGGGCGACGTAGGGTTTCCAAACCAGCAACCCGCCCGAAGATTCGAGCCGGTTGCCGTAGATGAATGCGTAGTTGCTTTCTACCGGCAACAATACCCAGCGGCCAAAAACGATGCCGGCGCGATCGGGCAAGGCAACGATGCCGGCCAATTCCAGGTTGGGCAAGGTCATCTTGGCCAGGTAGGTGCCCAGAAAGTATTTTTTAGGCACCGAATCATTGTTGATGATCTCCACCGTGTCGCGGTACCGGTTCAAAAAAATATACACCGTATCCGCAGTGGCATAGCCGTGGCCGGGCCAAAAGTAGTGGTGAGGCGGCTCCGGCGAATAGAGTTTGAAAAGTGTCCGGTTGGGGCCAGGTCCCAGCAGCGTGATCATGGAGTCCGGATGGCTTTTCTCCTGCACCATAGCGGCATTGCGGACCTGAAACTGACACGGCAGCGAAGTGTCGGCAGCCTGGTACCCATCGATGTGGCTGTCACCAAAAAGCCACAAAACTTTGTTTCCCGGCAAGGGAATACTGATGGTCGCGTCGCCGGCCGTCCAATCGGTCTCCCGACGAAAATAATTGGTGAAAGTGGCGTCCTGATCGGCCATCTGGGCCATAACCGGCGTCTGCAACAAGCAGGTGAGCAACAAAAATGTGCTGAGTAGTGTGCGCATAACTGATCTTGGTTTGGTGAACTGAACGGACAAAGATTCCGCGTTCCACCACCCCCATCCTACCCTGAAAACCTGGATATTGTAAAAATACCGGCAAGCAGGGAGCCCGGGCCAAACCAGGCCAGGCATCCCGGTAGTCAGGGATAAGCCGGCACACCAAATCGGGTTACCCGCCTAAAATGCAATTGAGCCGGCTCCGAAGTATATTAAAATTGGGCATTGAACATTGGTCCTTCCTACATGAATCCTTGAAAAAATTTAAACTTGAAATGTTCAATGATCTATGCCCAATATTCAATGCCCAATTGCGGGTGAGCAGCCTACTTTTCAACAGAAAAGTGTCCTTCCCTGCAAGCCGCAAACACCGGCAGAAGACTTATTTTTCCCGCACCATCAGTTTCCCGCTTTGCTCCGTGCCGCCGGTGCGCACGCGCCACAGATAGGCGCCGCTGGCCGGGAAAATATCGGCCGGGATATGCAGCGTGCCACCGGTGTCCGAACGGTATTGCCAGATCAGCCGGCCCTGCAGGTCCAGCACGTCCAGGTCAACCGGGGTATTTTCCGGCGCCTGCACCGCCAGGCTAAAGCCCGAAGCACTCGGGTTGGGCCAGGGCTCGCCGACCACCGGCGTCGCGTTCAGGCCGGGCTCAAAACGCAATTGCAAGGCCGCGCTTGAAACTTCGCTGTCGTATACTTTGGCCGGAATGCGTCGGGTGTTCAGGCTCAGGGCCTCGCTGAGGCGCAGGCGCTGCAAGGCTTTCAGCCGGAGGACGAACAAGGGCTGGTGGGCCGCCAAACTGGCCGGGGTCACATCGTACCACACGGCGTTGATCTGGCCGGGACTGGCTTGAAGAATCGTGGATTCCTGCCAGTTGGGCAAACTGCCAGGCGCCCAGCCGTCCACCTGCATGCGCGCCGGGTCGGCCAGCAATTCCAGTTGAAAACCCAACCAATTGGCGGCTTCCGTCGGGTACACCGGCCAGTCAAACGTTTCGCCCGCTTGTAGTTCCCGGTCGGGCGCTTGCAACAGGCGTACGGAGCGGTCATCAGCGCCGGCCGTAAGGCCCGGAAAACTGCTGCAATCCACGTCGCCTACTTTGACCGCCCAAAATTCGGCATTGCCCTCTACCAGGCCCTGCGCATTGACCAATTCGACCCCAGCCGGGTACTGGCTGATAAAGGGATTGTTTGGGTTGGGAAACACAAAGGTTTTGGGGATAAACCGCCAGGAATTGTTGTTCGGAAATTCGGTGTAAATCCCAGCCAGCAATTTGAGGGTTTCGACCATATCGAATGCGGTAATCGAACTGCTTTTGTTCACATCCGCAGCCACCATCGCATACGGCGAGGCCAGCGGCGTGACGCCCAGGATGTGCTGGGCCGTTTTGATAATATCCAGCACGTCTACACCATTCAGCGGGTCGTTGTTTTTATCCGGATAAAAATAATAGACACTGGCCGGAAAAATATGGAAGGCCGAATCTAATTCCAGGCAGCCAGCCGGGTTTATGCCACTCAGGGGTATGCCGGTTTGCAAGTTGGGTATAAAAATACCCCAGTCTACCCCAGACACCGGCGTATTGGTACACCAGGTGTCGGCGCAAAGTTCGATGTTGAAGTTCACCGATGACGCGGCGCAAATGCCGGCGTTATCCTGCACATTCACATAGGTCTCGCAGTAGTCGGTGTTGCCGGCCAGGTCCTTTGCCCAGAGTTCGATAGGTTGGTTGCCCAATTCGTTGCAATCGAACGTAACGGAGTGCTGCGGGTTGCCGGCCGAATCTACCGGAAAACCTGTGCCCGTACTGGCTTTGCGGATGGCAAGCACGATCAGGCTGGCTGGCGTGGCATTGTCGTCCAAAATTTGCACAAAATCACTGGCCCACAAGGTAATTTGGCTGGTTGGCTTTATTTTCACCGCAAGGTTGCTGTTGCAAACGACCGTGGGTTTTTTGCAGTCTTTGACCTCAAACTGGTATT
>JADLDL010000198.1 GCA_020846655.1 Saprospiraceae bacterium | reverse complement strand
TGGTGAACGAAATAAAATAAAGAGAATTGCACACAACTTGATGCCGCAAAATTCGGGGGGTGACTTATCAACATCAAAATGCTGACGCAATAATACAATTATTTTTTGTGGCGGGAAATTTTTGAAAAAAAAATTTGCGCATCATTTTGTGCGCGTTCACTTTAAGGCCCTTACCATTTTCTTGGCCGCTTTTTGTGCGGCGCCGTGTTCGCCGAGGCGCAGGCGCAGGTCCTGGTAGCCTTCGCGGAGTTGGCGGGCGTGGTGGTCTTTGAGCCATGAAACCTAACTGTCAGAAATGAAATCCATACCCAAAGAAAACGGACTGCATGCCAGCCATGCTTAATCCGGCCAGCGCTATACCCAGCATAATGAGGCCAAAAGGCACGAAGACGAATACCCGGCTGAAACGGTGTTCCCACCCCAAGCGGTGCATGAGCGGCAGGAAGATGAAAGCCAGGCAAAGCCCCAGAAAGCTGATTTGGAACATATACACGCACACGATGCCGAAACCAATGCCGGTAAGTATCTCAAGCCATTGTACGGCAGCTTGATCAGGATGGCTTTTGTGAAGAAACTTATGCAAACCTTCTTTCCAGCGGCGATACCACCCGTGCTTGGCCGATGTGGGGTTGCCGTCCTCTTGCCGCGTATCCCCAGTGACCAAAAAGACTGCTTTGCCGGATATGGCGTAAGTGATGACGCCGATAGAAGACAAAGGCGAAAGCGCTGCGTAAAGCGCCGTGCTATGCGCCAGAAAACGGAGCATTTGCAGCGGTTTGCGCCACATATCGAGGATAAAGCACAAGACCGGCGAGAAAAAAGTGAGCATGGTGATGAAGAAAAAATCGGCATGATGGATGGCGGAAAAACCCTCGTCCAATCGCAGCACCGGCATGGCCCATTCATGGCCGCCTACCACCCAGGTCACTTCCGTCCAATGCGCCCAAAAACCGGGCATAACGAGGTTGGCGTTGACCATAAAAAGGAAGTAGAGCAAGGTGAGCGGCAGGTTGAGCGTAGGAAACAAAATATCCGCTTTTTCTGTCCAGGTGATGTTTTTGGAACGCAACAGCCCGCCCATTTTTTGGGTCAGAAACTCACTGGTGCCGCGCGTCCACTTGATGTGCCGAACGCGAAAAGCCCGCACCGTATCGGGGAAATCTTCATAACAAACCACCTCCTCCACAAAGCGTCCGCGATATCCTTTTTCCCGGATGGCAATGGCAAAGCCGAGGTCCTCGCTCACGATGTCGGGAAACCCGCCGACTTCCTCCCAACAACGGCGGCGAAGCAGCGCACCATGCCCCAAAAACATAACAAAACCGAAGGCATTGCGCAGCGGCTGGTACCATTTCCAGTGAATGTCTATGCCGGGGCCGAGGGCCTTGGCCAAAGCACTGGGACTGTTGGGATTGGCTCGATGATTGGCCTGCACGAAGCCACAGGACGGATCGGCCTCCATGATGGGCACGAGTTTGCTGAGAAAGTCGGTCGGCAGGATTTCATCGGCATCGGCAATGGCAAAATACGGCTCAGTAATGGCTGCGCGGCTCAGGGCATGATTCATATTACCGGCCTTGAAAGCTTTGCGGTCGGGGCGGCGAATCACCTGCACCAATTCCGGGAAACCGGCGGCAAAAGCGTCAATGCGATGGCGGTACCCCGCATCCGAACTATCGTCGAGGATGTAAACCCGGTAGTTGGAGTAGTCTTGATGCACACAAGACAGGACGCTTTCTTCCACAAAATCATTACAGGTGGTGTACAGGATGGCCACCGACGGGAAAGTTGTCAAAGCCGGCGCGGGAGCAGGATTTCGGCCCCAAAAGCGATGCAGCAGCGCAAAGGCCACCACGCCGATGTTGTAAAAACCGTAGAGCCAGGCCAGATGTATAAATGCGATGAACGAAATCATGGCGGCCCAACTGCCCCAGGAATGTGCCATATCGAGCAATTGAAACAGCCGGGGCGAAAACCAAAGTATGGCCAGCGCCCAAGTTCCGAAAATAAATACATACAGGCCCGGCCCCGGAGGAGACGAAGCGCCCACCTCGTTCGGTTTTTGGAAGGTATCCATCGCCTTAGTGGGCGAAAAAAGTGTTGATGATGGCTGCTCCACAGGGTTCATGGAGACAATAGGATGGTAGCTGCCTCTGTGTGACATGGCATTTCGGTTTTAGAAAAACGGAGGGAAAAAGAGTTTACTTGTGGAAGCGCAGTTGGACGCCCAATGCCGCCGTAGTAAAGCGGTAGGCATCACTTTGTTCGTGTCTGACGACTGCCTGCGCCGATACAACGCGCCCCAGCGGATAGGCTCCGACGACGCTCCAGCCATACACCGAGCTGTCGTTTTCGCCGCCGGGCGTCATGGTTTGACCATAGAGGCCGTACACACTGCATTCGGCATTATTGTGGCTTCGGTATTGGAGGCCCAATTGTGCGCGGTGTTCGTTTGCGCCG
This sequence comes from Saprospiraceae bacterium, assembly GCA_020846655.1. GTDB lineage: Bacteria > Bacteroidota > Bacteroidia > Chitinophagales > Saprospiraceae > M3007. The sequence continues at coordinate 1,353 of JADLDL010000198.1, read as the reverse complement.
GGTGTGGGTTGGATAAAAAAGTAGGTAGGCTCGATACGAAAATTCCGGCCTGCCGGCAAATTGATGGAGCCATAGCCCATCCACTCTACAGGGCGGGCAGCTCCGAATCCGACGAAACCGCCAGCCTTGAGGCGAACATTGCCAGGCAGGAACCAAACCTGCGCCCCCGAAACGAGATGTTGCAGGCTCCGGTTTTCTAAGCTGCGAGCCCCGTACTCCAGCTCTGAAATAAAGCGCACATCCCATTGCCTGCTCATGCCGGCTGCGAAGAGCGGTGCGGCGCGGCCGGCGCGGGCAAACTGCAAAATATCGAGGGCTAAGGAATTGTCGTATTTGAACCACAAACGGGTATCGGGTTGCAATTTGAACGTTGCCTGTACACCCCGCAGGCCGGCCTGATTTTCGCTGTTGTCCAAACGGGTAAAACCAAGCCAGAAGTTGGTTTCTAAAAACGGGCGGGTCACATAAGTTTGGCCGATCAATTGTTTGGCCTCCGCCGAAGCCGGCTGTATGTCCAATGCGCGCTGAAAGGAACTGCGGGCTTCTTCGGGCGTGCCGCTGTGCAATTGGGCAAGACCCAAAGCGATGTGCAAATCATAAGCGTTTGGCTCAGCCTCTGTTTGCTGCCCCAGCAATCGGATGGCCTCCTGATAGCTGCCCTGCCAAAACCGGGTCAGCGCCAAGCCTCTGGCGGCCTCCTGATGACCGGGCTGCTGTTGGAGCACCTTGCGAAATGTCTGATTGGCCAACGAAAAATGGCGGCCAAAGGCGGCGGCATAGCCCATGCCGGTACGCGCTGTAGCAGGGTCGGCCCCATACCGGATGGCCTTTTGAAACTCGGTGACCGCTTCGTTTTGCTTTCCCATCCAAGACAAATTGTAGGCGCGCGCCAAAGTAATCTCAGGATTGGCGGGTTGTTCGGCCTGCAAAGTAGCGAGGACACGCTCGGCTTTGGCATGTTGGCCGCTGTGCGACCATTGTACGACTTCCGTCAGGTTTTGCCCCCACAGCAGCGTGGATGCCGACCAAACAAGAATAAGAAGAAGGATGCTGTTTTTTTTCATGTCGCTTTTTGTTTTCGGTACAATGTTAGGCGCAAGCCTGAATCTTACCAAAAAATAGGCACTCAGCGGGGATATGTGCCGCCTCAATCGGGCAGGGGGTCTGCTGGAGGGTTTTGTACCTTATACCAAACGACATAAAAAATGAAGCAACCCTGTGTGGACAATATCAGAAAAGGAAATGAAATTAAGGGTTTTCTAATAGCTCATTTTTCCACCCCAACGCCCTCACCATCCCCCTTGCCGCCTTCTCCGCCGCCCCGCGCTCACCCAACCGCAGGCGCAGCTCCTG
>JADLDL010000197.1 GCA_020846655.1 Saprospiraceae bacterium | reverse complement strand
ATTTGGGGAGGAGGGCTTAGTTATTCGTTTTACAATTTAGTTTTTGTGTAGGCAAACTCCCCTCCCATTTATGGGGAGGGGCCGGGGGTGGGGTTCTCCCGCCGTGAAAGGCCGAAAACCTAAAATTACCCCACCCCAGGTGTTATTTCAGCCACCAAACACCGCAGGGCTTCCGTTTTTTAATTTCTACTTTTGTTAGATGAAAACTTTCAAAGCAGCGGCCTTATTGAGCAGCATGGATACCGCCGAACGGCGGCGCTTTCGCGAATATATCACCCTGCCCCTGTTCAACCGGGAGCAATACGTAGTGGTGTTGTTTGACCTGGTCGAGCCGGCGTTGCAGCAGCTGCCCGACAACCAGGCTATTTTCAGCCACTTGTATCCGGGGCAGGCGTTCAACGACGGCCGGATCCGGTATTTGAAAGCGCAATTGTATGCCTTGCTTCGGAAATTCATTTTCCTGAAGCAGCCCGGCATGTTGTTCGAAGATGTGGCGGTTTTCCAGTATTTCCGCGAAAAAAAACTGTTTGATTTGTACGAGAAAGAACAAAACAAACAGCAATCCGACCAGCCGGATAAAGCGCCGGCAGATAGCGCCGCCTACCTGCACCGCTACTTTCTGGCCTTTGAGTGGCATAATTTTCACACCCAAACCAACCGGGTCGCCACGGTGTACCTCGACCAGTTGAACCTGAACCTCGATACGTTTTACATCATCGAAAAACTAAAATTGGCCTGCACCGCCTTCAACCTCCGGCGCCTGTACAAGGTGCAGGTGGAAACCAGCCTGCTCGAACCGCTCCTGGCGCAGCTCCAACAACAACGAATGTACTAGCAAAACCCCTTGCTGGGCGTGTATTACCACGCCTACCAGATGCTGCTGAGCAACGATGCGGCCTACTTTTTTCAGTTAAAAACCAATCTGCTGGAGAAAGACCGGAATTACCCGGTGCAGGAAATCAAAGACGCCTATTTGCTGGCTATGAATTTTTGCATCCAGGAAATCAACGCCGGCAACCCTGTTTTTTTCAAAGAAGCCTTTCATTTGTACGAACAAGGCATCGAAAAGCAGATCCTGCTGGAAAACGGCTACCTGAGCCCGATCACCTACTCCAATGCGATCACCCTGGCCCTGCGCAGCAAGGAGTACGACTACGCCTGGCAGTTTATCGAAACCAACAAAAAAATCCTGCAAGGCAGCGAGCAGGAGAGTTACTATTTTTTCAACCTCTCCAAATACTATTTCGAAACCGGCAACTTTGAAAAGGTCATTGAGTTATATTACCAAAGCAACATCCGGGAACTCTTGCTCAACATTCAGGTGCGAATCATCCAGATCAAGGCCTTTTATGAAAAAAACGAACTGGACCTTTGCCAAAACCTCATCGACAACCTCAACCAATTGCTCGCGCGAAAAGGTATTTTGGCCTACCACAAAGAGAACTACGCCAATTTTTGCAAAATGTTCCGCCAAATGCTCAGCCTCAACCCCTACGACCACCGCGCCCGAAAAAAACTTTCAGAGAACATAAATAAACGCTCTCCCCTCACGGAAAAAACCTGGTTGCTGGAAAAAATCGCCAATTGAACCCCACCTTTGCACCGTGCTTGTTTCACCTTTCCCAGCCAGCCAATGCTTGCCGACCAATGATGAACCATAAACCCAGCCTGCGCCGCCGCTTGTGGCGCTTTGTCCAGTGGACTTTCCTTGTTTTCTGCCTCTTGTTGCTGGCCGGCTACCTGTACCTGCGCGCCGTCGCCATCATGGACCCACCCGCCGTGACGGATACCCGCAGCGCGCAAGCCCGGCGCGACAGCCTCGGCCCGTATTGCTACACCCTGGGCCGCAACTGGTTTCGGCGGAGCGACAGCGGCTTGTACGAACTCTACGTCGAAGGCCAACCTTTCGAGCGCGGCGTTGCCAACGGCAAACTCACCCGCGAACTGGTGGTCAAACAGGAAGACGCCTTCAACGAACAGATCAACCAAATGGTACCCTCGGGTGCTTACCGCCATTTTTTGAAATACGTGATCGGCTGGTTCAACCGCAACCTCGACGAAAACGTGACCCAGGAGTACAAAGAAGAAATCTACGGCGTCTCGCTCTCAGCATCCGACCAATACAACTACATCGGCTCCAATTACCAGCGCCTGATGAACTACCACGCCGCGCACGACATCGGCCATGCCCTGCAAAATATGGCGCTCGTGGGCTGCACCTCCTTCGGCACCTGGAACAGCCGCAGCGCCGACAGCAGCCTGATCGTCGGGCGGAATTTTGATTTTTATGTGGGCGACAAATTTGCCGAAGACAAAATCGTAGCCTTTGTGCGCCCCACCCAAGGGCACGCCTTTATGATGATTACCTGGGGCGGCATGACCGGCGTGGTGTCAGGCATGAACGAAAAAGGCCTCACTGTGACGCTCAACGCCGCCAAATCCGACCTGCCGGCAGGCTCTGCCACTCCGATTTCGCTCCTCGGCCGGGAAATCCTGCAATACGCCCAAAACATCCAGGAAGCCCTGAGCATTGCGCGCCAGCGCAAAACTTTTGTGTCGGAATCCATCCTGATCGGCTCTGCGCAGGACAACAAAGCCGTCGTCATCGAAAAAACACCCGAAGAAACCAGCCTGTACCAATCCGGGCAGGATTACCTGATCTGCTCCAACCACTACCAGAGCAGCGCCCTGGCCGGCCAACCCAACAACCGCCTCCAACTGGAGGAAAGCGCCTCGCTGTACCGCTTCCAGCGGGTGGAGGAACTGCTGCAGCGGGCCGGGCCCCTCACGCTGCCCAAAGCCGTGGCGCTGTTGCGCGATCAAAAAGGCCAGCGCGACGCCGACATCGGCCTGGGCAACGAAAAAGCCGTCAACCAGTTGATTGCGCACCACAGCGTGGTGTTTCAGCCGCAAAAACTATTGGTCAGTATTTCCACCGCGCCCTGGCAACTGGGGCCCTACGTCACCTACGACCTGCGCAAGATATTTGCCCTGCAAGGCCTCCCCGCCGACCAGGAACTGCGCGACACCGCCCGGGACCTCCCGGCCGATACGTTCCTGAACAGCACTGACTATCAAAATTTTGTGTATTTCCGAAGGATAAAAGAACAACTCCGGCGCGGCGCCAGCAGCGGCATCAATATTGTCACCTTTGTGCAGTCCAACCCCTCGTACTACCATACTTATGTGCTGGCCGGCGATTATTTTTTCAGGCGAAAGGAATACGAAGCGGCCGCCCGGTACTACGAAACGGCAAAAACCAAAGAGATCGCCACGATTCCGGAGCGGAAATACATCCTGGCGCAGATCGAACAGTGCCAAAAACGACTGAAATCATGATTGCCGGCATTGGAACGGATATCGTTGAGGTACAGCGGGTGCTGGAAAAAATCGACAAAAACCGGGGCTTTCGGGAGGCGACTTTTTCGCCGGAAGAAATCGCCTACTGCGAGCCCAAACCCAACCGGGGCCAGCACTATGCCGCGCGGTTTGCGGCCAAGGAAGCCCTGCTGAAAGCCGCCGGCGAGGGCTGGACCAGCGCTGTGGCGCCCGCCGACATTTCGGTGCAGCACGACGCGGCAGGCCAGCCTTTTTTTGTGTTTCTGGGCGCTGCCGAAGTGTATTTTTTGGCAAAAAAATGGTCGCATATCCACCTGAGCCTGTCGCATGTGCGCGAACTGGCCGTGGCGATGGTGGTGTTGGAAAAATGAAATACCCGGATACATACAGAATGGCCGGTTTCTTCGTTTTGCAGGAAAAAGGACCGTAGTTTCGATTCAAAAGAGCCGATATTTGCTTGCCCGAGTACCCATTCATTCGCAATTCATACACCTTTAAATTCATATTACTATGCAAAGACTTCCGATTCTCCTATCCTTTGCCCTGTTGTTTTGCCTGAGCCTCTCTGCCGGAGCCCAGGTCAAAATGACCGAAGGCGACTTGAGCACACTCAAGAAAGGCGCCAAACTGAACACTGAATTTACCTACGAGAACATGGGCGTGGGCAAATTCAAAGACGAAAAAGACTACATCGACAAAAAGAAAGACGAATACAACAAGAAAGAAGCCGGCCGCGGCGACCGCTGGGCGGAAGCCTGGGTAGCCGACCGGGAAAACCGCTTTGAGCCCGCCTTCATCAACCTGTTCAGCAAATACTCCGAACTCAACGGCGGCGAACACCCGGAGGCCGAATACACCCTGATTTTCAACACGAACTTCACCGAACCGGGCTTCAACGTGGGCGTTTGGCGCAGCAACGCCTACATCAACGGCACCGCCAAACTGGTGGAAACCAAAAACCGGGACAAGGTACTCGCCGAATTTACCATCAACAAAATGCCGGGCCGCGACGTATCTGGCTACGATTTTGACACGGGCGAGCGAATCGAAGAATCCTACTCCAAAGCCGGCAAGGAAATGGGGCAGTTGTTCAAGAAAAAAATGAAGTAAGTGCGTTTTTAATGAAGAGTTTTTAATGATGAGTTATGAATGATTAATGATGAATATTTTCGGTTCACGGCAGGCTTTTTAGTTCCGTTTCAGGTGAACCCCATTCATCATTCATCATTCATCACTCATCATTAAAATTAAGACCTATGCGCCAGCACGCTTTACGTTTGTTTTTCGGGGTATTGTTGATCGGTCTTGTTGGCCGGCTGACGGGACAGTCGCAGATCGTGCGGGGGCAGGTGATCGACCTGGAAACCGCACTACCGGTTCGGCTGGCTTCTGTATCGGCCCTGGAAGCCAGTCTGCTCACCACCACCGGGCGCGACGGCCGCTACGAGATCAAAACAGCCAAACCGTTTTCGAAGCTGCGGGTGGAGGCGGTCGGGTATAAAACCCAGTTGCTCGACGTGCGGAGTGGCGATTCGCTGCAAGTGCTGGATGTGGCGCTGGAGCCCGTCAACTTCCAGATCAAAGAAGTGACCATTAAACCCAAAAAATACCGGAACAAAGACAACCCGGCCGTCGAATTGATCCGGCTGGTGGTGGAAAACCGCGATAAAAACCGCGTGCGCCACCTCTCGACCTACCAGGACGAGCAATACGAAAAAATCGTGGTCGGGCTGGGCAATGTGCCCAAGCAGGTGCGCGACCGGCGGCTCCTGCGCAAAATCCGGTTTATCTGGGACAACGTGGACACCACTAAACTGGCCGACATCCGCATCGTACCGCTGTTTGTGCAGGAAAATATCCTCGATTACTACAGCCGCTACCCGCCTCCCGATCAGAAAAAGATAATCACCGCCATCAAGGCCATTCCGTTCAAGGGGTTTCTGGACGACGAGGGCATCGACAAATCGCTGCACTACCTGTACCAGGGCATCGATATTTATGAAAGTACCATCCCGCTGCTGACCAACAAATTTGCCAGCCCTATTTCCGACAATGCGCCGCTGCTCTACCGCTACTATCCGATGGATACCATCGAGGAAGCCGGCCAGAAAATCGTACGCCTGGAGTTTTACCCGCGCAACAAATACGACATGCTGCTTCAGGGCGACTTGTACATTGCGCTCGACAGCACCTACCCCGTCACCCGCATCCGCTTTACCACCAACCCGCACGCCAACCTCAACTGGGTAAATACCCTGGTGGTGGAACAGGAATTTGAGCGACAGCCCTCCGGCCGGCGTATCCTCACCCGCGAAGACTACCGGATGTATTTTGGGATCACCAAACGCGGCATGGGCGCCTTCGGGCAGCGGTTTGTGGAGCACCGCCACCTCAAAATAGAGCAGCCACTGCCCTCCGACACGCTGTTTCAGGGGTCCTTGGAAACCATCACGGCGCCCAAGGCCGAGCGCTCTGCCGATACTGCTTTCTGGCGCCTCAACCGCGTGCCCATCAATGGAGCCGAGACGACGGCCTACTACAACATGGACAGCCTGCTGCGTATGCCCTGGTTTATCATGATGTCCAAACTGACTCGTTTGGCGTTTGGCGGGTTTACCGACATCACGCCCAAGTTCGAGATCGGGCCGATCAGCCAGTTTGCCGCCTTCAACGGCGTGGAAGGCTTCCGAGCCCGGCTGAGCGGCCGCACGACACCCTTGTTCAGCAAACGATGGAATTTCGGCGGCCAGGTCACCTATGGCTGGAAGGATCTGCGCTGGAAAATTGGCGCCAACGCCAGTTATGCCCTGCCCGGTACCACCTACAACCGTTTTCCGCTGAGCCGCCTGAGCGTCCGGTTTTTGCAGGATGTCACCTTGCCGGGGCAAAACCAGTACCTGAACAGTACGCTCAGTTCTTCGATCACCAGCGGCCCCAACGACAAGTTTTTGTATTCGGAAGTGTTCCGGCTGAAATACGAACGCGAGTACCGCAACTACCTGTCCTACAACGCGGGTTTTGAGCGCGAATCACTCGGGCCCGCCGGCGCCCTGCGTTTTGAGCCGGTCGACGGCAGCGCCGCGCTCAACCGGCCGGTGGCGGCCTCGCGTTTTTTTGCCGAAATCCGGTACGCGCCGGGGGAGACTTATTTTCAAAACCCCAGCGGCTACCGCAATGAGATTGCGTTCAAGTTTATCACCCAGTTGCGCTATGCCCGGACGGTAAAAGGCCTGTTTGGTGGCAATTATGCGTACGACGAAGTAGGTATTGTGCTGCGCAAATTCACCAATGTGCCGCCCTTGGGGTACAACACCTTTACCCTGGAAGCCGGCGGCGTGTTTGGCAAAGTGCCGTTCCCGTTTCTGATCCTGCACCGTGCCAACCAAAGTTATATTTATCAAACCAACGACTACAACCTGATGAATTTCATGGAATTCATCAGCGACCGCTACGTGGCCTTGCACGTCAACCAGTATTTCAACGGCTTTTTCCTGAACAAAGTCCCCCTCATCAAGCGCCTGAAACTACGCGAAGTAGCCACGGTAAAAGTGTTGTACGGCATGGTATCTGATAACAACAAGCCGGACGACAATTCGGGTTTGTTTCGGTTCCCTACCCGCCCCGACGGCACGCCGATCACCTACACCCTGGAGCAGAAACCCTATGTGGAAGCCAGCGTGGGCATCAGCAATATTTTCAAAATCGTGCGGATCGACCTGGTGCGGCGCTTCAATTACCTGGAACATCCGGGTGCGCAAAAATTTGGCATCAAGGGGACCCTTCAGGTAGAATTTTAACTCCCGGAACTCCTTTTGTCGGAAAACAGTCTGCTTCGTCAAGAAAAAGACAAATATTTTCCCGGCAAGTGATTTGAAAAAAATACATTTGCCCGGCGAAAATTCTCTGAACCCTCTTCAGAGCAAGATTGTACAACTAAACACATACCGTTGAAAGCAATTCCGCGGCCTGCGGCGCAACCAGGCGATGGATGTTTACGTATTTAATACGCCATTGTATACTTTCCAAATTCATCTGTGTTTACAAACCAAACTTTTTTTACCATGTCGAGAAACATTATGCTTCTTCCGGTGGCATT
>JADLDL010000196.1 GCA_020846655.1 Saprospiraceae bacterium | reverse complement strand
CCCCAGCGGTCACACCATCCCGCAAAAGCAGGGTTTTCGTCTCCCGGAAAAAGGGGATTTCGCCGTTTTTGAAAAAAAAGAATAGGAAAATAGCCAAAAAAGCACCCAAATTTGAATGTGACCAATTCTTTGAATGTGGCCAATGTGTTTGAATGTGGCCAATGTGAGGGAATGTGGCCAATGTGATTTAATGTGGCCAATGTGTTTAAATGTGGTTGAATGCAGGTAGCGCGGCGTTTACGCCGCCCGGGTCAAGGCCCTTTAGGGCCGTTTTTTTGAATGTGACCAATGTGGAAAAATCCTTATCCTTTTCTATATGAAACCCTGTCTATTGTTGTTGTGGTTGCCGGGCATGCTGTTCGCGCAGCAGGCAGCCCGGCGCGACAGTCTGTTGCGGCTGGCGCAAACCAGCCGGGCGGATACAGCCCGCGTATGGGCGCTCATGGAAGCCGGCAAACTGTACCTGAATACACAAGCCGATACGGCAGCCTGGTACCTCGGGCAGGCGCTGCTGCTGGCCGAAAAAACCGGTTTTGAGCCGGGGATCGCCAAATGCAGGATCAACCTGTCGTTTGCCTTCAACAACCTGGGCCGCTACCGCGAATCGGTGGCCTTGTGCCAGGCCGCGCTGCCCTTGTGCGAACGACTGGGGCAAAAAAAATTGCTGGTGGCCGCCTACAACAACATGGGCAACGCCTGGGATTTCCTCGGCAACCGCTGGCAAGCCCTCGAGGCCTTTGACCATGCCTTGCAGGCGGCCCAAGGCGCGGCCTTGCCCCCCAATTTTATCCTGACCCTGCGCAACAACATGACCCGGCAGTATTTCGACCTGAAATTGTTCGACAAAGGCCGCGCATATGCCCTGCAATCGCTCCAGGAAGCCAGTGCCCAGGGCGATTCGGCAGAAGTGGCCGCCGCCCTGCAATTCCTGACGGAAATGGCGGTTCACCAGGGTCAAAAGGAACTGGCGCTGGGCTACGCCCGCCGGATGGCCGCCATCGCACAGGCCGAAGACCTGCCCCTGCTGGAAGTGTTTGCCCTGAATAATATCGCTGTTCTCCGTTTTGACCAACAACCGGCAGAAGCCGAAACAACACTGGCTCGAGCCCTGGCTATCGCCCGGAGCTCGGGCGATTTGTTTGGCGAAATCAGCGCCTTGCGGAGTTTTGCCCGCTTCTCCCTGTACCAAAAGCGGTACGCGGCCGCGAAAAACTATACCTGGCAATGCCTGGAAAAAACAAAAGCCGCTCACATGGACGACGAAACCGCCGCCTGCTATCTCCTGCTCTCCGATTTGGCGCTCGCCGAAAGCAATACCGCCAGCCACCGCGAATACCGCCGGCAATTTTTCCAGATGAACGACACGCTCGCCAACGCCGCCCTCGTACACGCCACCCAAGCCTTGGAAACGCGCTTCGAAACGGAAAAAAAGGAACAACAAATTGTCCAACTGGAAGGCGAGCAAGCACTGCAACGCTTGCGCCTGCGCCAAAAAAATAGCCTGCTTGGGGGCTTGGCAGCACTCTTGGCCTTGCTCTTCGCGCTCGGCACACTGGCCATCCGCAACCTGCGCCACCGCCGCCGGCTGGCCGAGCAGGAACTGGCGCTGCAACAACAACAACTCCTTCAACTCCAACAGGAACAGCAACTTTCGGTAGCCGACGCTGTGCTGCGCAGCCAGGAAGACGAACGCAGCCGCCTCGCCCGCGACCTGCACGATGGCCTCGGCGGGATGCTTTCCGGTGTCAAACAATCCCTGAACGGCATGAAAGGCAATCAAATCCTCTCGGAAACCGGGGCTATGGCACTCAGCCAGGTCATCAGCGACCTCGACCGCTCCATCGGCGAACTGCGCCACATCGCCCGCAACATGATGCCCGAAGCACTCGTCCGCTTCGGCTTGCGCGACGCCCTGCACGACTATTGCGACCACCTGCGCCTCGCAACCGGCCTGCAGCTGCATTTTCAGGCCTTTGGCCTGAATGAACGCCTGCCACAACAAACCGAAGTAATCCTGTTCCGCATCGCCCAGGAACTGCTGAACAACATCCAAAAACACGCCGGCGCACAAAATGTGCTGGTGCAATTGATGGAAAACGAAGGCCGCCTGAGCCTCACCGTGGAGGACGACGGCAAGGGTTTCGACCCCGAACAACTGAAGCGGGAACCCGGCGTCGGCTGGCTCAACATCCGCGCGCGGGTGGAGTACCTGAACGGCAGCCTCGACCTGCGCACCCGGCCCGGAGCCGGTACTTCAGTGAGCATCGAAGTGCCGGCTGAGAAGGCCTGAACGACTTACAACAAGTGGTGCTCTAGCGCCACCTTTACCATGGCCGCCGTGTTTTTTACCCCGAATTTGGCCAGCAGGTTTTTCCGGTGGCTGTCTACCGTGAGCGGACTCACGTAAAGTTGGGCGGCGATGTCGCTATTGGTCAGGCCGTCGGCAATCAAGGCCAGCACTTCTTTTTCCCGGGCCGTGAGCATGGGCAAAGGCGACGATTTTGCCGGCGGCGAAATCAACACTTGCGAAACATCCCCGCTCAGGAACAACTGGCCGCGCCAGGCAGCGGTGATGCCGGCTTCCAGTTCTTCCCGGGAGGCATTTTTCAGCAGGTAGCCCGATGCGCCGGCTTCGAGCATGCGGGTGATATAACTGCGTTCCTTGAAGGTGCTGAGGCCGAGAATTTTCAGGCCCGGGCGGGCTTTTTTCAGCAAAGTGCAGAGTTCGATACCGTTCAGGTCGCCGAGGTTGATATCGGTGAGGGCCACTTCGGCGTCGGCGGTTTTGAGGGCATTGAGCGCCTGGTAAGCGTCGGTGGAGCAGCCGGTGATGTCGACCACGCGGGAGTCGGTCAGTAAGGCTTTGATACCGGCAATGACCATCGGATGGTCGTCGATAATGTAGGTGCGAATCATGCGGCAGTGGGTTTGTATGGGGCAAAGATGCTGGGGCGCCTTGGTCAGGCGGTAGTTCAGGTCTTGTTCAATTGTTGTTCAGGACTGGGACAGCCGGGTTTGGATGAGCGGCTGTTCCCAGGCAAAGCATGGTTTTGGGACGGGCCCGAAGACCAGGCTGGGTCCAGTTTTTTTCCACAGAAAGTGTAATTTTAACACTTAAAAATCCTGCCTGACAATCAGTGTTTTAGACCCTAAAAACAGATTTTTTTACAAAAAAAAGTCCGCTCCGCCGCAGCCCTGCCCTTGCAAAAGCCGCAAAGTCGGCCTATGTTTGCCGCAGATATGAATTACATCGCTCAAAATTGTATGTGCACCTGTTGTTGCTGTCGCCCTCGTACTCCGAAGGGAACGCTGCACCGGTATACCTGATTTTGAACTGTATTTTCTAAATCATTGCGTTGCTGAACAGCCCTTCGGAAGTACACCTTCCGAAGGGCTGTTTTCATTTTGTCACTGGTAAAAAATTCCTGGTCCACATGCTTGTTGTGTCCGACCGGCTCGCTGCATTGCGCAGCGGGCTGAGCAGTCCGAATATTGCCCAAAATTTACGTTTCCTCGTCGAACAATTTCCGGGGCAAGTTTCGTTTTCCACGAGTTTTGGTCTTGAAGATCAAGCCATTACGCACCTGATATTTGAAAACGAATTGCCCATCCGGGTATTTACCCTCGACACGGGGCGTTTGTTTCCGGAAACCTATTCCACCTGGTCGGCTACGCTCGACCGGTATCCGGGCCGAATTGAAACCTTCAGCCCGGAGGCCGGCGCCCTCCAGGATTTTTTATCCCAAAAAGGGCCCAACGCCTTTTACGAATCTGTCGACAACCGCCAGGCCTGCTGCCATATCCGCAAAATAGAACCCCTCCGGCGCGCCCTGCAAGGCCAGGCCATTTGGGTCACCGGCATCCGCGCCGAACAATCGCCCAACCGCCAGCACATGAGTG
>JADLDL010000195.1 GCA_020846655.1 Saprospiraceae bacterium | reverse complement strand
GCTGCCGCAATTGGGCGGACAGGAATTTTTGCGAAGCCCGGCTGATAAACATCTTGAAGGCATCCACTTTGTAGGGCAAAAGTTCGCTCGCCTGTTCGTAGTAGATTTTGATCTCCAGGCGCCGGGCACTCAGGTGGTAATCGGCATAGGGCGAATTGGGCGGAATATTGCTGAGGGCTTCATCGGGTTGGCCGGAAGCAAACAGGCAACAGGCCAGGTTTAGCCGGTACAGGTCCCGGGACTCGTTGTCGCCGATGATGCGGTCTTTATGGCTTTCCAACAGGGCGCAGGCCCAGTCGACTTTGCCGACTCGGATGGCTACCGTAATCATATTCAGCAGAGAACTGGGCGGCAATTTCAGGTGGTTTTCGTGCGCGTGGTACAAAAATCCATGTTCCAGGTTTTCCCGATGGAGGCGATGCAGCACGGGCAGCAAATATTCGGCGCCCGATTGGATCAACAGCACGCAAAAATTGCGGAGGTAGGAGTAATACTGCTCCAGCCGGTCCTTTTTGATGTCGGCCTGGTGTTGTTGCAACAAATCGGCGAGTTGGTGAAACGCTTCCGGCGTAGTTTCGGGAGAGCGCAGCAGGCTAAAAATCTGGTATTCAATCAGTAAGGCGCTGGATTCGCCAAAATAGCGCTGTGCCAGGCCGGCCTCCACCTCGCCCGGCTCAAAGCCTTGGGGGAGTTCCAACTGCGTCAGTTTTTGTTGGAGCAGCAGAAAGTTAGCCAGTTCCACCCGGTTTAGGTGCTAAAACAAGTCCAGGTTGTACAAAACTTGCGGTACGTTCAAGTCTCCTTTTTTGCGGTTGTAAAACGTCTCCATTTCAAATTTGGCCGACTCCAGTTGATACTGCCGAAAATAGAAATCCGAATTCCGCCAGGAAAATTGCTCCTGGAATGTCTGTAGACGGGTGAGTATTTGCTGGTTCCGCTCATTCAGGCCAAACGTATGCAGGATGTTGGCGAAATCCAGTTGTTGCCGGAATTCCTGATCGTCCTGGAGGTTAAATCGGGTCAGTAAAAATGCGCGCAGGAGCTTGCCCAAGGCGGCAATGAGTTTGTCGGTTTTCCAATTGTCCCAAGGCAATTCCGGGGCAATTTGTTGAAATACCTCCTCCTTGGCGGGTGTTTTCACCGAAGTATCGACCAATACGGCGTTCAATCGTTCGTACAACAGGCATACTTCCGCAGCCGATTTGCCCCGGTTGTGGTACGGACTTTTCAAAAATAACTCAAATTCACGGCGGTCTTCCGCCGACAGGGCCTGAAGTAGTTCCAGGAGAAAGGTCCGGTGCATAGGTAGAGGGTCAATTCATCGAATTTGCGCAAAAGTGTTACAGATTTTTCAATCGGCGGGCCTATACCTTTGGGTATTCCAAATTCTAATCACAAATGTAGGTCTGTTATGCAAAAAACGTGTGTTCAGGTACTTTGGGTACTTGCTTTTCAACTGTGCCTTTGCTCTGTATTTGCCGGAAATCCCGCCGGCGGTTCTCCGATCCAACCAATCCATTCCGAAATTACTCCGCCGGACAACTGTAATTTGCCTGCGCCCTCCAATTTTCACGTGATCCACACCAACAATACCAGTATTACGGTGGGTTGGGATAAGGTACACGGCGCTACCGGGTACTACCTCCAACTTCTGCACCCGAATTATACGGCGCCGGTGTACACCACCACCGTTGCCAACTTGCAGGCCACGCTCCCGGTATCCGACCCTTCGGTCGCCTATACCATCACTGTAGCGCCGGTTGGTCCGGAATGCAATCCCGGCCCGGTAAGCAGACTAAGCAATATTTTGCCCATTGTCGTCGAACTCATTGCCGATCGCAATGCTCCAATACCGGAGGATCAGATTGAAATTCAAGCGGACGGATCCGGTTGCTTCGACCTGCCTTGGTCCAGAGATCCGTACTACCTGGATGTGGTGGACTACACGGCATCGGAAGGTTCACATTCCTTCTACGAATTGATCATGAGTGGCTTGTATTCGGAATCGGGCAGCGATGTAACCCTTGGGCAAATTGTAGTGGGCGCTGATGACCCGGCTACCCCAAGCAGCGGCCTGCGTTGGACCTCGTACCCGATTGGTCTTTCTTATCAAAACAACAGTTATGCTCCTCCTGTGGTGGTTGATGTGATCAATACCCGTATCCGGTATAAGGTCCGATCTGAGTTTTGCAACCTGTTCGATGTAAAAATTACCGCTATCGAAAATTTATCGGTCCAAGTTTGCTACAGGATCGCATTGGAATCGGTTTGCGACGAAATCGACGGGTTTGGTTTTAAAATTTGGGCCCCCAACCACCAAATGCGGACCTCGCAGAACCAGGACCCCCGGGCTGCCAATCAGGCGGGCCGCCACCAGCCAGGCCACCACCCGGCACTGGCCCCTGTTGGCCTGGCCGTACAAAATCCCTTCGGCGCGAGCCTGCAGGTGTTCGCGACGCAGGAACCTCAAGCGCCCTGCCGCCTGCAACTGTTCCGCGCCGACGGCCGCTTGGTGCTCGAACAAACGGCGCCGGCTGCGCTCAAATACCAGTTGCCAACGGCCGATCTCCCGGCGGGCCTGTACTTGCTCCGGGTGGAAACGGATGGCCACAGCGAGACATTTAAAGTAATCAAAGGCCGGTAGGAAAACAGGACCAGCCGTAATGGCCCGAGTTCAAAAAGCGTTGGTCTTTCGTACGAAAAACCAACGCTTTTTTGTTAAAACCGCCGCTGGAAACGAGGCGTTTTACAATTCCTCTGCTACTTTCTCCAGCAGCCAGCGCCGCTCGGCCACGCCTTTTTTGCCCGAAATCCGGGCTTGCAAGCGCTGGAAGCGGTCTTTGTCGCCCGGCGCCGATTGCAGGATTTGTACCAGCAAGTTGATGAAATCGGCGTTTTGGCTGCGCAAAATACCCGACAGGAATTTCTGCGAGGTGCGGCTGATGTACATCCGGAAGGCATCCAGTTTGTACTGGAGCAAGTCGTCTTTCAGTTCGTAGTAACACTTGATTTCCAGCCGGCGGGCCATCAGGTGGTAGTCGACAAAGCCGGAGGCGGCGGGGATATGGTCCAACGCTTGCCGGTATTGGCCGCTGGCAAACAGGTGGCAGGCAGAGTTGAGCCGGTAAAAATCCAGGCTTTCGTTGTCGCCCTGGATGCGCTCTTTGTGGGTTTCCAGAAAAGCCCGCACCCAGTCGTAGTTTTGAACATAGAGCCCGACGTTCACCAGGTTGAGCACCGTGCTCGGGCTAAGTTGGCCCTGGTGGCCGCTCAGGTACAGGTACCCACGGGCCAGGTTGTCCTGTTGAAGCCGGTGCAGGGTCCCCCAAAGGTCTTCGGAACCGGAGTTGATGAGCAATACACAGGTGTTGCGGAGAAAAACATAGAATTGTTCCAGTTTCCCTTTGGATATCCGGTGTTCGTTTTCTTTCAGAATGCCTTCCAGTTCCTGAAAATCTTCCACCGTCGGGTCGGTTTTTTGCAGCAGCAGAAATATTTTATAGGTAATCAGTAGTTCGCTGGACTCCTGCAGGTATTGTTCTGGCAAAAAATAGTGATTCAGAGCAAATTCAATCCCATCAGAAGTGGCCAAATTGGCCACTTTTCGCTGGAGTAAAAAATGATTTAGCCGTTCAAGGCGGTGCAAATGGTAATACAGGTCCAGGTTGTGAATGACATTGGAAATATTCAAATCATCTTTTTGCTTGTTATAAAGACTTTCATATTCGTAGGTTGCGAATTCCAGGCGAAACTGTTTTTCAAAAAAATCCTCATTCCGCCAGGGAGAGTCTTGTTGTAAGGCCTGGAGATTGGCCAATAATTGCCGGTATCGGTCCTCAAAACCCTTTTCCAACAAAGCGGCGCCCAGATCGAGGTGCTGCTGGAATTCATTCTCCGGCCGGAAATACCGCTGCGCCATCAGGAAGGATCGGATTAGCCGGTTGAGTTCCACCAACAACTTGTCTACTTTGCCGGCAACCAAGGGCATACCGGGGAACAATGCCCTGAACATGGCATCTTTGTCCAAAGAGTTGCCCTCCTCCTTGATTTTGTACTTCACCAGAATTTGGAACAACTGGCTCAGTTCCGGCGCTGATTTGCCTTTGTTGAAATAAGGCGAGGCCAAAAACGAGGCAAATTTTTTTTGTTCTTCCGTATCCAGGGCCAGAATCAGTTCGAACAGGGAGGTTTTGACTACCATTGGGAAACGACGATGAGCAAGAAGTAAGGTTTAAAAGTGTTCTACTTTTTGAACGTGGACGGGAATACTTTTACATAATAATCAAAAACAGGTCTGATATGCTACACCATTGTTTAAAACCATTCATTTTCTTTCTTTTATTGTCCGCTGACCGGCCTGCCGGCGTTTGGGCCGGTACGCATGCCAGCGACCCGGAAACCGCAATTGTTCAACTTTCTCCTTCCACGGCGCCGCCCGGTCCCTGCGACCTGGCCGCACCGGCCAACCTGTGGGTTACTGGTATGGGGTCCACCAGCGTTGCCATCGCATGGACGCCGGTAGCCGGGGCTGCCGGGTACATGACCCGCCTGACCAGCCAGAACAGCACCGCTTCTGCGGCTCCGCTGTATGTCACGGGTACAACGGCTGTGCTCCAAGTGCCGATGCCTGGTTTGTACACAATCAGCGTAGTCGCCATAGCACCGGGTTGCCCGCCGAGCATAAATGCCCGGCAAATCGGGCCCCTGTACCTGCCTATTATTACCGAGTTGATCGCCGTTGGGCGTTCCGTCGGTTCTTGCCTGGATGCCGGCCCTGATCTTATTCCTTGCGGCCAAATTCCCAACAGCCCCGGCGAATACTGGTTTTCCATCAAACAAAACGGTCATCCCATCGGTCGTTTTATGATCGAACTCTCGCCCGGCACAGCGGGTACTTCCATCCGGACTGGCGAAGATCCGAATTTTGCCCAAGTCAAAACGATTGGTGAAAAAAATGGCAACTGGACTTGTGTTCCGCCGGCACTAAACGTGGCGCAGCCCACCAAAATCCGGTTTGCCGATGCCTGTTCCGATGGATTGATCTATTTCGATTTGACATTCCCTGAAACCAGCACCATCGACCACATCGATTTTTGTTTTGAATCTCCACTGGAAGGCATTACCATCAATAAATTGCTCTGCTCTAAATCCGTTCCGGATGGCCCCGGCCAACGGGCCTCCGAACCGGACGACGCCGGGCAACAAGCCTTACAAATCCGCCTCAACAACCCCTTCTCTGAGCTGCTTCAGATCTACCAAACCGGAGCGGAAGCCGACCAAACGATCCGTTTTCAGTTGCTGAACATGGCCGGTCACCGGCTCCTCGACCACACCACTGCCACCGCATCAGAATACCTGCTACCCACTACCGATCTACCGGCTGGCTTCTACCTCCTGCGCGTCGAATCGGGCACTCAGGCCAAAACTTTCAAAGTGGTAAAAGGGCAATAACAGCACCTTCCCGTTGCCGCCCGGAGCCATTCCGGCTAAGCAAACAAAAACACGGGGCAAACGCCATTCGCCGGTTTCCGCCGCGCCGAATGCTGTTTGCCCCTCGTTTTTGTGCATTCCGTCCGCCCCCAGCGGGGCTTTTCTGTTTACATTTGTCGCCTGTCCTTCACCTTTTACCTGGCTGTCAACCCATGGATCGACGACAAGCACTCAAACTCCTGACCCTTTTCGCCGGTGGCTCCATCGCCCTGCCGGCCTACGCCGAACGCATCCTGCACTACCCCGATGCCTGCTGGCAAACCCCGCTCCCGGATATTGCGCCGGAAAAAACCGAACTCCTGGCCGCCCTGGCCGATACCATCCTGCCCCGCACCGACACACCCGGCGCCAGCGACGCCGGCGTGCAACACGTCCTGCCCGTGCTCGCCAACGACTGCCTAGATACCCAGTCCCGCGACGTATTCTGGGCCGGCCTCGATGCGCTGGATGCCAACAGCCGGAGCCGCTTCCAAACCGGCTTTGCCCAACTCCCGCCCGACCGGCGCAGCCTGCTGCTCAGCGAGGCAGAACAGGCGTTTAAAACCCATCGCAGCCAGCCCAACGCCGGCCCGCATTTTTTCAAAATCGCCAAAGACCTCACCCTCACCGGCTATTTTACCTCCGAAACCGGCGCCACGCAGGCCCTCCGCTACTTGCCCATCCCCGGCAAATGGGAAGCCGATCTGCCCTATACCGCTGGCGAAAAAGCCTGGGCCCTTTGAGCGGCCTGATCTGTTCCAAGCCTCCCGCAGGACTCCTTCGGCCACAGGCTTCCACTTTCTCAACGACAAATTTACCTCCGGAATGAAAAAACATACCTACGACGCTATCGTCATCGGCTCGGGCATGAGCGGCGGCTGGGCAGCCAAGGAACTTTGCGAAAAAGGCCTGCGCACCCTCGTGCTGGAACGAGGCCGCGACGTGCGCCATATTTTGGATTACCCCACGGCGCTGCTCAACCCCTGGGACTTTCCGCACCGCGGCCGCCAAACCCGCGCCGAGAAACAAGACGACCCCGTGCAGAGTATTTGTTATGCCTACAACGAAACCACCAAACACTTTTTTGTACGCGACGCCGAACATCCTTACCAGCAGGTCAAACCCTTCGACTGGATCCGGGGCTACCAGGTCGGCGGCAAATCACTGCTCTGGGCCCGCCAAACTTACCGCTGGGCAGCCTTCGATTTCGAATCCAACCTGAAAGACGGCCACGGCGCCGACTGGCCCATTCGCTACGAGGACCTGGCGCCCTGGTATAGTTATGTCGAAAAATTTGCCGGCATCAGCGGCAACAAAGACGGCCTGCCACAGATCCCTGACGGCGAATTCCTGCCGCCCATGGAACTCAACGCCGGCGAACAATACCTGAAAAAAAGCATCGAAACCCGCTGGCCCGAGCGCAAAATGGTCATCGGTCGCTGCGCACACCTTACCGTCAAACACAACGACCGCGGCCCCTGCCAGTACCGGAGCCTCTGCGAGCGCGGCTGCCCGTTCAGCGCCTATTTCAGCAGCAACTCCGTCACCCTGCCCGCCGCCGCCCGCACCAAAAAACTCACGCTCCGCGCCGATTCCATCGTACACTCCATCATTTTTGATGAAAAAAAGAACCGCGCCACCGGCGTCCGGGTGATCGACGCCGGCACCAAAGAAATGGTGGAATACTACGCCAAAATCATTTTTGTCAACGCCGGCACGCTCAATTCCACCCTGATCCTCCTGAACAGTACCTCCAATCGGTTCCCGAAGGGGCTGGGCAACGACAGCGGTGTGCTCGGCCACTACCTCATGGACCACAACTACCGCGTCCGTGCCAACGGCCGCTTCGAAGGCCTCGGCGACCGCTACTACCTCGGCCGCCGGCCCACGGGCTGCTACGTGCCGCGCTTCCGAAACCTCTGGGACCAACACCCCGATTTCGTGCGGGGCTATGCCTTCGGCGGCCGGGCGACCCGCGAGGGCTGGACCCGTGGCTATGGACAGGATGGTTTTGGCGCCGCGTTCAAAGACCAGATCAGTGTGCCCGGCGATTGGAACCTGTCGCTGCACGGTATGGGCGAATGCCTGCCGCGTTTCGAAAATCAGGTCCGCCTGAATACTGAAAAACGCGATCCCTGGGGCATGCCAACCCTCGATATCGACTGCGCCTGGGGGCCCAATGAAGACGCCATGGTCAAAGACATGCTGCAAACCGCCGGTGAAATGCTGGAAGCCGCCGGTTGCAAAAGCATCCAGGTGTACGATAGCCATGAACCGCCCGGCCGGGGCATTCACGAAATGGGCACCGCCCGCATGGGCCGCGACGCCCAGACCTCCATGCTCAATGCCTGGAACCAACTGCACACCGTGCCCAACGTATTCGTCACCGACGGCTCCGGCATGGGCTCCACCGCTTGCCAGAATCCATCCATTACCTACCTGGCCCTCACGGCGCGCGCCTGCGACTATGCTGTTAAAGAATTGAAAAAGAAAAACCTGTAGACGCGCGAAACGCGCCGGTATCCGTTCCTTTGCATTCGAATTTTATACCTTGTCAACATTCCACTATGCGAAATTTCATTCTCCTGCTCTTGTTGCTCGCGGCCGGTGTCACCGTCCAGGCCCAATCCCTGCCTGCCGATGTTAAAAAAGTTTCCGACAAATACGGCTGCGCTGCTTGCCACGCCGTAGATACCCGTATTGTGGGGCCCAGTTGGAAACAATTGGCCAAAAAAGGCTACTCCGCCAAAAAAACGGCCCAATTGATCCGCAAACCCAAACCCGAAGACTGGCCCGGCTACCCGCCGATGGCCCCGATCCCAGCGATCACGGACCCGGAGGCTAAAATCATCGCCGACTGGCTCAAGTCGATCAAGTAAGCAGTAATATTGCCGTTCAATCAAACCATATCAATCATGTCTCGCAAAGACGATTTTGTTGCTGAAATACAGGCTGGATACACATTTTCCGGCTCTTCGATCGTGTTGGGCGGCGCTATGCTCGATGGAGAAGCGGTGCCCGGCCTCCAGGTAAAAGTACCCTTGCGCACCATGAACCGGCACGGCCTGATCGCCGGCGCTACCGGCACGGGCAAAACCAAAACGCTTCAGGTCGTTGCCGAGCAATTGGCCGCCAACGGAGTGCCCAGCCTGCTCATGGACATCAAGGGCGACCTGTCCGGCGTGGCCATGCCCGGCACCGACCACCCGAAAATCGTGGAGCGCTCCGGCAAAATCGGCGTGAGCTGGCATCCTACCGGCAACTCGGTTGAATTTATGACCCTTTCCGGCGAAAAAGGCGCCCGCCTCCGCGCTACGGTCAGCGAATTCGGTCCGGTGTTGTTCAGCCGCATTCTCGGCCTCAACGATACGCAGGGTGGGGTAGTGGCTGTCGCCTTCAAATACTGCGACGACCGCAACTTGCCTTTGCTCGACCTGAAGGACTTCAAAAAAGTGCTGCAATACCTGGGCAACGAAGGCAAAGTTGAGATCGAAGCCGAATACGGCCAGTTCAGTTCCGCCACCGCCGCTACCATCCTGCGCAAAGTCGTGGAAATGGAGCAGCAAGGCGCCGAATTGTTTTTCGGCGAACTCTCGTTCGACGTACAGGACCTCTGCCGGATGGATGAAAACGGCCGCGGGGTCATCAGTATCGTGCGCCTGACCGATGTTCAGGACCGCCCCAAGTTGTTCAGCACCTTTATGTTGCAAATGTTGGCCGAGATCTATTCCTCGTTTCCGGAGGAAGGCGATGTGGAGCAGCCGAAACTTTGCATTTTCATCGACGAAGCGCACCTCGTTTTTCAGGAGGCCACGCCGGCGCTGATGCAGCAACTCGAGGCCATCATCAAACTGATCCGCTCCAAAGGCGTGGGTATTTATTTTATCACCCAAAACCCCACCGATATCCCCGACAGCATCCTGGCGCAGTTGGGCCTCAAAATCCAGCATGCCCTGCGGGCTTTTACCGCCAAAGACCGGAAAGCCATCAAACTGGCTGCTGAAAACTACCCGATCACGAAGTGGTACCAAACGGAAGACCTCCTGACCAACCTCGGGATCGGCGAAGCCTTCGTGAGCGTGCTGAACGAAAAAGGCATCCCCCCACCGCTGGCCCACAGCCTCATGCGCGCGCCCGAAACCCGGATGGATGTTCTCACCCCTACCGAGATCGACAACATCATCGCCCGCTCTGCACTGGTGCGGAAATACAACCAGGAAGTGGATCGCGAAAGCGCCTATGAAATCCTGACGGAAAAAATCCAGGAAGCCCAGGCTGAAGTGGCCGAACAGGAAGCCGAAAAGCCGGCGCCCCGCGCCAGCGGCCCGGCCGAAAAAAGCGTGTTCGAGCAGGTCATCAGCAACCCCACCACCCGCCAGATTGGCCGTACAGTAGCCCGCGAACTTACCCGGGGCCTGCTCGGTGTGCTGGGCCTCGGCGGCAGCAGCAGCAGCCGGCGCAAAAAAACAGGCTGGTTCTGAGTATAACTTTTGCCACCTGGCAAAGCAGGCCTTATCTTTTAAACCACGGAGGGCACTTAGAGCACTGAGATTTTCTTTGTGATCTAAGTGCTCTAAGTGGTTTTAAAATTAAATGTAGGAAAATACAGACTATGAGAATGTTGATTTTTTTCGCTGCCTGGCTCTTGCTGCCCTCCGGCCTGCACGCCCAAAGCAGTGCAGAAGCCTGGTTGCAAGATATCGCGTTGTTGCAACAGGAATTGCCCAAACGCCACCCGGATTTTTTCCAGCGCTACCCGCAAAAGTCGTTTGAAGCGGATCTGGCTAAACTGAGCGCCAACCTGACCAACAAATCCGATCTCCAGATTGCGCTGGAACTGCAAACGATCGTTTCCAAAGCACAGGATGCCCAAACGCGCTTCGACCTGGCGCCTTTGCTGCAACAAAACAAAGTCATTCCCATTGGCATGGGCTGGTACGCAGACGGTTTGTACGTGAGTGCCACGATCAAAAAATTTGGCGTAGCCCTGGGCAAACGCGTGCTGGAAATCAACGGCCAAAAGACGGAAGCCGTGCTCGAAAAACTGGGCCGGTTTTTTGCCCGCGAAAACATCGAAGCCGTTCGGAAAGAAGGCCCCCAATGGCTGCGTTTTCCGGAAGCCCTGCGCCTGGCCGGCGTGGCCAAAGACGATACCCTGTCGATGCTGCTGGTGGACGACAAAGGACAGCGGTTTTTTACCAAAACCTATCCCATTGATTTCCAAAAAGATAAAACCGGCCTTCAGCCCGCGCAATACGTGCCCAAAGAGCCGGACCTGCGCTGGAACCCCCTGAAAGAAATTTACAGCCTGAAATGGCTGGAGGCCGATAGTGTGGTGTACGTGCAATACAACGCCTGCTTCGGCCACGAGATGGCGCTGGCCACCGGCGACAGTGCTATGGCCATGCAATTGCCGCCTTTTCAGCCCCTGGCCGACTCCCTGCTGCACCTGCTCGACGCGCACCCGGGCTCGAAACTTTTCCTGGACCTTCGCTTCAACTCCACCGGCAACAACGCGGCCGACGGCATCGCACTGGCCGAACGGCTGGGCGCCATGCCCTTCGTCAACCTGCCCAATCGTTTGTTTGTAGCCCTGAACCGCTACACGACGGTGCATGCCGTGGAAATCGCAGCGGCGTTCAAGGCCAAAACCAACGCCACGTTTATCGGCGAGGCGCCGGCCAACC
Source organism: Saprospiraceae bacterium (assembly GCA_020846655.1). Taxonomy (GTDB): domain Bacteria; phylum Bacteroidota; class Bacteroidia; order Chitinophagales; family Saprospiraceae; genus M3007. The sequence continues at coordinate 61,605 of JADLDL010000195.1, read as the reverse complement.
GCCCCAACCATTTCAGCAGCCCCGGCAACCTGATGCTGCCCAACTCGCGCCTCATCCTTTCCTATGGCACCCGCCTGGTCAAAGCCTTGCCGGGCGACCCCGCCGTGTTGTCGATGGATGTGCCGATGGACTTGCCATTTGCGGCGTTTCGCGACGGAAAAGACCCGCTGCTGGATTACGTGCGGAAGCGCTAGGCTGCGTTCAAAGCCCTGGTTTTAGCGAATGGGCTCGTAGTGCAGCACCACAATGCCGCATTCGAAGCCTTTGCATTGCACCAGATGGAACGCGGTCCTGTCCTTAAAAATCCGCATTCCGTTGCCCAGGGCAGCCGGGTTGACAAACAAATGCAGTTCATCGATCAAGCCCTGTTCGATCAGGTTCGACACAAACGTAGCGCCGCCATAGGCGATGATGTCTTGTCCGGGCTGTTGCTTCAAGGCCATGATTTCGGTGGCCAGGTCCTGTTTGGCCAGGGTGGTATTGTTCCACTCGATGCGGTCCAGTGTTTTGGAAAAAACCACTTTGGGCGTATGCACCATTTTGCCGGCAAAGGCGGCGTCTGGCGCTTCGGGCTCGGCCAGCCGGCTTTCCCAAACGGGGATAAATCCCTCTGCGAGCACGCGGCCGAGCAGGATGCAATCCACAGGTTCTGTCAAATCCGTCACATACTGGGCCAGTTCGTTGTCCCAGTTCCAGGTCATCCAGTCCATTTCGCCTTGTGGGCCGGCGATAAACCCGTCGATGGAGATTTGTACTTGTAGTTTTAGTTTTCGCATGTTGTTATTTTTTCTGTTTGGTGTAGCGATCAGACAAATATACCGAACGGGCAGGCAAATTTACCGCTCAGGCTGAACGGCGGTTTGCTCAAAATTCAGAAGCCAGTGGTTGCCGAACTTGTCGGTCAGGCCGCCGAACAGGGCGCCCCAAATGGTAGTTTCCAAGGGATGCGTGGCGGCTCCACCCTCGGCCAGCCGGGCGTAAGTCGTCCGGATTTCTTCCTCGCTCGAGCATTGCAGGCATAAAGAAACGGCATTGCCTTTGTGCAGGCCTTGTTCGCCGACCATATCGGAGCCCATCAGCACCAGGGCGCCTCTGGTCACGGTAGCGTGCAGGATGCAGGTTTTCATGCGCTCCGGCATCTGCTCGGATAAAGGCGATTCGCCGATGGTTTGCAGGAACAATTCGCCACCCAGGCAGGCCTGGTAAAACTGCATGGCTTCGCGACAATTGCCGTTGAAACTCAGGTAGGTGTTGATTTGTGTCATGGGTAGTGCTTGACGTGCTGCTGCAAAGGTGCAGCGCGACGCGGAACCGCTGCGCTTGCAAAAACGACAATTCGAGGGGTTGATCACGACAGCCCTTTCAACTACCTTCGCCGTATGAAACACATTTCTATCCTGGTGCCTGAAACGGCCGTGTTGGCCGCCGTGGGAGACCCCCGGTATATGTTTACTGCCGTCAATCAATTCCTGGTTTCGGCTGGCAAAGGGCCTTTGTTCACCGTGGAATTGGTCGGGCAATCCCGGGACGTGTACCTGAACGAGGGTTTGTTTTCGGTCCACGTCGACAAACTGATGAGCGAAGTGAAGAAAACGGACCTGATTTTTATCCCGGCCCTGAGCGGCGATTTGGGAGCAGCGCTCGACAAAAACCAGGACTGGGTTCCGTGGATGGTGCAGCAATACAAAAGCGGCGCCGAACTCGCCTCGCTGTGCATTGGTGCTTTTTTGCTGGCCTCAACGGGTTTGCTCAACGGCAAACAATGCTCCACCCACTGGTTGTTTGCCAACGAATTCCGGCGCCGCTTTCCGGAAGTGGAACTGGTCGACGGCGGGATCATCACCGAGGAGCAGGGGATTTACTCCAGCGGAGGCGCCAGTTCGTACTGGAACCTGTTGTTGTACCTCGTGGAAAAATATACAGACCGGGAAACGGCCATTCTGGCGGCCAAATTTTTTGCCATCGACATCGACCGCAGCAGCCAATCCGCTTTCGTGATGTTTCAGGGGCAAAAAGAGCACGACGATGCGGAAGTAAAACAGGCACAGGAATTTATCGAACGCAATTATCCGGACCGAATAGCCGTGGAAGAACTGGCGAGCCGCTTTGCCATCGGGCGCCGCAGTTTTGAACGCCGGTTCAAAAAAGCCACCAACAACACCGTGGTGGAATACATCCAGCGGGTCAAGATTGAGGCCGCCAAACGCTGTTTCGAAACGACCCGAAAAAACATCAGCGAAGTGATGTTCGACGTAGGCTACACCGATACCAAGGCGTTTCGGGATGTGTTTAAAAAAATAACGGGCCTTACGCCGCTCGAATACCGCAACAAATACAACAAGCAGACTCCTCAGGCCTGAAAATGCCGCTGGCCGATGCCGTACTTTGAAAGTCTACCAACGGGAGATGAATCACTACCGAAAAAGTTATTAATCTTGGCTTTCCGTTTTTTACGTACCAACTGCCATGATTAAAAGACTTCTTCCGCTGTTGCTCAGCCTCTATTGCGTCACGGCCCTGCTCGCTCAAACCAAGCCCCGTGTCCTGGTATTTAGTAAAACCACCGGGTTCCGCCATACTTCCATCGAAACCGGCAAGGCGGCCCTGCTCCAACTGGGCGCTGAAAAGGGTTTTGTCGTCGATACTACGGAAGATGCTTCCTTGTTTAATGAAAAAAACCTGAAACGCTACCGCTGCGTGATCTGGCTCTCCACCACAGGCAATGTGCTGGATGCCGGCCAGCAAAATGCCTTCAAGCGCTACATCCAGGCAGGCGGCGGCTACTTTGGCATCCACGCCGCTTCCGATACCGAGTACGACTGGCCCTGGTACGGCAAACTGATGGGCGGCTGGTTCGACAACCACCCCTCCCAACCCAGTAACGTGCAGGAAGGTGCCTTCCGCATCACCGACATTAAAAACCCGCTGACCGCCTTTTTGCCCGATCCCTGGGTGCGCAAAGACGAATTTTATGCCTACAAAGAGCTCAATTCCGAGGTAAACGTGCTGATTACCATCGACGAAAAATCCTACCAGGGTGGCACCATGGGCGATTACCACCCGATGGCCTGGTACCACGAGTTTGACGGTGGCCGGGCCTTTTACTCCAACATGGGCCACACTGAGGAAACCTTCTCCGAAGCGCTTGTCCTTCAACACTTTTGGGCGGGTTTGCAATGGACGATGGCCGGCCCGCCACTCGACTACAGCAAGGTGCGTACCCCGCTGTACCCCGAGGAAAACCGCTTCAACAAGGTCGTGTTGGAGGAAAAACTGGATGAACCCATGGAACTGGCCTTGCTGCCGGGCAATAAAGTCCTCTTCATTCAGCGCAAAGGCGAAGTTAAATTGTTCGATCCGGTAGCCGGCAAAAGTCGGGTCATTGCCACCATTCCGGTGAGCACCAAATACCTTCCCGATTCCACCGGCACCCGCGCAGAAGCCGAAGACGGACTGCTCGGCCTCACTCTCGACCCCAATTTTGCCAAAAACCACTGGCTCTACCTCTTTTACTCGCCCGCTGGCGACGAGGCCAAAAACATCCTCGCCCGCTACGACATGCGTGGCGACGAACTTGTACTGGAAAGCAAAAAAGTGCTGCTGGAAATCCCCACCCAACGCGATGAATGTTGCCACACCGGCGGTTCGCTCGATTGGGATGCCGCCGGTAACCTCTACCTGTCCACCGGCGACAACACCAGCCCGCGGGCTGATGGCTACGCCCCCATTGACGAACGCCCCGGCCGCAGCGCCTGGGATGCCCAAAAGTCCTCGGCCAACACCAACGACCTGCGCGGCAAAATCATCCGCATCCACCCCGAGCCCGACGGCTCCTACACCGTTCCGGCCGGCAACCTGTTTCCGTCCGGAACACCCAAAACCCGCCCGGAAATTTACACCATGGGCCACCGGAACCCCTTCCGGATCAGCGTAGACAAAAAAACTGGCTATCTCTACTGGGGTGAAGTCGGTCCGGATGCCAACGAACCCGACCCCAAGCGCGGTCCGCAAGGCTTCGATGAAGTAGGCCAGGCGCGAAAAGCCGGCAATTTTGGTTGGCCACTCGTCATTGCCGACAACCAGGCCTACGTCGACTACGATTTCGCAGCCAAACGCTCGGAAGGCCTTTTCTCCGTAGACAAACCCTTGAATAATTCTCCCAACAACACAGGCCTGACAGCATTGCCCGCCGCCCAAAGCGCCTTCATCTGGTATCCCTATGCTGAATCGAAGGAGTTTCCGCTCGTTGGTTCTGGTGGGCGCAATGCCATGGCCGGGCCGGTCTTTTACCGCTCCGATTTCGCGGCAGCGCCCCGGGCATGGCCCGCCTATTTTGACAAAAAACTCATCATTTACGATTGGATGCGCGGCTGGCTGATGGGTGTGACGATGGATGAGGCTGGCAACTACAAGGAAATGGAACAGATCATGCCCTCGTACAAATTCTCCAACCCCATGGATATGCAGTTTGCTGCCAACGGCGACCTCTACCTGTTGGAGTATGGCACTGGCTGGTTTCAAGCCAACGACGACGCCCGCCTGGTCCGCATCGAATACAGTGCAGGCAACCGCAAACCCATTGCCCAAATCGCAGCCAACAAAACGGCAGGCCGCGTGCCGCTCACGGTTCAGTTTTCGTCGAGTGGAACCAAAGATTACGACGGCGATGCTTTGACCTACACCTGGGTTATTGCCCCGAAAAAAGGCGGTGAAAAAGTGGTCTTTAAAACGCGCAAACCCAAATACACCTTCCAGCGCAAAGGCGAATACACCGTAAAACTCACGGTTTCGGACGGCAAAGGCGGCTCGGCTTCCAAATCGATGGACATTGTGGTGGGCAACGAATCCCCCGTGCTCGACTTCGACCTGCAAGGCAGCAACCAGAGTTTCTTTTTCCCGGGCGGAAAAATTAACTACGAGGTACGCCTGACCGACAAAGAAGACGGTTCGCTTGCCGCCGGTACCATCGACCCCGCCCAGGTGGCCGTCAACATCGATTATTTGCCCGAAGGGTACGACAAAGTCAGCATCGCGCAAGGGCACCAGTTTTCGAGTGAAAACGCGCGCTACGCAACCGCACTGAAGATTTTGGACAAAACCGACTGCAAAGCCTGTCACAAAACCGCCGAAAAGTCCATAGGCCCCAGTTACCGCGATGTAGCCCTGAAATACAAAGACCAAGCAGGCACAGTGGACCTGCTGGCTGGCCGCATCATCAACGGCAGCACAGGTGTTTGGGGCCAGATCGCGATGGCAGCGCACCCCGCTCTTTCCAAAGATGACGCTGCTGAACTGGTCAACTACATCCTGAGCCACGCCGATGAAAAAGCCCACCCGGCCCCCTTGCCGGTCAAAGGCGAATACGCGACCCTGCTTCCGCCGGGCGACAAAGGCGTAGGCGTCTACATCCTGCGTGCGGCGTACCGCGACCGGGGCGCCCCCGGCCTGCCCTCGCTCAGTGCCGAAAAAATATTTGTGCTGCGCAACCCCAGCGTTGATCCCCATTCGGTGGATACGCTTAAAAATACCCAGAAGATGTCCTTCAACGGCATGCGGTTCTGCCTGCCCTCGGGCAGCGAGGCATTTGTGGGCCTGAACCAAATCGACCTGAGCGGCATGAAACAAGTGCAAATCACAGCCGCAGCGCCGAAGCAGTACAACTTTGCCGGCGGGCAAATTGAGCTCCGACTGAAGTCCCCCGATGGCCCACTGGTCGCTGGCCCCGTTGTTTTTGCGTCGACTGAGGGCGATGGTTTTGCCCCTTCGCCACCCGCTAAAATTCCTTTCGTGCCGGGTACATCGGGCATACACGATGTGTACCTGGTGTTTAGAAACGATACGGCCAAGGTCGGCCAGGTACAAATGTCGGTGCTGGGAATCGCCTTTCAGGATGAGGCGATGGCTTCCGCAGCGCCGCCGGCCATACTTGCGCCCGGCGACCTTAACATGGACCTGAACGAATACGTTGGGAAATACAAATTCACGGGCCTGCCTTTCGAATACATGGAAATTACCCTGGAAAACGGCGAATTGATCGGTACTTCGCCCATGGGCAAAGGCCCGCTCCACCCAACCACCGAACCCGAAACCTTCGATGCCGATGGCAAAGCGAAGTTCCAGTTCATTCGGGAAGGCGGCCAAGTAACCGGCGTGAACCTGATGCCCCCCGGCATGAGTTTTTCCGGCAAAAAAGAATAGGCCCTACCACGAACTGAATTGAATTTTAAATTTCATCATTCATATTCTTTCCAACATGCAGGTTCTTCTCGGCATTCTGTACCATACCATCGGCGGCATCTCGTCCGGCAGTTTCTACATGCCCTTCAAAAAAGTAAAAGGCTGGGCCTGGGAAAGTTTTTGGATCGTGGGCGGGCTGTTTTCCTGGCTCCTGGTACCCCCGGTGGCGGCCTGGCTGACGGTGCCCAATTTTTGGGAAATCATCGGCGCTGCGGCTGGCGGCGTCAAAAATTTTGTGTTCCTCATGGGCTTGCTGTGGGGGATCGGCGGACTGACCTACGGGCTCGGCGTACGGTACCTGGGCATGTCTCTGGGCAACAGCATCGTGCTGGGCTTCTGTTCAGCCTTCGGCTCACTGGTGCCGTCCATCTATTACAGCCTGAACCCTACGCCGGGGAAAACCTCGTTTACCGACATGCTCGGCAATGCCGGCGGCCAACTGGTGCTGTTGGGTGTGCTGGTTTGTCTGATCGGTATTGCTATTTCCGGCAAAGCCGGCATGATGAAAGAAGCCGAAATCAAAAGCGAAAACAAAGCCCCGGCCGGCGAATTCAGCCTGGTGAAAGGCCTGGTGATTGCCGTTGTTTCGGGTATTTTAAGTTCGTTTTTCAATTTTGGTATTGAGGGCGGCAAACCCATGGCCGAAGAAGCCGTGCGGCAGGGCTTCAACCCGCTGTTTCAAAACAATGTCACCTACATCGTGCTGTTGTGGGGCGGGCTGAGCACCAACTTTATCTGGTGCATGTACCTGAACTACAAAAACCGCAGTTTTGGCGACTACCTGAACCGGCAAACACCAATTGCTGGCAACATTCTGTTCTCCGGCCTGGCCGGCACCCTGTGGTTTTTACAGTTTTTCTTCTACGGCATGGGCGAAAGCAAACTGGGCAACGGCGCCAGTTCCTGGATTTTGCACATGGCCACCATCATCCTGACCGCCAACCTTTGGGGACTGTATCTGAAAGAATGGACCGGCGTCAGCCGCCGCGTTTTTCAAACCTTCGCGCTGGGCATCGCCCTGATCCTGGGCTCCATCGTGCTGGTCGGTATCGGGAATTCAATGAAAGGATAAGCGCCATGCACACAAAAACATACCAACACGTCTCGTATCTCTGGGACGAACAAAAAGCCGCCGAATTGGCCGGCGATGAAGTAGCCCTGCTGGTGTACCGCTCCAACCTGCTCGGCGCCGACCTCCGCCTGACCAACTACGGCGGCGGCAACACCTCCTGCAAAGCCCTCGCCCGGGACCCGCTGAGCGGGCAGCCGGTAGAGGTAATGTGGGTAAAAGGTTCGGGCGGCGACCTCGGCACCATGCCGCGCAGCGGCCTGGCTGCCCTGTACGTCGAGCGCCTGCGCAGCCTCCAAAACGTGTACCGCGGCCTGGCCCACGAAGACGAAATGGTTGAATTGTTCAACCATTGCATCTACGACCTGGCCTCCAAAGCGCCGTCGATCGACACGCCCCTGCACGGATTTTTGCCCTTTCGGCACATCGACCACCTGCACCCCGACGCGGCCATCGCCATCGCTGCTGCCAAAGACGGCGAACGGATCACACAGGAGTTGTTTGGCGGAACCGTGGGCTGGGTCGGCTGGCAACGCCCGGGCTTTGACCTGGGTCTGAAACTGCTGGCCTGCCTCGAAGAAAATGCCCGGCAGGGTATTGCCCTGCGGGGCATCATGCTGGGTTCGCACGGCTTGTTTACCTGGGGCGATACCGCCTATGCGAGTTATGTCAACACGCTCGATGTGGTCGAAACTTGCGCCGCTTTTTTGGAAAAAAAAGAAGGCAAAACCCGGCCGGTTTTTGGCGGCGCCAGGGTAGAAAGCCTGGAGCCCGCACAACGCCGCCGGCAGGCGGCGGCGCTGGCGCCCCTGCTGCGGGGCTTCTGTTCCAGCCAAACACGTATGATCGGCCATTTTTCGGACGACGAGCGGGTGCTCCAGTTTATCAACGCGCAGGACCTGGACCGGCTGGCGCCGCTGGGCACCTCCTGCCCCGACCATTTTTTGCGCACCAAAATTTCACCGCTGGTGCTGCCGCTATCCGCCGGCGCCGATTTGTCTGACCCTGCCCGCATCCGTGAAACGCTGGCGCCGGCTTTCGAGGCGTACCGGCACTTGTACGCGGACTATTACGCGGCCTGCCGGCGCCCCAACAGTCCGGCCCTGCGCGATCCCAACCCGGTGGTCATCCTGTGGCCGGGGGTGGGTATGTTTACGTTTGCCAAAGACAAACAAACCGCGCGCGTGGCTGCCGAATTTTACACCAATGCGATCAACGTCATGCGCGGCGCGGAAGCCATTTCCGAATACACGTCCCTGCCCCGGCAGGAAGCCTTCGATATTGAGTACTGGTTGTTGGAAGAAGCCAAACTCCAGCGGATGCCCAAGCCCAAACCCCTCAGCGGGCGGGTGGCGCTGGTGACCGGCTCGGGCGGTGGAATCGGCAAAGCCATTGCCCGGAAATTTGCGGAAGAAGGCGCCTGTGTGTTGCTCAACGACCTGCACGAAGAGCGTTTGGCGGAAGCCCAAAACGAATTGACCCAGGCCTTTGGTAAAGACGCTGTGGCTGGTGTAGTGCTGGATGTGACGGATGGCGCTTCCGTGCAGGCGGCGCAGGATGCCGCTTGCCTGGCCTTTGGCGGGGTGGACCTGGTGGTCAACAATGCGGGCATCAGCATTTCGCAGCCGCTGGCGGAGCACAGCGCGGAAAATTGGGATAAATTGTACGATATCCTTGTGAAAGGCCAGTTTTTGGTGAGCCAGGCCGGTGTCGACGTGATGCGGAAACAGGGTTTCGGAGGCGACATCCTGAACATCGTTTCCAAAAATGCCGTAGTGGCTGGCCCCAACAACGCGGGCTATGGCTCGGCCAAAGCCGCGCAGGCGCACCTGACCCGCTTGCTGGCCGCCGAACTGGGCCTCGACCGGATCCGGGTGAACATGGTGAACCCGGACGCCGTCATTGCCGGCTCCAATATCTGGTCGGGCGGCTGGGCAGAGGGCCGGGCCAAGGCCTATGGCGTGCCGGTGGAAGAACTGCCGGCCTACTATGCCAAACGCACCCTGCTCAACGAAATCATTTTACCGGAAGACATCGCCAATGCGTGTTTTGCGTTTGTCGGCGGCTTGCTGAACAAGTCGACGGGCAATGCGCTGAACGTGGATGGGGGTGTGGCGATGGGGTTTTATCGCTAAGCAAACCAACCGAATCCATATGGTTATCCAAGACAATATCCAGGCGCACAACGAAACGGCCCGCGGCACCCACGCCTTTCATTTTCAGCACATTGGCGAACTCTTGTCCCGAAAAGGACTGGATGTCCAGGGCATCGTTGAGCAGATCAAAGCCTTTCAAATTGCCATTCCATCCTGGGCGCTCGGCACCGGTGGTACGCGTTTCGGGCGCTTCCCGGGTGGCGGTGAGCCGCGTTCGCTGGAAGAAAAAATAGAAGACGTGGGTTTGCTGCACCAACTCAGCCGCTCCTGCAACTCCATTTCGCTGCATATTCCTTGGGATGTGCCCAAAGACCCGGCAGCGCTGAAACAACACTTGCAAACCCAGGGGCTGAGCATCGATTCGGTAAATTCCAACACGTTTCAGGACCAGCCCGGCCAATTGCATTCCTACAAATTCGGCTCGCTGGCGCATACGGATGCGGCGGTGCGCCGGCAAGCCATCGAACACAATATCCAGTGCATCGAACACGGCCGGGCGCTCGAGGCCCGGGTGCTCACCGTCTGGCTCGCCGACGGCGCCAATTTTCCCGGCCAGCAGCATTTTCGTCGCGCTTGGCAACGCTGTGCCGAGGCTCTCGCCGACATTTACCGCGCCATGCCGCCCGATTGGACGATGCTGATTGAGTACAAGCCCTACGAACCAAATTTCTACTCCATGGTCATCCCCGACTGGGGCACGTCCTATTCGCTCTGCCAGTTTTTGGGCCAGCAGGCACAGGCGCTGGTGGATTTGGGCCACCACCTGCCCAACACCAACATCGAGCAGATCGTGGCGCGCCTGATGCACTTCGGCCGGCTCGGCGGCTTCCATTTCAACGGCTCCATGTACGGCGACGACGACCTGACCACCGGCAGCATCAAGCCCTACCAATTTTTCCTGATTTTTAATGAACTGGTCGACGCCATGTCCGACCCGGCAGTTCGGAACCCGCCGCTGGCCTGGATGATCGACGCGAGCCACAATTCCAAAGACCCGTTGGAGGACTTGCTGCAATCCGTGCAAAACATCCTGAACACCTACGCCAAAGCCCTGCTGGTAGACCGGGCGGCCCTCGCTGCGGCACAGGAACAAAACGACGTGTTGGCCGCCGAAGAACTGCTCCGCGATGTGTTTGCCACTGATACCCGCGCCCTGTTGGCCGAGGCGGCCCGCCAGGCCGGAGGCGCCCTGGACCCGCTGGGGGCGTACCGGAGTCTCGGCATCCGGGAACAATTGATCACCCAACGCGGCAAAAACAGCGTTGCAACAGGTTTGTAAGCCATGATCGCCATCCTCGACATTGGCAAAACCAACAAGAAATGCCTCGTTTTCGATGCGGACTACCGCCTTGTGTTCGAGCAGACGACAGCATTGCCCGAAACGAAGGATGAGGAAGGGGAACCTTGCGAAGACCTGGCATTGCTGCGCCAATGGGTGCTGGATTCGGTCCGCGCCATCGTGCAGGACCCGCGTTTTCACATCCGGGCCATCCACGCCACGACGTATGGCGCCAGTTGGGTGCATGTGGACGCGGCCGGCGAGGCGCTGACGCCTTTGTACAACTACCTGCGGCCTTTTCCGGAGGAATTAAAAAAACAGTTTTTTGAGCGCTACGGCGCCGAACCGACCCTTGCCCTGGAAACGGCCTCGCCGATCCTGGGCAATCTGAACTCCGGCTGGCAATTGTATGGACTGAAATACCGGAACCCGTTGGTATTCAGGCAAATAAAATGGTCCCTGCACCTGCCGCAATACATCGGCTGGTTGATCCGGGTGGCGCTTGACAGCCAGGCGCCGCCGGTTTGGGCCAGCGAAATAACGAGCATAGGCTGCCATACCCTCTTGTGGAATATGCAGCAAAACGACTACCACGACTGGGTAAAAGCCGAGGGTTTGCTGGAAAAATTTCCCCCGCTGCAGTCCGCCAAAACGGCTATGCCGGGCCGCGAGGGGCTGCCGCTGACCGGGATCGGCTTGCACGACAGTTCGGCGGCACTCATTCCGTACCTGGTCTGTTTTGAAGAACCCTTTCTGTTGCTCTCCACGGGCACCTGGTGTATTTCCCTCAATCCGTTCAACGACGAGCCATTGAGCGCTGCCGAACTGGAACAGGACTGCCTTTGCTACCTCAGTTACGAGGGCCGGCCGGTGAAAGCCGCCCGCTATTTTGGCGGCTACGACCACGAACAGGGCGTTCGCGAACTGGCAGCCCGGTTTCGGGTGGCGGAGCATTTTTTCCAAACCCTCGACCCCGACGAAGTCTCTGAATTGGCGGCGGCCTATCGCCACCTCCTGGGCGAAATTGTTGAAAAGCAAGTTCGGTCGACGCGCCTGGCCCTGGGACATTCAGCGGTCCGCCGCATTTTTGTAGACGGCGGTTTTTCCCAAAACAAACTGTACCTGCGCTTGCTCGCGGCGGCGTTGCCGGAACTGGAGGTTTTTTCAGCGGAAATGCCGCAAGCCACCGCGCTCGGCGCTGCATTGGCCATCCACGCCACCTGGAACCCCAATCCGCTGCCCCAACATCTGATTTCCTTGAAAAAATACGAGGCGCCATGACCCTGCCATACAATTCAAATTACCCGGCCATCGACGACCTGCGCGCCCGCGCGCGGCGGCGGATTCCCGGCTTCGCCTTCGAATACCTCGACGGCGGCTGCAACGAGGACGTCAACCTCTACAAAAACACCGCCGAACTCCGGGAGGTGGAACTCAAGCCCTACTACCTGAGCCCGCATACCGGCTCCGACATGCGGGTGGAACTGTTTGGGCACCACTACGACGCACCCTTCGGTATCGCTCCGGTGGGGCTGCAAGGCCTGATTTGGCCCAATTCGACCGAAATTTTGGCCAAAGCGGCCGTGGCGCATAACATTCCCTTTGTCCTGAGCACCGTGACCACCTCCAGTATCGAGCGGATCGGCGAACTGACCGAAGGCAAGTTTTGGTACCAACTCTACCACCCGGCCGACGATGCGCTGCGCGACGATATGCTCGACCGGGCCGAGGCCGCCGGTTGCCAGGTGCTGGTGATTCTTGCCGATGTGCCGAGTTTTGGTTACCGCCCGCGCGACATCCGCAATGGACTTGCCATGCCGCCGCGAATGACGCTGCGCAACATTTGGCAAATCCTGGGCAGGCCCCATTGGGCCATCAACACCCTCCGCTACGGGCAGCCGCAGTTTGCGACCATGCAGCGGTACATGCCGAAGGGGCTGAACATGAAAAAACTGGGCGTCTATATGAACCAGACCTTTTCGGGCCGGCTGAACGCCGAAAAAATAGCCCCTATTCGGGAGCGCTGGAAGGGCAAAATCGTGCTCAAAGGCGTCGCCAGCGAGGAAGACACGGCCCTGGCCATTCAACTGGGCCTGGACGGGATCATCGTGTCCAACCACGGCGGCCGGCAGTTGGACGCCGGTCAATCCACGATCAAGCCGCTGGCGGCCATCGCGAAACAATACGCCGGGCAGATCAAAATTATGATGGACAGCGGTATCCGCTCCGGTCCGGACATTGCGCGCAGCCTGGCCAGCGGCGCGGAGTTTGCCTTTCTGGGCCGCTCGTTTATGTACGGTGTGGCGGCTTTGGGCGACGAAGGCGGCCAACACACCATTTCTATTTTGAAAACCCAACTCAAACAGGTCATGGAGCAGCTTTGCTGCGCCCGCGTAGCCGATTTGCCTCGTCATTTGGTAACTCATTCCTGATTCGGTAAGCACGGCGGCAGCGCGCTGGAAATCCGCTTGTTTTGCCTAATTTTACGATATGAAGAAAACAGAGCAACCCATTTGTGCGGTGACCGGGCAGGCTGTCCCGGCCTCGGAGGCCGTGCCGGCACATTTGGTGCGCCCGGAATTGCGCCAACTCATTTTGGCCGACCATCCGGCTTTTTCCGATAGCGATTACATTTCCAACGAGGCCTTGAATACGTACCGCCGCAAGTACCTGACAGGTATGATTTCGCAGGAGTCGAAAGAAATTTCGTTGTTGGAAAAAGAGGTGTTGGAGGCATTGGCCAACGAGACCCTGATCTCTGAAAACCTGGGCGAGGCCTCGGGGGAGAAACTAACCCTGGGCCAACGCATTGCCGATAAAATTGCCGTGTTTGGCGGCAGTTGGACTTTTATTCTTTCTTTTTTTGGCTTTATTTTGCTGTGGATGGGTGTCAACATCTGGATACTGGCCACCCGGGCTTTCGATCCGTTCCCGTTCATTTTGCTCAACCTGATCTTGTCCTGCCTGGCGGCTATTCAGGCGCCGATCATCATGATGAGTCAGAACCGGCAGGAGCAGAAAGACCGGTTGCGCAGCGAGCACGACTACAAGGTGAACCTCAAGGCCGAACTGGAAATCCGGCTCCTGCATGAAAAACTGGACCACCTCATTGTCCATCAAAACCAGAAATTGCTGGAAATCCAGGAAATTCAGACGGACTACCTGGAGGATATTTTGCGGCACCTGAAAAAGTAATAAACCACTAAGGGCACTAAGATCACGGAGAAAATCTAAGTGTCCTTAGTGCGTTTAGTGGTTAAAAACACTATACGCCCAAGGCCTGCCGGAGATACACATTAACCGGCAGGGCTGTTTCAAAATACCGGGTCACCCGGTCCAGGCCATCGCTTCCCAGCACCAGTTCGGGATCGAGTTCGGCCATAAAATAGAACTGCTTGTTGAACAAGTAGGGTTCGTTTTGGGCGGCGGCTTTAAACTCGGGGGGCAGAATCTTGTTTTTTTCGCCTTTGATCTCGCCGTACAACGCGACGAATTCCGGCTGTTCGATCACCTGGCGGAAGGCTGCCGGGTCGCGCAGGATGGCCTGCCGCATTTGGGTCAGGGTGTCTTTTTCCAGAAAATAAGCGCCGCCGCCGAGGCTCAGGCTGCCGAATCCGACTTGCAGGTAGTATCCCGGGTCGTTGATCGTTTTGCGGCCTTCTGTGGTGAAAACAGCCGACAAATGGGTCTTGTACGGCGTTTTGTCTGTTGAAAACCGGGTGTCGCGGTAGAGCCGGAAAATGCTCTCCTTCGGTGTTGTCCGAAACTGCGGCTCGAAGGCCTGAATTCGCCGGATCAGTTGGCCCACGAACTGTTCGAAGGGTTTTTTAGCCACCGATTCGTAGCGTTTTTTGTTTTTCTCAAACCAATCCCGGTTGTTGTTTTGGGAGAGTTCGTAGAGAAATTGAAGGGTCTCGGATGTGAGCATGCCTGAGTTTGTTTTCCGGTAAAAGGGTGGGGGAGCGGGTGTTATTTCATGGCATTGATGATGGCCACGAAGTCATCGGCTTTGAGCGAAGCGCCGCCGATGAGGCCGCCGTCGACATCGGGTTGGCGAAACAGTTCGGGGGCGTTTTGTGCATTGCAGGAGCCGCCATAGAGGATGCTGGTATCGTCGGCCACCTATTTGCCGTATTTTGTGGCGAGCAGCACCCGGATGGCGGCGTGCATTTCCTGGGCTTGTTCGGTGCTGGCGGTTTTGCCGGTGCCGATGGCCCAAATGGGTTCGTAGGCGATGACGATTTTCCGAAAATCTTCTTCCGACAAATGGAACAGGCTGGCTTTCAATTGTTTGGCTACATGGCCCACGTGCGTGCCCTTTTCGCGGATGCTCAGCGGCTCGCCGCAGCAGAAAATCGGCAGCAGGCCTTTGGCCAGGCACAGGTTTACTTTTTTGGCCAACTGTTCGTTGCTTTCCTTGAAATATTGCCGCCGTTCGGAATGGCCGATCACGACGTATTCCGTGCCGACGGAAGCCAGCATCTCCACTGAAACTTCGCCGGTGTAGGCGCCTTTTTCTTCGTGGTGGCAGTTTTGAGCAGCCAGGTGAAAGCCCTTGCGCACTTTGAGCATCCGGGCCGCTGCTTGCAGGTACGGAAACGGCGTGGCAAACACCACCGGGCCGCGGGGCCGTTGTTCCAGTTTGTCCAGTACTCCTTTGATCAATTCCAGGCCTTCATCGAGGCTTTTATTCATTTTCCAGTTTCCGGCTACTATTTGTTGGCGCATGTATGGTAGTTTGATGTTGAAAAAACAGGCAAATGCTATGCCGGCCCAAATGTAAAAAAATCGGGAAAAGAATCCGCCGGATCGATTGTCCCCGGAAACTCGCTGCACATAATTACCTTTGCGCCAAGCCATGGCTAAGACCCAACAACAACGAATTGTACTCGGACTGAAGGTTCGCCAATTTCGCCAGGAGCGGAGCTGGAACTTCGAAGAACTCAGCAAACGCACCGGTATTTCGGTGTCGTACCTCAACGAAATTGAGAAAGGCAAGAAGTATCCGCAACCCGAAAATTTGCAGAAACTGGCCGAAGCCCTGGGCATCACACCCGAATTTCTGGCCTCTTCCGAACTGACCAAACAATATGCCCCCATCGGAGATTTGCTGCAAAGCAATTTCCTCAACGAACTGCCGCTCGACCTCTTCGGCATCGAGGTGCAACAGGTGGTGGAAATTATAGCCCGGGCGCCCGACCGCGTCAACGCGTTCATCTCGGCCATGCTCGAAATCGCGAGAAACTACTCGCTTCGCGACGAAAACTTCTTTTTTGCAGCCCTGCGCGCCTACCAGGAGTTGCACATGAACTATTTTGAAGACATCGAGCAGGCCGCCGATGCCTTCGTATCGCGCAACCACCTGAGTAACAACGGCATTGTGCCCGCTCAGTTGTTGGCCGAACTCCTCCAAACGGAGTTTAATTACCAGATCGACGACAAGAAACTCGGCGAGTTCAAAGAACTCAGCAGCGTTCGCTCGGTATTTCACCCGCGCAAAAAACTCCTGTTTCTCAACAACCGCCTGAACGAACGCCAACGCGCGTTTCAGTTGGCCAAAGAGTTGGGTTTTAACGTGTTGCAACTGAAAGAACGCCCCCTGACCTCTTCCCTGTTTCGCGTCAATTCTTTTGAAGAAGTCCTCAACAATTACAAAGCCGCCTATTTTGCAGTAGCGCTGCTGATCAACCGCAAGGCTTTTGTGCACGACCTGGGCGAGTTTTTCCAACAAACCCGCTGGAGTGAATCGTTTTTGCTCCAACTCATGGCCCGTTACCAGGCCAGTCCCGAAGTGTTGTTTCAGCGCTTCAACGTGCTATCGCGTAATTTTGACCTGCACAAAGTGTTTTTCCTTCGCTTTATCCACGACCTCGATCGCGACAAATTCGATATCGACAAGGAATTGCACCTCAACCGCCGGCACCAACCCCACGCCTCCGGCCTGAACGAACACTATTGCCGCCGCTGGATCTCGCTCACCCTCCTCCACGACCTGCAAGCCGACCAGCAAAAGACGGGCGATCATACCCGCATGCGCACCGGCGTACAACGCGTCTTGTTTCTCGACACCCAGGAAGAATACCTCTGCCTGGCCGTGGCCAAGCCCGGCTACCCGACGCTCAACCGCAACGTGAGCGTCACCCTCGGCATCCTGATCGACGAGCAGGCACGGCGGGTGATCCATTTTCTCAACGACGACGCCATTCCCCGGCAAATGGTCAACGTCACCTGCGAACGCTGCGCCCTCACGGATTGTGCCGAGCGGGCCGCGCCACCCACCGTGGTGCACAAGCGGGAAGAACGCAAACGTATGCAGGAACTCCTGCTCAAACTGACCGACAAATGATCATTGTCCAGGATAAACTGGTGAGCGACGAACTCGTCGAAGAACATTTTGTGTGCAACCTCAAGGCCTGCAAAGGCGCCTGCTGCTGGGAGGGCGACTCCGGCGCCCCGCTCGATGAAAGCGAATTGCCGGTGCTGGACGCTATTTTTGAACAGGTAAAACCTTTCCTCAGCCCCGCCGGCATTCAGGCTATCGAACAGCACGGCCGCTACCGCTGGTTTGAAGAAGCCGGCGAATGGGGCACCACCCTGGTCGACAACGGTCCCTGCGCCTACATGACCCTCGACGCCACGGGCACCGCTCAATGCGGCATCGAACAGGCGCACCGCGCCGGCGTCATCGACTTCAAAAAGCCGGTTTCCTGCCACCTGTACCCCATCCGGGTCGAAAAAAATGAGGAGGCCGGCTTCGAGGCGCTCAACTACCACCAATGGGATATTTGCTCGGCAGCCTGCGAACTAGGCCGCAAAGAAAAAGTACCGGTGTACCAATTCCTGCAGGACGCCATCGTGCGCAAGTACGGACAGGCGTTTTACGATGAGTTGGACGGTGCTGCCGAATTTATACGCAGCAACAACCCCTGAGTCTTCTTTTTTAGGGCCGGAACAGCCAGATGGGTGGTTTCAGGCTGCCTCAATGCCGCCGGGTCAGCAGCACCCGCAGGCACAATTGGTCGCGCACCAGGCGCCCGGCTGCCCAATCGTAGGCGCCGTTGGTAAATTCATGGACGTTGTTGACGCCAAAGGAATACAGCACTTCCGGCTGTACAGACCATTTTCCGCACACAAATCCGGCGCCGAGGCCGATATCCAACCCCAGGCGTTCGGGCAAGAGCTGCAAGGGCGCAGTGGCGGGCGTTCGGACCAGGTTCCAGGATAGCTGGCCGCCAAACAGGATCAAGGCCCGTACCGGCAGGTGTTGCAGTGAATTGCTGAGTACAAAATGGACCGGTACCAGGATATCGGCAAAGGAGTATTGGCGCCGTTCTTCCTCGCCGTCGGCCGACCAAAAGCGGATCGTATTGGCTGAGTATCCGAGTCCCAGGGCCGGCCGAAACTGAAGTCCGGGCAGCAGTTGCCACTGCGCTGCAATGCCGAGGCTGGCGCCGGGACCCAGTCGCTCGGCGGTGATGTAGTGGCCGTTTTGCGGGTCCACCAGCAGTGCTGCATTCAGCGACTGGAACACGGCGCCGGCCCAGGCGCTGGAGGAAAACCGTTGCTGCCCCGGTGTTTGACCCAGACACCGCAAGCCAACCAACAAACCAATCAGGAGGAGAATGTTTTTCATAAGTCGGAGTGCCGTAAGCGGAAAAAACCCTTTCTTCGCCGAAACGCAAATGTGCAATGCCTGTTCGCGCTGTTTTTCCTTTGATGCTGGTTCGCACCGCCGGGTTGCCTTTGGCGCCCATGGCGTCGCTGGCTTTTTCAGCACAGACAGGTGAAACGGCCCTGATGGTTGGCGCCGGCCAACTCGACGCCAGCCGCCAGGCCCTGCAACTCCGCTGGGATGCCTTGCTGGAACACTTGCCAGAGCCCTCGCCCTTGCGCACGGCGGTGTACAAGGCTCGGAGAGATTTTTTTCAAGGGCAAAAATTACCGGCGCCGGAACGCTTGGCGGACTGGCAGGAGCAAGCGTCGCTCTTCGACCCGCTGCTGGCTGCCATCGGGGAATACCAACGCGCAGAACAAGCCCTGCAACAAGCCCGGGCGGCCTGGCTCGACCAGTACCACCAAGCCCTGACTGCCGGCTACCAGGCCTTGCAGCAGCTGGCCGGGCAGGAGCCTTTTCAGCGCGCCCTGTTGTTTGCGAGCCACAGCCTGCTCCGGCAACTCCCGAAGTTCGTCGCCATTGCCCCCGACCAGTTTGCCAAAAAAGAACGCCAAACGGCCTTCGCCGTGCTGCAATACGCCAGCCGGATGGCGCTGAAAACCTCCCCGTTGAGCCATTTTACCACCTTGTCGCTATGCCCCGTCGGGGCTGTGCCGCCGAACGATGAACTGCCGCCTGGTTTTGCGCAGCAACGCGTAGTGGTGACGCCCAACGTGGCCTTGCTGGAATTGCTGTACGACCTTCTGCTGCGCGAGCCGGCGTTTTACCGCAGCCTGCCGCTGCGCCTCAACCCTTCCTTGCGCAAGGGCCCGGCAACGGGTTTCAAGTGGTTGTATTTCAATGGCCTGGAGGAAGGGTTCCAGCAAGCGGAACCCGATCCGGTGTTGCAGATGGTCGAAGATCTTTTGGCAGCGGCAGGCCGGCAAATGGCCTTTCCGGACTTGGCAAAACACCTCTCCGAAACGATCGACGCCGCACAGGAGCGCCTCGAAGCCTACCTGCTCGAACTGACCGAACTGGGGTTTCTGGAGTGGGTGTTGCCCGAAACCGGTCTGTCGCCGGGCTGGTGTGGCGCCTTGTATCAATACCTGGGTTTTTTACCGGCCGAGCCGCTCATCGTGCGTACGGCGTCCTTGCTGCAATGGCTGCGCACGGCCGCCCGTACGCTGCCGTTTCAGGACATCGAACAGGCGGCCCAAACGCAGCACGACGCCGCTGCCCAAGTCCGCCAATTGCTGGAGGACTTCGGCGGGCCGGCTTTTCCGGTACCCGCAGAGCAGTTGTTTTTTGAAGACGTTGAACGCCAGGTGGATAGTCCCGTTCCGGCAGCCGTGCTCCATGCCTTGATCGACCAGTTGGCCTCTGCCTGGGAGAGCCGGCCGGCCAAGCCGGTTTCGGCGCAGCAAGCCGAGGCCTGGGCACAGTTTTGTCGGGTAGTGCCCGAAGGGGGGCGGCTGGATTTTCTGGAGTTCAGCCGGCAGGTGGCCGCCGGGGCCTTGTCCGCACCATTGCCGGTGGCAGTTGCCGAACAGACAACGATGGGGGCCTTGCTTCAGGTATTTACAGAAAATGACCAATGGTACGCCGTGCTCAACGGCATGTTTGCCGGAGGCGGCAAGTTGTTGGCCCGCTGGCTGCCCTTGTTCCCGGCCACCGCCCGGACGGCGTTGGAACAATGGTGGCAAACGCCAGACCCAGGCAGCGCCAAACGCGCGGCTTTTCCCTGGCAAGGCTGGTTCAATGCCAATTTTCAACCGCCCCTGGCCGGGCACAGCCTCGAGGTGCCGGGGGCGCGTGTACGGGCTGCCGCCGGTGCTGGCAGCACCCGGCTTGACCAACTCGATCTGTTGCGGACAAAAGAGGGCGTACGCTTGTGGGACCGCGAAGCCGGGCATGTTTTGGAACTGTCGGACCTGGGCCTGGAAGCCCCGGAAACGCGGCCGCCGACGATGCAGTTGTTGCAGCAATTGGGTGTGCCGATGGTGTCGCGGGAGGCCTTGCTGTCGGAACATGCCTGGGAAAACCTGCCGGAGGGGCGAGGTCAATTTCGGCCGCGCCAATGCAGCGGGAACCTGGTGCTGGCTCGTTCTGCCTGGGCTTTTCCGCCGCAGGAGTGGGCCGGCTGGCTTCGGGATCGCGAAGCGCCGGCGGATTTTTTCCTGCGCATCCGGGCGCTGTTGCAGGACTTGGGGGTGCCGCGACGTTTTTTTGCGCAGTTTCCCAAGGCCAAACCACAGTATTTCGACCAGAACAGTCCGCTGGGGATGCAGTTTTTTGAAAAAACACTGCGGCAAGGTGTCGGAAACTTGTCCGTCACCGAAATGTTGCCGTTGCCGGAAGAAATGGCTGCCTGGCGGGCTACGGAAATTGTGGTCGAGTGGAAAAGTTGACTACTTCAGCCACTTGTCGCGGTTGGCGATAGGACCCAACTGCTCCCATTTCAGGACAATGTCGGTCAGGCCCACCGCGTACGGCGCGACTTCGTAGGGGTTGTAGACAAAACGGACACCTTCCGGTACGATGCAATAATTGCTGGGCAAGGCCAGCGGCGCTTCGGGGTCGAGCAGCAGGTCGGCCAGTTTTGCATCCGGGATTTCTTTCCGGTGATTCTCCACAAAAGCCTGTTCCAGCAGGGTTCTCAAGACCGTGGTATCGGAAATGATGCTGGAGAGGTGGATGGATTCGCTGGTGTTCAGGTTGAAGGTATTGATGACGGTGTAGTAGTACCCGTGCGCGCCACCGGTGAAGGAATAGCCGTCCATTTGCAGGGACAAATAGCCGGGGGTTTGGCAAATAGCCTTGCCCTGAAGTTCGAGGGTGTAGGACATGCCCATTTCAGAGCCGGCTTTGATGTCGCTGTCCAACATTGCATACAAAGCAGCTGTCGCAGAATCCAGGGCTTGTGCCAAGGGCAAGTTCGGGTCGGCATTAGCGGCCAGATACACAGCAACCTGAATAGAATCGTTCAGGCGTTTGGTCATGGCCGAATCGGCGCCGCCGCTCAGTACGGGATAGTTCAGGTCGATTTCGGCACAAACAGAATCGCGGACACATTTTTTTGCATGAAATTCTTTTTGGGAAACAACGATCGGCGTCGAGTTGGCCGGCGTCGAAGAGCTGCCGCAAGAAGCCAGCAGCAGGGCAGCGCCGGCAACCATCGCCAGGCTGAGGATCGATTTGAACTGAAACATACGAATGTCCTGATTGCGTCCTGTGCTTGCCGGACCGCTTGTTTGGAATGGGTTACGAAATACTGGCCATGCTGGGGGCAGGCAACATCGCTTTTAATTTTTCAATGACAACATCAACCTCATCGGTGGTATTGTAGTGCGAAAAAGAGAAGCGGATGCTTTTCCGGGCCGGATCAGCGCCAATGGCCGCCAGCACATGGCTGCCTTTTTCGGCGCCGCTGGAGCAGGCGCTACCGCCCGAGGCGCTCACGCCGGCGATGTCGAGGCTGAGCAGCAGCAGTTCGTTTTTCGGCGAAGGCGGGAATGAAACGCTGAGTACGGTGTACAGGCTGTGGCCGTCGCAATCGCCGTTGAATTGAATATCATCCAGGTTTTCGCGCAGGCGATCCATCATGTACTGGCGGAGCTGGCGGATATGCGCCGCACGCTGTTCAATTTCTGTAGTGGCCAGTTCCAGGGCTTTGGCCAGGCCAACGATGCCGTACACATTTTCGGTGCCGCCGCGCATGTTGCGTTCCTGTCCGCCGCCGTCGATGAATGGTTCGATGGGGTTGCCGGAATTGATATAGATAAAACCGACGCCTTTGGGGCCGTGAAATTTATGGGCGGCGCCGGATAAAAAGTTGACCGGCGTCTGGTCGACCCGAACCGGAAAATGCCCGATGGTTTGGACAGTGTCGGTGTGGAACAAAGCGCCATGTTGGCGACACAGCGTGGAAACCTGGTCGAGGTCGAGCATGGTGCCGATTTCGTTGTTGGCGTGCATCAGGGAGACCAGCGTTTTGGTGTCGCTGCCGTCGGCCAGTAGTTGTTCCAGGGTTTTCAAATCGACGTGGCCCATGGAGTCTACCGGCAGCCAAACCACTTCGATGTCCGAAGTTTTGACCAGGTGTTCGATGGTATGCAGGCCACAGTGGTGTTCGGTGGGGCTGCTGATGATCCGGCGCACACCCAGGTCGCGCACGGCGCATTTGATGGCCATGTTGTTGCTTTCTGTGCCGCCGGAGGTAAAAAATATTTCGGCAGTGCTGGCGCCAATACTTTGCGCCACGGTTTTGCGGGCGCTTTCCAGGGCCGCGCGCACGCTGCGGCCTTCGGCATGGATGCTGGACGGGTTGCCATATTGCTCGCGCAAAACCGGCAGCATGGCATCAATGACGGCTTCGGAAATTGGAGTGGTCGCGGCGTTGTCGAAATAAACTCTTTTCATGGTTAGGAAGGTCCAAAGACGCAGGGTGAAGTGGTGAAAATTTGGCTGCGCAAAAGTAGCAAAAATAGCCGTGCGCAAGGCGCAAAGCAGTCCTATCGGAGTTCCTGAATATCCTGCATGATTTTTCGGGCGAGGTTTTCGGCAATCACCGAAGAATTGCTTTCCGAATAAATGCGGATGATGGGTTCGGTATTGGAGGGGCGGAGGTGTACCCAGCCGCTTTCAAAATCGATTTTCAGGCCATCTTCTGTATTGATCTGTTCGTTCCGGTATTTTTCCCGAAGGGAAAGAAAGATTTTTTCCAGATCCAGATCCGGGCTGCGGTCAATCTTGGTTTTGGCCATTTGGTACTCCGGATACGTTTTCCGGAGGGTGGAAATTTGTTTGCCCGAGCGGGCCAAATGGGTCAAAAACAAGGCTATGCCCACCAGGGCGTCGCGGCCGTAGTGCAATTCGGGCAAAATCACGCCGCCATTGCCTTCGCCGCCGATAACTGCCGCCACGGCTTTCATTTTTTCCACCACATTGACTTCTCCTACAGCGGCGGCAAAATACTGGCCGCCGTATTTCCGGGTGACGTCGTTCAGGGCCCGTGTTGAGGAGAGGTTGGACACCGTGTTGCCGCCGCCGCGTTGCGCCAGCACATAATCGGCTACAGCCACCAGGGTATATTCTTCGCCAAACAATTCGCCGTCTTCGCACATAAACACCAGCCGGTCCACATCGGGGTCCACCGCGATGCCCAACTG
The DNA here is from genome assembly GCA_020846655.1 of Saprospiraceae bacterium. Lineage (GTDB taxonomy): Bacteria > Bacteroidota > Bacteroidia > Chitinophagales > Saprospiraceae > M3007. The sequence continues at coordinate 38,039 of JADLDL010000195.1, read as the reverse complement.
GGCTTTTTGCATTTTAACCTCCGACGACAATTGGTGCAGGTGTTCTTTGAGGGGTTCGGGGTTGTGGGCAAACTGGCCATTGATCTCGCCGTTGAGCAGGACTACCGTGCAGCCCAGGGCTTCGAGCAGGGGTGGTACGGCCAGGGCGCCGGTCGAATTGACGGCATCCACCACCACCTTGAATTTTTTGGCCTGAATGGCTGGGACATCCACCATCGGGAGGGCCAGGATGAGGTCGATATGTCGATGGATGTAGCTATCGTTTGTTTCGTACGCGCCGAGTTGGTTGACGGGGGCGTATTCAATATTGCCGGCTGCTACATGCGCCAGCACGGCAGCGCCGTCGGCAGCGCTGATAAACTCGCCCTTCTGGTTGAGCAGTTTGAGGGCATTCCATTCGCGGGGGTTGTGGCTGGCGGTGAGGATGATGCCGCCGCCGGCTTTTTCGATGGGCACGGCAATTTCGACGGTTGGGGTGGTGCTCAGGCCGAGGTCGACGACCGAAATACCCATGCTGCGCAAGGTATTGACGACGAGGGCGCTGACAATTTCTCCGGAGATTCGTCCGTCCCGGCCCACCACGATTTTTGGATTACCGGTTGTTTCTACAATCCATTGGCCATAGGCAGCAGTACATTCTACGATATCCTGTGGCGTGAGGTTGTCGCCCGGGCGGCCGCCGATAGTACCCCGAAAGCCGGAAATTGATTTGATAAGTGGCAAAACGTGTCTGTTTTTGAATGATTTGCAAGTTGAATTCGGGATGTGCACAGACATCCGGGGTGGGAGGACGGGGCAAAATTACAGCTATTTTATGGTCTGCCCGCGCTTGCTGTTCAGTCAAATTTTCTACTTACCTGCTCCATTCGGCATGCCCAGAGCCGCCCAGATTTTGCCGTAAATAGCTGTGTTTTGGTAGATGCCGGAAAAGGTTTGGCTCTGTGGGCCATAGGCATACACGGGCACCATGGAAGCGGAGTGGAGCCGCGAGGCGAAGGCGGGCCGGAACTCGCGTTTGCCTTCGCCTGGATTGAGCGAACAGCCGCCGCACTCGTGGTCGCCGGTCACCACGACGAGGGTTTCGCCGTTGACTGCGGCAAACTGCAGCGCTTCGCTGACGGTTTCATCGAAGTCCAGCATTTCGGCTTTCAGCCAACTGCGGTCGTTGGCGTGCAGGGCCCAATCGATCTGGCTGCCTTCTACCATCAGGAAAAAGCCCTTTTCGCTGCGTTTTTGCAGGTATTCGCATGTTTTTTTGGTTGCCTGCGGCAAATAATGACGTCCGGCGGAGGCGGTGCCCGGCTCGCGGTCAGCGGTGAACAACATAAACGGCGCGGAACCATCCATAGGCAGGCGGCCAAAGCCGGTACCTGAGCGGATCACATAGCCGCGATCGGCCAGGGAGTCGAGCAGGTTTTTTTTGTCGGGCCGGTCGTTAAAATACCCTTTTCCGCCGCCGATAAAACAATCGAGAGCGGTGTGCAGATAGTCGTCGGCGATGGCTTCGGTAAAGGCCCGCAAGTCCTGATGGGCGATAAAACTGGCCGGTGTGGCGTGGGTCGCCGAGCAGGTAACGACCATGCCCGTGGCCCAGCCCAGGGCGTCGAGGTCTTCCAGTATCGTTTGGCAGGGGCTGTAATCGGGGAGCACGCCGATGGCGCCGTTGACGGTTTTATGGCCGCAGGCAAAGGCTGTGGCGCCGGCGGCAGAGTCGGTGACGCGCTCGTCGTGGGCATGGCTTTTGTGAAAACCGATGGTGGGAAAACGCTCCCAAACAGATTTTCCCACACCTTTCCAATACAAACCGGCCGAAACCTGGGCCGTGGCCATGCCGTCTCCGATCAGCAGGATGATATTTTTGGGCCGCTCGGCTTTGGGTGGCGGCAAGGTCAGGGCGGCTGGCGAGTGTGCGGAACGACAGGCAAAAAAAACCAAAACGGCAGGCAGCAAAAACCGGAAAGACATCGTTCTCTAAAGTTAGACCAGTAGCCCGTCTCGCATTTCCAGGCAGCGGTCAGACAGGTCGGCAAGTTCTTTGTTATGGGTGACAATCACAAACGTCTGGCGGTATTCATCGCTCAGGCGGCGGATGAGCCGGTGCAGGTCCTGGGAAGCAGCGCTGTCCAGGTTGCCTGTTGGTTCGTCGGCAAAAATAATATCCGGCTGGTTGACCAGGGCACGGGCTACGGCTACGCGTTGTTGCTCGCCGCCGCTGAGTTCGGTCGGTTTGTGTTGCAGCCGGTGCGAAAGGCCCAGAAAATCCAATAATTCGGTGGCACGTTGTTTAACAGCAGCTTCCTCCTGTTTGCGGATAAACCCCGGGATGCACACGTTTTCCAGGGCTGAAAATTCCGGCAACAGGTGGTGAAACTGAAAGACAAACCCTATGTGCCGGTTGCGAAACGCGGCGAGTGGGCGGGGGCTCAGGTTTCGGACAGCCGTGTTGTTGATCGTAATTTGCCCCTGGTCGGCGTTGTCCAGCGTTCCCAGAATGTGCAACAAGGTGCTTTTGCCAGCGCCGGATTTGCCCACGATGCTCACGACTTCGCCCCGGGATACCTCCACGTTCACGCCTTTCAAAATCGGTAACTGACCGAAGGATTTATAAATATCTTTTGCCTGAAGAACCATTGGCAATTTTTTAAACAAGTCTACTGCATGAATGCCCTGGTGGGCAATATTTTTTGGACCGATGCGGGCCGGCAGCGCTTTCGTGCGGTGGCGCAGACGACCGTTTCGAAGCAGGCCGGCGGCAAAGATACTTGTCCGGGCCAGCCAATTGGCGGGAAAAATGATAAAAACATAACTTCGACGAAGTCCGGCATACTGCCAAACTCCTGTACTTTCGCCGCCCGACATCCAGGGCTTGTTTCTAATCCACGACCTGCTTTCTTTATTCCGCGAGCATTTATGAAGATTCTCCAACTCAGTAAAAAGTTTCCTTACCCCCTCAAAGACGGTGAAAGCCTGGCCATTGCACACCTCGCCCGAGGCCTCGACGAGTTGGGTTGTGCGGTGACTTTGCTGGCGATGAACACCAGCAAACACTGGTTTGACCTGGACCAACTCCCTGCGCATTTCAATCATTACCAAGCCATTCATACGGTCGATATCGATAACCGGATCAAACCCGCTGCCGCGTTACAAAATTTATTTTCTGACCGCTCGTACCATATCGAACGGTTTGACAACCCAGAGTTTGCCGAAAAACTGGCACAACTGCTGCTCCAGGAGGAATTTGACATCATTCAGTTGGAAACGCTGTACCTGGCGCCGTATATCCCGGTCATCCGGAAATATTCCAAAGCCCCGATTGCCCTGCGCACCCACAATGTGGAGCACGAAATCTGGGAACGGATTGCCACGCGCAGCGGGCGCCTCAAACGCTGGTACCTGGACCGGATCACCCCACGCTTGAAGAAGTTTGAAGCCGAGCAGATCAACCGCTGCGACCTGCTGATCGGCATCACCCAACGCGATATCGAACAATTCAAACAATTGGGCTTGTACCGCCCGGCCATTGTGGCCCCTATCGGGCTCGATTGCCGCGACTACACACCCGACTACAGCAGTTTTCGGCGCCCCCTCAGCCTGGGCTTTATCGGGTCGCTCGACTGGATGCCCAACGACGAAGGCCTGCGCTGGTTTTTGGAAGAGGTGTGGACGCCCGTGCTGGCGCCGGCCTTCCCGGATCTTCAGTTCCATATCGCCGGCCGCAATACACCGGACTGGCTCCGGACGCTTCAACTGCCCCGGGTGCAGGTACACGGCGAAGTGCCCGATGCCGCCGCATTTACCAACCAACACTCAGTCATGGTGGTGCCGCTGCTCTCCGGGAGCGGCATGCGCGCCAAAATTCTGGAAGGTATGGCGCTTAGAAAAGCAGTGTTGAGCACCACGATTGGCCTGGAAGGGGTGGACGCCCGGCACCGCGAAGAAGTATTGGTGGCCGATACACCGGAGGAGTTTGTGCAAGCCCTGCGCTGGTGTCAGAACGAAGGCGCCGGGCTGATGCAACTCGGTAAAAATGCCCGGGCGTTTTGCAGCACGCATTTTGACACCCTGGAGGTGTCCAGCGCTTTGTTGCAACACTACCGCGCCTTGCTGGCCCGGCAGCCACTGGCCGTGGAAGGTTGATTGATTTCCGTTACTTTTGCGACCCTCATTTTATTGCTCTCAGGCACAACGACGAGCATGGTGTAGGTGCTTCGCCTTGTTGCGCTGACTTCGAAGTTGAACGTGAGTTTTAACCATGTGCATGAAAAAAACAACCCTAGTGCTGTTGATCACCGGATTCGCCGGACTGGTGCAGGCGCAGAACGCCGCAAAAGATACGTATCAGTTTTCAGTCGACCTGACCCGTTGCGAAGGCGACCGCCTGCAGGTGGAACTGATCCCGCCCCGTCAAAAATCAAATGATTTGCGCTATTGCCTGCCCAAGATGGTGCCAGGTATTTACGGAGCAATGGATTTTGGACAGTATGTGCATGATTTTCAGGCCTTTGATTCAAAAAACAAACCCCTGCCGGTGCAACAGGAGAACCCCAATGTGTGGCGCATCGAGCAGGGAAAACGGGTCGCGCGGATCAGTTATTCGGTAGATGATACCTGGGACAACCTGGCTGATTTCAAGTCGGATTTTTACCGCTCCGCTGGTTCAACCTACAACCCCGGCGAAGGCTTTGTGATCAACCACAATACGCTGTTCGGCTTTTTTGAAGGCCAAACGGAGCGGCCGTACAGCGTGCAGTTTCGCAAACCCAAGGGATTTTACGGCGCCACTGAACTGAACAATATCTTGCGCAACGATTCCCTGGAAGGGTTTTCAGCGCCCAACTACCGCGAATTGGTCGATGCGCCCATTCTGTTCGGCGAGCCGGATACGGCACAGTTTCAGGTGGCTGGAACAGAAATCCTCATCGCGGTCGTCAACGCCTTGCCGGGGCACAATTACCCCTACGCCCGCTTTATCCGCGACGATATCCAACCCCAACTGGAAGCCATGTTGGGCTATCTGGGCGATTCGCTGCCGGTGCGGCACTACTCCTACCTCGTGTATTTTGAACCGGTTGAAAACGACAATATGCTGGGCGATGCCCTGGAGCACAACCGCTCCTCCCTCTACCTGTATTCGGGCAGGGGCATGGGTAAAATTGCCGGTATGCTCAAAAATCTGTCGCTACATGAGTTTTTTCATGTGCTCACGCCCTTGCACCTGCATTCGGAAAAAATTGACCAATACAATTTTATCAACCCCGAGCAATCCAAACACCTGTGGCTGTACGAAGGGCTGACGGAATACCTGGCCTACCACATGCCGGTAAAAACAGGCCTGATGCCGTTGGGCGATTTTTTGCAAAACATCGAGTCCAAGTGTCGGGACATGCAGCAGTATGATGCGAAACTCTCCCTCACCGACCTGAGCCGGAATGCCATGGCACACCAGGACCAATACTACAACGTGTACCTGCGCGGGGCCCTCGTCAATATGTGCCTCGATTTGCGGCTGGTGGACCTTTCGGAGGGGAAGTACAACCTGCAAATGTTGGTGCGGGACCTGATGAAAAAGTATGGCCCCAACCAACCGTTTGCCGAAGAAACCCTGTTTGACGAGATCACGGCGATGACTTTTCCTGAAATCCGCGATTTTTTCAGCCGCTATGTGGAAAATAGCGAGCCGCTTCCCCTGGCTGATTACCTGCTGAAGGCGGGCATGCTGTACGACGCCAGGGAGCGTACCATCAAGATTACGGCCAATCCCGTGCCGGCGCAATGGAAATTCAGAAAGGCCTGGATCGGACGCTAAGGCCTGTTGCCAACACTTTTCCACATCTTATCCCCAATTTTGCGTGGATAACTTCAACCGGGAAGCCGCCTTGTTTTCTACGGGCTGCAAGTATCTTTGCCCGAATTACCGGATTCCGGTTCGGTTTAGCCTTTGATTATGAAAGTAACGTATTACGGACATTCCTGCTTTTTGATCGAAGCCGGCGGCAAACGCCTGCTCTTCGATCCGTTCTTTTCGGGCAACACCTTGGCCGGAAGTGTACGGGCTGCGGATATTCATTGTGATTATGTTTTGATCACCCACGGCCACTCCGACCATATCGGCGACCTGGATGCGGTGATGCAACACAACCCCTCGGCCGTGGTCGTTGGGATCTATGAGGTCCATGTTTTTGCCAGCGCCAAAGGCTACACCACGCACCCGATGAACAAAGGCGGCTGGTGGTCGTTTGATTTTGGCCGGGTAAAAATGGTGAATGCCGTACACAGCAGCAGTTTTCACGATGGAACCTATGCCGGCGAACCGGCGGGTTTTGTGGTCAATACCGCCGACGGCACGTTTTATGTGTCGGGCGATACGGCCCTGACGCGCGACATGGAGTTGATTCCCATGACTTGTCCGCCGCTGGACCTGGCCATCCTACCCATCGGTTCCAATTTTACGATGGACTATCACGACGCGCTGCTGGCCAGCGGTTTTATCCATTGTTCCACCATTGTCGGTTGCCATTTTGATACCTTCGGGTATATAAAAATTGACCATGAAGCGGCTCAGGCTGCTTTCGCAGCAAAAGGAAAAGAACTGATTTTGATGGAAATTGGCGAGCAAAAAGCATTTTAAGCCTCCTTTCATCGACCTAGCCTCTACCAAGTCTTCGTTTTTAACATACAACGGCAAAACAGAAGCATCACCATCCAGTCATGAGCAAAATCATCACTATTGCCAATCAGAAAGGCGGCGTCGGAAAAACCACCACCGCCATCAACCTGGCCGCCTCCCTGGCGATCCTGGAAAAAAAAGTACTCCTGATCGATTCCGACCCGCAGTCGAATGCGTCTTCCGGCGTTGGGGTCATCACCAGTGAGGAAACCAGGAGTTTGTACGATTGCCTGGTGAACGATGCCGACCCACGCGAAGCCATCCTGGCCACCGAAACGCCCAACCTGTGGCTGCTCCCTGCCAGCATCAACCTGGTGGGCGCCGAAGTCGAATTGGTCAACAAACCCAACCGGGAGTATATTTTGCGCCATATCGTGGCCAAAATTCGCGACGATTTTGACTTTATTTTCATCGATTGCCTGCCCTCGCTCGGCCTGATCACCGTCAATGCCCTGGTCGCTGCCGATACGGTGCTGATTCCGGTGCAATGCGAGATGTTCTCGTTCGAAGGGCTCGCCAAACTGAAAAATACAATTGCCCTGGTAAAACAAGGCTACAACCCCGAACTGCAGGTGGAAGGCCTCCTGATTTCCATGTACGACAGCCGCCTGCGCTTGGCCAACGCCATCGTAGAAGAGGTGCGCAACAGCAGCAACGACTACGTGTATGAAACCATTATCCACCGCAATTCCCGCGTAGCGGAAGCGCCCATGCAACATATTCCGGTGGCTATGTATGATGTGAGCAGCAAAGGCGCCGTCAACTTTTTTAACCTGGCAGAGGAGTTTTTGCGCCGGAACCGGGCCAACTAATACAACTTATGGCAAAGACAGCAAATAAAGCCGATTTCGGCAAAGGTATCCGCGCCTTGCTCGCCAACCCGCAAAAACTCGAGCAAGCCGTTCAGGAAAACGCACAGGAAGTCGTTCGCGAACTGACCCACTCGGTGGCGATGTTGCCCGTCGAACAAATTGAAGCCAACCCCTTTCAGCCCCGCACCGAGTTCGATCAGACCGCTCTCGACGAACTGACCGACAGCATCCGCGTCCACGGCCTCATCCAACCCGTGACCGTGCGCCGCCTGCACGACAAAGCCTACCAACTGATTTCGGGCGAACGCCGTTTTCGCGCCAGCCAAATGGCAGGCCTCAGTGAAATTCCGGCTTATGTGCGCCTGGCCGACGACCAGCAAATGCTGGAAATGGCCCTGATCGAAAATATCCAGCGCCAGGACCTGAACGCTATCGAGGTCGCCATTTCCTACCAGCGCCTCAAAGAAGAGTGCAGCCTGACTGATGAACTGCTCTCCGAGCGGGTAGGCAAACAACGCAGCACCATCACTAACTACCTGCGCCTGCTGCGCCTCCCGGTCGATATCCAACACGCCGTCAAAGACGGCAAACTCAGCATGGGCCATGCCCGCGCCCTGGCGGGTGTGAAAGATGTTGCGTTCCAGTTGTCGTTGCTGCGCCAAATCATCCAGGATGAGCTCTCCGTACGGGCCGTGGAAACCCTGATCGAACGGCACCAGGAAGACCGTTCCAACAAGAAAAACAAAGTCGACAAACGCCTGCCCGAGCACATCCGCAACATCCAGGATCAGTTCCGCTCGTTCTTCGGCGCCAAGGTCGACCTGAAACGCGACGACAAAGGCAAGGGCCACATCGTCATCAAATTCGACAACGATTCCGAACTTAACCGCCTCATCGACTTGATCGAGGTGGAGCAATAAGACTGTATTTTACAAAGAAAACCTAAGTGCCCTTAGTGCTCTTAGTGGTAAAAATTTATAACCACTAAGAGCACTAAGGGCACTTAGGTTTTAAAAATCTTCAAAAAAGGTGCGCGCGTTGCGGCCCAGGTTGCGCTGCATGCTCGTGGCGTCCTGCACGTTGTCGCCCTGGTATTGTTCGCCGGCATTCCGTTTGTACAAATCGCGTTCCCAGCGCGGGTTGTTGATTTCGCCCCGGGCATTGGAGTGCAGCAGGATAAAGTCTTCGCCGGCCAGGCTGGGGTTGTAAAACAGGAACTTCACGTTTTTTTGTTGGGTTTTGGGGAAGTTGTAGTACACCCAGATTTCATAGGGCGGCGCGCTGGGGTCGTCTTCGACGTGTATCATGTCGTCGGGCTTGCCGTAGCGCATGAAGGCCCGGCCACGGTCGGTCTCAAATCCCCGCCGGAAGCCGCTGTTGAACTGCTGGTCCACGGCGCCGGCCACTTCCATATAGGCCAAATAGGCCTGCTCGGGGTTGTTCGGGTCTTTTTGCACAAAATACCGGAACAGAAAATAGCGCATGGCCTTCAAGTCGCCGCCCCGAAGGATGTTCTTCAGGATTTCAGAGTCGTCGCCCGCCATTTGTGCTGAAATCGCCCGCAGGCTGTATTTCAAATTGGGTTCGTCCAATTCCGTCACAAACTGTTTAGCCACCAGTTCTTCGGTCAATTCGGTCTCCGCTACTTCCAGGAACGGGTTGCTGCGTTGGAATTGCAGTTTCCGCACTGTCAGCAATTCATTGGCCGAATTGCGCAACTCAACGCTGAGCAAATAGTTGCCGCTTTTCAACTTTGAAATATTCATCGGCACCAGCAGCGCATCAATGGCAGAGGTCTTTTTGCGCTGGTTGCCGGCCGAGATCAGTTGAACGACGCCGTTGCCCAGTTCTTCTTCAATAAAATAGCGCACGAGGTAGGTGTCTTCGGGCACTGTTTTTCCGGCATGGTAAATTTCGGCGTAAAAAGCGAGCATGGTGGAGGTTCGGTCGTAGTAGTTGAACGCCAACGGCTCCATAAAATACCCGTTTTTGGTAAAAGGACTGTCCGAGTCATCGGGGCGATAACTGCGCAGCAGCAGGATATCCGACAGGTAAATGCCCTTGCCCAGGTCTACATTCAGGGGCGCTTTAATCTCGCGGGCGTTCTCCGGATCGTTGATGTCCTGAAACGAGATTTCCAGTTGGTATTCGCCGGCCGGGATAAACAAGCGTTTCACATCCAGCAGGGCTACCGGCGATGCGACGAGGGGGCTGGACAGTCGGTATTTTTCAAAATTAATGACCTTGTCGCCTTGTTTGACCAAAATCAGCGCATCCACGCCGGCCTGCAAATGAATGCTGTCCACCCGTTTGTAAGTGACCGAAGCGGCGGCAATTTCGATGTTGATTTCCAGGTAGGGTTTCTCCGGCGTGGCGTACACCAGGTAACTTACACCGGCGTCGATGGCCCGGGATTGATACGGCAAAAAGGCGAGCAGGAGCAATCCGAAAACAGAACGGATGAATTTGTTTTTCATAGCGAGTAGAATTTTGGCATGAGACAAGCCGGCTTCTGGGGCTGCGCCCAAATATCAGGTTCCTCTGCCTCGTCAGAAAATCTATTTTTGGTAAAAGTCAGGTTTCAAATCAAGGGCCTTCCTTCCTTTTACCAAACAAATATCGCCGGAAAACGGATACCGGGCAGCCTCAAAATTTGAAAATAAAATAGGTCAAAATGATGTACAACATCAGGATGACATAGGGCACATAGATGCGCACGGTTTGCATCATGCGCTCCTTCAAGGCAGAAAACTCGCGGTCGGAGTAGGTGACGTACAGGAAACACAGGAAATTGACCCCCAGGGTGAGCAGCAGGAACAGGTAGGCCCGGTTCATGGAGTCGGTGGTCGGGGAGAGTTGGGTCAGGTTGATGGAGTAGGCCACCGCTGCGAGGAAGGAGGTGATGATCATTTCGCCGATCTCCCCAAAACTGGCTTTGTGGAAAAACAACATGAAAATGGGCAGGATGCTGAACATCATAAACGGCAGAATTATCAGCGTGATCGCGCCCCAGGGCCGGCGGCTTACCTCCAACCGCACGTTCAGGATCTTGTATTTTTCCAAAAACTTGACGGCATCGGCCGATTCGGGCGATATTTTATCCAGCGAACCCAGCCGGCTGGTCAGTTGGTTGTCGATGGTGACGAAATAATCGTTCGTCGCCCAGTCGATGAATTTAAACGAATCCTTCCGGGTTTTGCCCAGTAGGCGGCTGAAATCAAAACTGATTTTCATCTCGTCGCTGGTACTGAGCGCCGAGATGGGAATGGTGATCTGGTGCCGGTCAAACGGAAAATCGAAGGTTTCGTAGTTCGAATAAAATTTGCCGCTCACGCGGTAAATCTTGACCGTAAAATTGTCTTCCTGCCGGGTCGCCACTTCCTCGCGTTCGGCTTCGTTGGTGCTCATGTTGTCGAAGCCAATGTATTTTTCCTTGTCGATATAACTCGAATCGGCAATGACCCAATACAACAGGTTGCAGGAGAAGGAGTTGTTGCGCACGTCGATCTCGTTGATGTCGATGATGTCCAGGCCCACGCGCAGGTTGGGCACCGCCTTGCCGAGGCTGTTGATCTGTACCGGACAACTCCGCCACTTGCCGTTGCTCACCTGGCTGAAGGTCGGTGTTTTGGTCATAATCAGTTTGTCGTCGAACTGGTACAGCTGGTTGTGTTCGGCGATTTTTCCTTGCCGCAAGTTGCCAAAATAAGCAGACAGGCCTGCCCGGTCCTGCACGCCGCTTCGCAGCGCATTCCCCAAAATATTGGCCAGATCGAAGCAACGCCACAAGTAGGCTTCCGTGTTTTTATGTGAAAAATACTGCGCCGGAAATTTTTTCCGGAAAGCCTGCTGGTTGCGATACAACTCCAGGGGCAGGGTTTCGTTTTCGCTTTCCAGGTAAATGAGGGTATGCCCTTTCCGGGTCAGGGTTTCCAGCTCCTCGGGCTTCAGGTTGGTGCTCGACAAAAAGCCGATCAGCACCTTGCCCGGCAGATCCGAATCTTTCAAATACCGCAACACAATCCCGGCATATCCGGCGTGTGTGTTCAGCAGAATCACCGAGTCGGGGCTGTTCCGCAGTTGATGGTCCAGGCTGCGCACCAGCCGCAGCGAATCGGCAGAGGGCACCTGGTTGCTGCCCCGGTACGACTCTTGCGACATCGACGCCAGGGTGTGGTATTCAACCTGATTGGAATCGAGCAGGGCCGTGAAAATCCGGTGCGGTTTGTAGTCGTATTCCGTGATGTACCCCACCGAACGCACCTTCAGGGCTTCTTTGATAAATCGCACCATGTACATGGGCTGCGGGTCATTGGGGCTTAGAAACAAGGCGTTGCCGGCAAAATCCAGGTTGTTTTGGTCGGCATTCAGAGCAATGACCGGGATTTTTTGGTCCCGGATCAGGGGCTGAGCATGCTTGAGGTGTTTGCCCCAGGTGTTGTCTACGACCAGCAGGATGTCCGGATTGGCTTGTATTTTTTGATAAATGGCCCGAATCCGGTTGCTGTCTTCCACAAACGGACAATCGAACAATAAGGTATCGAGCCGTACGCCAAAAGGCCCCCGGTTGAGTTCGCTCAGGTACTCCCTGAGCATGGAGGCGTGCAGTTGTTCGGACCAGTTGCGGCTGGCCGATGCTTTTTCATTGTTCAGGTCAAACCCGATAAACGCCACATAGCGCAACGGGCGTTGCCGGCCGGTGCAGGTCGTAAGGCACAGCAGCAACAGCAGCCCAAACGGCAGGCTTCGGCAAAGGGAGGAAAGGCGGTTCATCATTCGTTGATTAGGCATCGAAATGCTCGTGAGCGGGAAGCCAAAAGTACACAGAACACCGCCAAGTCAAAGCCCGGCGGCCAATCGCTTTTCTACGCTGCCGGTTCAGGGCTTCAGCACCGGCAACACCAGCCCCGAAGGGTGCGCGGCATCGCGCCAGAGGCTGATGTCGACCGGAATAAAAGCCTCATCGCCAGCCTGATAGATGTTTACAAACTGTTGCGGATTGCGGTCTGCCAGCGGAAACCAGGAACTTTGAACCTGCACCATCATTTTATGCCCGGGCAAAAAGGTGTGGGCGATATCCGGCAGTTCAAACCGGACCGGGTAAATTTCTCCGCGCCGGAAGCCCTCCGGTTTTTCAAAACTATTGCGGTAGCGCCCCCGGAAAATCTCGCCGCGCACCAGCATTTGGTACCCGCTGCGGGGCACCGAATTTTCCTTGCCGCTCAGGGTGTCGGGCCAGACATCGATGAGTTTCACCACAAAATCCGCGTCCAGCAGGGCTTGAGGGCCAGCCGCGCCGCGGTCGTCGATACTAACCCAGAGTTGGGCTTCCAGCGGGCCGGTCACGGTTAGAGCCGCGCTCAGCACTGGTGTTTCATACACCAGCACGTCGGGGCGGCGGGCGGCAAAGCGCTGGTCGTCAGTCATGTACTCGCGGGTGCGCCCGAGGTGCACGTCTTCGGTATAGGGCACGGGTTTGGCCGGATCACTGCGGTAGGTATCGGCGGCCTTGGCATCGGTCACAGAGCGTTCTGCCAACAGGCCATTGGCCTGAAACCTGAAAGTTCGGGCTTCCGTGTTGCGGGGCGGCCAGCGGTCGTATTGTGTCCAGCGGTTGCTGCCGGTTTCAAAAACACTGGCATCGGAGAGCTTGAGGGCGCCGGCGTCTTTGAGGTAAAATTCGAAGAACGGCAGTTCGATATTTTTTTGAAAATACTCCGACGTCGCTTGCCCGAATGCCACATTGCCCAGCCGGGTGCCACTATCGCGCCCCCAGGCGCCGTGGCTCCAGGGGCCCATCACGATCCGGTTGCTGCAGGTGGCCGGATTTTGCCGCTCGATGGCCTTGTACACATTCCAGGCCCCAAAACAATCTTCCGCGTCAAACAAGCCGCCGACCGTCAGTACGGCCGGCTGGATGTTGTTGAGGTGTGGCCGCGGGTTGCGGGCCTGCCACCAGGCGTCCATATCGGGGTGTGCCATGAGATCGTTCCAAAAGGGTATGCCGTTGTGCAGGTACTTTTGGTTGTAGTTCCGCAGCGCCCCGGCCTTCAGGTAGAAAGCATAATTGTCCTGGGTGCCCCAATCGGAAAAACCCGGCGAGCCCGCTGTGGTAGGCTGTGGGCGGGGTTTTCCAAACCCGGAATAGAATCCGAAGGCGTCCATCAACATAAAAGCGCCGTTGTGGTGGAAATCATCGCCGATAAACCAATCTGTAACCGGCGCTTGCGGCGAAACGGCTTTGATGGCTGGATGCCCGGCCAAAAGGGTCATGGTGGCATAAAAACCCGGGTAGGAAATCCCGTAAACACCCACCCGGCCATTGTTACCGCTCGCCTGGCCGATCAGCCAGTCCACCGTGTCGTAGGTGTCGCTGGCCTCGTCCACATCGCCGGCCGATTTTTTGGCCGGGTTGAACGGCCGCACATCCACAAACTCTCCTTCGCTCATATACCGCCCCCGCACGTCCTGGAAAACAAAAATATAGCCCAGTCGGGCCAGGTTCATGTTTTGAAAGGACTGGACGAAGGCATCCACTCCATACGGCGCGCAGGAATAGGGCGTGCGTTTGAGCAGGATCGGATAGGTCTTTGTTCGGTCCTTGGGCGTGTAAATGGAGGTAAACAATTGCGCCCCGTCGCGCATGGGAATCAGCACTTCCCGTTTGTCGTAGTGCGCCCGGATATAGGCAGCGTCTTCGTTGTCGGATTGAGCAAACAGCAAGAGTGGCAACAAGGCCAGCGAAAGGAAGATGGATAGTTTAGCCATGGAACGAAAAGGGACAGACGATAGTTATGAACGGCGAAAATGGAGTTTTTTCCATAAAAAACGGACTATAGCGGCGAGTAATTCCCCCTACCGCCGCTGGCCGGGAAAATTGGGTTGTTCATCGAATTAATCCGGCTGCCTTGCAACTCCATCGATCTACTGTGTGTCCATTGGACAACTAAACTATAAGCGCTATGATTACGAAAATTGTTTTTACGCTGGCTTTATTGCTGGGAGTCAATTCCATGCATTGGGCTCAAAACCTGAGCAACCCGGACCCCGAATACCCGTATGTGGAAGTCGTGGTCACCCAGGAACATATCTGGCTCATGCCGGATGAAAAACCGGTTTCTGAAATTCCGGTCCAACTGATCAATGATTCCGGCGAGGTGGTGTTGCAAAAAACATTTTGCTCCAAATTGAAAGATTGGTCCATCGGCATCACCAATTTGCCCTCCGGCAAATACAAAATCCTCATTGGCAATCACCAAACCGAATACCTCGAAAAGAAAGGCCGGAAGTGGACCCTGTAAGTGAATGCTCAACTTTCTGCACAAGTCCGGAAAAAAATCCCGTTTTTCGCCCGATATAACTTGTGCGAATGCCCAATCAGATTTTTAACGAGGATTGTATCACCGGAATGGCCCGCCATGTGGCGGACAAAAGTGTGGATTTGGTCATCACGGACCCGCCCTTCGGCATCGAGTTTCAGGCCAAACGCGGCAATTACAACCGCAAAGGCAGCCGGGTGCTGGAAGGGTATACCGAAATCAAAGGCGCCGATTACCTGGAATTTACCCGCGCCTGGCTCGCGGAAGTGCAGCGCGTACTGAAACCGGAAGGGAGTTTGTACATTTTTTCCGGCTGGAATTACCTGAAAGATCTGCTGATCGCCCTCGATGAACTGGATTTTAACCTGGTCAACCACCTGGTCTGGAAATACCAGTTCGGCTTGGTCACCACCCGAAAATACGTCACCTCGCACTACCACATCCTCTTTGCCAGCCTCGACGAAAAAAAGCGGAAGTTTTTCCCCTATGCCCGTTTTGACAAAGACGAACGCCACGAAGCCGGCGGTAGTGCGCATTACAAAGACAAAGAAGACGTCTGGCAGATTCCCCGGGAGTACTGGACCGGCGATGTGAAAACCCCTACCAAACTGCCCGCAGAAATCATTCGCAAAATACTCGCCTACAGCAGCCAGCCCGGAGATGTGGTGCTGGACCCCTTTCTCGGCTCAGGCCAGGTGGCCGTGGTCAGCCAATTGGAGGGCCGCCAATACCTCGGCTTTGAGATTGTGCCGGAGTATTTTGCGTTCGCCGAAAAACGCCTGAAAAACGGTACCTACCGGGTGAAAGCGGAGGAATAACCTTACTCCGCTTTCACCCAACGCCGCTGCCAAACGCCTCGCCCCGTTCGGGCCACCAACACATACATGCCGGCTTTTTGCTCCTGCACCGAAATGGCCCAGTGCTGTAAACCCGGCTCCAGGGATACTGCCTGCTCAACTACCCGCTGGCCGGCCATGTTGTACAGTTCCACTACCATTTCCTGCTGTATGGCTGTTTCCACGCGGATCTGGAGGACATCCCGAACCGGATTGGGCCACAGCGACAACGCCAACTGTTGCGCGTTGCCCCCAGCCTCGCCGGCTCCCAGCACGCCTTCCGGCCGGAACGCCACTACCAACTCTCGGCTCTGCCCAAGCGCCAGGCTGAAATCCTGCGTCTGGCCCAATGCATTCAGGCCATGGCCCGGCACCAGTGGCACTGGCGTCAAGGGCGCAGAAAACAACAGAAAATAGTTGCCGGGCTCGACCAGCGGAAACAGATAGCCGCCATGGAGGTTGGTTGCTGTGGCGCCGACAAAAACAGAGTCGGACTGGTACAACAGCGCAATGACATCCTCAATCCCCGGTTCATTGCCTTCGCGCTGCTGGTTGCCGTTGGCGTCCAGCCAGACGGTGCCATACAAGGCCGATTGTGCAATGACCCACGCAGCGTTGAGCGTTTTTATTTCTCCCGAAGCCAATTGAAAAATGGCTGTTTGGCCGTTGTTGCCGATGTTTTCGACCGGCGTTAGTCCGCCGGCTGTATTGGATGGCTCAAAAAGCAGGTAATATGCCCCCGAACCGAGTTGAGCAAAATCGTAGCGGCCATTGGCCAGGGTTTGTTGCGTGGCGAGGAGGGAGTCGTTGCCAGCGGCAAACAAGGAAACCCGTACGCCCGGCAAGGTTGTTTCATTCGGGTTCCAGATGCCGTTCAGGTTTTGGTCGATACCGGCAACGCCGCGAATGGTAGCGGTATGGCTGCTATCGGGCAGGTACAATTGCCGCCGCGGAATAATTTCTTTGGGCTGCCGCGCGCTGTTCCAAAATAATTTTACGCTGGCGCCACCGCCAATTTCCAGGTACTCCAGGCGGATCGGGTATTGTTGGTTGCCCTGCAAGGTGATACTGCCGGCATGTTCGGTGTCGGCCTGCGGCACCCATTTGTCGATGAGCAGAGAATCGCCTACCCAAAGCCGGCAACCATCGTCGCTGCTCACACTGAAGGTGTACGTTTCGCCAAACACCGGCTGTACATTGCCGGTCCAGCGCACCGTAAAATAGTCGACCGGCAGTAGATCGGGCGCCGGCGAGCCATTGGCCCAGTCAAAATTAATAATCGTATCGGTGCGTACCAGTACCGGCGCCCCGTCGAACTGGGCTTCCGGATCAAAAAAGTACGCCCCGCGAAGTCCCTGCCCTTTTCCCAACACAAACACGTCGTATTCCGCCGTCCAGGTTTGTGGCGCGGCGCTGGCCTGAAAAGTAAGCACCGGATCGATTTGGCCGTTGGACCACTGCCGGAAATACCAACTGGTGTCGCCGGATTGATAATATACCGTGGCCTGCAAATGCCTTTCGATATTCAGCACGGTGTTCACGGTAGCGGGAAGGGGCCGGATCTGGCCATCCACATTCATGGGCATTCCCGGCGGGCCGTTCACCTGGAAGGCGCCGGTTTCCGGCAACACATCGCGCCAGGTGGTTTTGCTCAATCCCGCCTTGTCGACGGCGGTCAGGTACACCCGAAAAAAAACGTCCGTAGCCGTTTCGCCAATGGTTGGGATATAAAAATGCCCTTCGGAAATACCTTGCACCGGCGGCATCGCCGGATGAGTGTGGTCGGCATGGAAAAAATCGATGCGCCAACTCAAACTAGCAGGTGGCAGGGCTGATTCTTCCGGGTCAAACGCCTGGCCAACGAAATGAAGCGTGTCGCCACAGCGGTACGTAGCATTTGCCGAAGGGAAAAATATCGTGGGCTCGGGGCGCATATTCGCGGTGACGCGCAACACAGCCGGCATGCTGGTATCGGCACCCCAAATGTTGCTCACCCGGCAGGTCAACAAGGCACCACTGTCGCTCAAGATGGTGTTCTCGAGCACCAGTTCCGGACTATTGCTCCCGGGGATAGGGTTTCCGTTTTTTAGCCACTGGTATGCCAGGGGTTGCTGTCCAAAGGCTTGTGTGCTAAAATAGGCGGTTTCTCCAACGGAAACCAGTGTTGTTTGCGGCTGCCCGGTGATGAGGGGCGCGCCGTCGCCGGTCCAGAATATTTTCCACAGGGTACCCTCGTTGCTGGCGGTGTTGTCGCCGGGAGAGCCTCCGCCGAGTCCGGCCCGGGCGAAATAATACAGTTCGCCGGAGGGAGTGGTCAGCAGGCTCACCGGCCTATCGATGCCAGTGGCGAAGGTGCCGCTGAGTTGGCCGGTTTGCGGGTCCAGCATTTTGATCCAACCTTTGCAATAATCGGCAAAAAGAAATTTGCCCTGCAAGGCCAAGGGGATCGAGGGATGGTTGGGGAAACCGAAGGTAGCGCCCACAATGGCGCAACCTTCGGAGTGCGGATAAGCGAAAAGGGGATCTTGGTAGTCGGCAGGCACAGACTGGCCGTTGAGTGGCCCTTCCACCAGGCTCCAACCATAGTTTTTGCCGGCTTTCAGTTCGTTCACTTCCTCCCAGGCGCCGTTGCCCACATCGCAAAAAAAGATGCGCCCGGACGCCGGATCAACACTCATCGAGAAAGGATTGCGCGCACCGTAAGCAAAAATTGCCCGGTTGATGCCGGCGGTTTGGTTGAAAAAAGGGTTGCTGGCAGGGATACCGCCGCCGGGCTCGATGCGCAGGATTTTGCCCAACACCGAATTCAGGTTTTGCGCAGTAGCCGGAACAGCGCCGTCGCCCACCCCGATGTACAGGTTGTCGTCGGGGCCGAACACCATCGCACCGCCGTTGTGGATACTGCCGCCGAGAGGGGCTAATTCGAGCAGAATTTGTTCGCTGCCCGGCACCGCGAAGTCGCCGTTGGCCCGTATCCGACTGACCCGGTTGTGGCCGGCCCCGGCCACAGTATAGTACAGGTACACCCAGGGCTCCTGCTCAAAATTTGGGTGCAGGGCGATGCCTTCCAGCCCGCGCTCGTTGAAATTATCGACGGTAAGGCTCAGGAACGGCTGTTGGTGCAAGCTGCCGTCGGCATGCAGGATCAACACCCGTCCGTCTTTTTGCGCCAGGAAAAGCCGCCCGTCGGGCGCCGCAGCCATGGCGGTGGGGTTCAGGTTTTGTGCCAGCGCTATTTCAGCAAAACCAGGCGGCAGCACCGCCGCACCAGCAACTGTTGAACATAAAAAGCACCATCCGGCAAGTAGGAAGAATCGGTAGACCACAGTACAATTGCATTTAACCTGGGAAAAACAAAAGAGAGATTAGAAATGGAAACCGTACCCAAAAAACACGGCTTTCATTCCAAACATACTCAAACCCGACAAAAACACGCCCAACATAATCAACAGAAACGGTACGTACACAGCTACTTTGACAAAGCGGTGGTTCCAGGGCAGGTGGTGCATGAGCGGCAACAACAGAAACGCCAGGCATAAGCCGAAAAATGAAATCTGGAACATCAACAGGGCCAAACAAGTGAACAACAAGCCCACTCCGATTTCAACCCCCTGCACCAGCCGGGTATCCGGGTGGCTCTTCGCCAAAAATTGCTGCCAGGCATGCTTCATCTTGCGGAAACTAAAGGCGCTGCCGGCAGATTTTCCCTGGTATTCCTGTTGGTTGACATCGCCGGTGACCAGAAAAAAGGCCTTGCCGGAAATCATATAGGCCAGCACGCCGATAGACGACAAGGGCGATAGCGCCGCATACAACGCCGTGCTATGGCTCAAAAACCGGAACAGTTTGAGGGGTTGATTGGCTAAGGCCAGGATAAAACTCAGTACCGGTGCAAAAAAAGTCAGCAAGGTGATGACAAAGAAATCCCAGTCGTAAATCACCTCGAAGCCCTGGTGCAGGGTTACAATGGGGAACAGAAACTCCTGGCCACCCAGCACAAAGGTCAGGTCTTGCCGGTACCCGAAAAACAAGGGCAAAGCCAGGTTGGCGTTCAACATGAACAGGAAATAAACCAGGGTAAGGGGCAGGTTGAGGGTCGGGAACAGGACGTCCAGTTTTTCGGTCCAGGAAATATTGCGGGCCCGCAGCAGCCAACCCATTTTTTTGCGCAGAAACTCACTCGTGCCACGGGTCCATTTCATATGCCGGATCCGGAAGGCCCGTACGTTGTCCGGGAAATCCTCGTAACAAATGACTTCTTCTACAAAACGGCCGCGGTATCCTTTTTCCCGGGCATGGATGGCAAAGCCCAGGTCTTCACTTACGATATCCGGAAAACCATCGATTTCTTCCCAGCATTTGCGGCGCAGCAAGGCGCCGTGGCCGAGGAACATCACAAACCCATAGTCGTTGCGCAGCGGCTGGTACCATTTCCAGTGAATATCGATACCTACGCCCAGGGATTTGGACAACTCACTGGTGCTGTTGGGGTTGGCGCGGTGGTTGGCTTGCACAAAGCCGCAACTGGGGTCGTGTTCCATCACCGGCACCAGTTTGCTCAGGAAGTCGGTCGGCAAAATTTCATCGGCATCGGCGATGGCAAAGTACGGCTCGTCGGTGGCTACTTCGGAGAGGCCGTGGTTCAGGTTGCCGGCCTTGAAGGCCTTGCGGTCGGGCCGGCGCACGACCTGTACGAGGCCAGGGTAGCGCCGGGCAAACTGATCGACCTGTTGCTTGTAACCGGCATCGCTGCTGTCGTCCAGGATATAGACCGTGTAGCGCGGGTAGTCCTGTTGTACGCAGGAGAGTACACTTTCTTCGACAAAGTCGTTGCAGGTCGTGTACAGAATGGCTACCGGAGGCAGGTCTTCCAGGGGGATTGCCGGCACGGGCGGCGTGGTGGTACGGGCGGGGGCCCATTTGCGTTTGATTTGATAATAAACGGCAAAGCCGACGATAGAAACATTGTAAATGCCGTATAACCAGGCAAAATTGATAAAACCAATAAACAGCGCTAATGCGACCCAACTGGGGGTGTTGTAGGCCATATCCAGCAACAACAGCAAGCGCGGCTGAAACCAGATGACGGCTGCGATCCAAATGGCAAAAACAAAGAGGTAAAGGGTCGGTTTGGGCGCGACCGCCATTTGGCGGACGGCTGCTGGCTTGCGCAGGTACGATGCGGTGCTTCTATCGCTGAAGGCAAGGGTAATGCTGGTGCTGTCTTGTTCGCTGGTGTTGATATTGTTGTGCATGGATGACCTTTTTTATGGTTCAGCAGACTCGGGTGTTGCCGAATGTTTTGTTGAAATCAGTTTGGAATGGCCGATTATTTCTCCAGGCGCAGTTTAAACCCGCCGGCGAGGATGAGTAAGTTCGAAAAGGTTTGATGTTCCCAACGGAAGGACAAATGCCCCCATACGACCTGGCTAAACGGGAAAATGGCAGTGGCGTAACTTCCATAGGTCCGCACATCGGCAGCATCGGCGACGGCGCCGGTTTTTCCATACAGAAGCCCGAGGTTGAGTTCGTAGCCACTCAGGGTGCGCAGTTGGTTGTTGAGCAAAAAACGGAACTCCTTGCTTGGGGCATTGGCGGCCTGCGAAACAAAAACATAGGGTTCGAGGGCATACCAGCGGGCAAGAGGCACCCGGAAACCGCCGTAGGCCAGCCATTCCGGTTCGATTTTGCTGCTCCAGCCGTAAAAACCGCCGGCTTTGACTAATTTGCCTTTGTTTAGGAAAACAACCTGTTCGCCGCTGACCAACTGTTGGGTGACGTTGTCGGGCAACAGACGGACACCGTATTCCAGGCGGCTGGCCAGGGTAGGCGCCCAGTTGTAGGCCGCTCCCAGCGACAGGGCTTGGGCTTCCTGGTTGGCGCGCACCAGGGCGGCCAGGTCGGCGGTCAGGGAGTTGTCGTATTTCAGGTAAGCCCGGAGTTTCCGGTTGAGTTGGCCGCTCAGTTGGAGGGTCCGAAGGGCAAACTGGCTTTCGCCGCCGGTGCTCGAATACCCGGCCCAAATGTCCAGTTCCAGCGGTGCGGCTACCCCAAAGGTGCTTTTGAGCAAGTCTTTGGCTGCCTGGTTGGTGGAATCCAACTGCAAGGCACTTTGAAGCGCCAGGCGCGCTTTTTTTACCTCGTTGAGGTTTAAAAAGGCCTGCGCCAGTGCAATGCGAAACTCTACGGATTCGGGAAACTGGAGGGTCAAATCCCGAAAATAAGTTTCGGCCGTTCGGCCGTCGCCAGCCCACAAGTGCACGTAGCCCAGGCCTTTGCGGGCCTCGACATTGCCCGGCTTGTCGCTGAGCAATTTTTGAAAATAAATTTTAGCCAGGCTGAAGTTGCCTGCCCAGGCCTGGTTGTAGCCTTGCCCGACGAGGGCATCCGGCATGGCAGGATCAAGGCTCAGCGCCGCTTCAAATTTCAACCGGGCCTGATCAAATTTTTTGGCCCAGGAGTAGTTGTAAGCAGCGCCCAGGAGCGCTGGCAGGTTATCCGGGTTGTTGCTCAGGATTCGATTGAACAGAAACTCCGCTTCGTCGTGCCGCCCGGCTTCCGCCAGGCGGCGAGCCTGGTCGATCTCATCGGAGAGATTGCCAGACTGGCCAAACAACAGGGCCGCGCTGCTTACTAAAAGGAACATGTACAGGATGCTTGCTTTCATACCAGAGGAATAAATTTTATTTCGACTGGTTCAAAAGTGCATGTATCCTGTACATACAACTATATCAATGTACCCGAACCGGAATATTTCCCGACTCAACTCGGATAAACCGGCATCCGCCGAAATCCTGGCTTGCTCAAATCGCCCTATTCCGCTGGCATACCCGGTTTTTTACACATAGCGATTCAGGATGTTTTCCATCCATTCCTGCTTGCCGCTGCGCTGGCTGGGCTCGCCGTCGCGTTTGGCGATTTTGCTCAGGTCGTTGAGTTTCAATTTTCCGGCTTCAAACAATTGGCCTTCACCGCTGTCAAACGAGGCGTATCGCTCCTGCCGGATGCGCCGGTACGCCGAATCGGACAAAATGGCGTCGGCGGCCAGCAAGGCCCGGGCAAACACATCGATCCCGCCGACGTGGGCGTGGAACAGGTCGTCGAGGTCCGTCGAATTCCGCCGGGTCTTCGCGTCGAAGTTCACACCGCCGCCCTGTAAACCGCCCGATTCGAGGATGACCAACAGGGCTTCCGTAAGTTCGTACACATTGTTGGGAAACTGGTCGGTGTCCCAGCCGTTCTGGTAATCGCCCCGGTTGGCGTCGATGCTGCCGAGCATGCCGGCATTGGCAGTCACCTGGAGTTCGTGCGGAAAACTGTGCAAAGCCAGCGTGGCGTGGTTGACTTCTACGTTGAGTTTAAAATCCTTCATCAGGCCGTATTCCCGCAGGAAACCAATGACGGTGGCCGAGTCGAAGTCATACTGGTGCTTGCTGGGCTCCATGGGCTTGGGTTCGATAAAAAACGTGCCGGTGAAGCCATTTTTCCGGGCATAATCGCGGGCCATTTGGAGAAAGCGCGCCATATGGTCCAGTTCGCGCTTCATGTCAGTGTTCAGCAAGGATTGGTAGCCTTCGCGGCCGCCCCAGAACACGTAGTTTTCGCCCCCGAGGGCGATGGTGAGGTCGAGCGCCATTTTTACCTGTGCCCCGGCATGGGCCACCACGGCAAAATCGGGGTTGGTGGCCGCACCGTTCATGTAGCGCGGGTGCCCAAACAAGTTGGCGGTGCCCCAAAGCAGGCGGACACCCGAGGCCGACATTTTTTCCCGGGCGTACTCGCCCACGGCTTGCAGGCGGCGTTCGCTTTTTCCCAACGTGTCGGCTTCGGCAACCAGGTCGAAGTCGTGGAAACAATAGTACGGCAAACCCAATTTGGTGATAAACTCAAAGGCCGCATCCATTTTGTCTTTGGCTTGCTGCACGGCGTCTTTGGCCTGGAGCCAGGGAAAAACCTTGGTGGGGGCGCCAAAAGGGTCGCCGCCGGCGCCGCAGAGCGTATGCCAGTAGGCCACCGCGAATTTGAAATGTTCGCGCATGGTTTTGCCGGCTACCACGCGGTTTTCATCGTAGTACCGGTAAGCCAGCGGGTTGTCGGTGGCCGGCCCTTCGTAGCGTATTTTTCCGATGCCTTTGAAGTATTCTGTGTCGCCCAGTGTGACGTGAATCGGGTTTGCGTTTGCCATGTTGCTGAAAAAATTTAAAAATATACCTGAAAGAAAGATGATGATCCTCAAAAGGTTTGTTGGGAAAACGGAGGCTCAGGGCTTGCTCATTTTTTCTAAAAAATGCGCCCAGCGGGCATAGGCTTCCTGCTGCTGCTCCCGCTGGCCCTGCGGCTCGTAGCACTGGACCAATTGCTGCGTGCCCAAGCCCTCGCGCACATCGCTCCAGAGGCCCATGCCCGCTCCGGCGGCCAGGGCTGCACCGACGGCGCCGGTGGTGCGCCACATTTCGATCCGGCAATCGAGCAATTCGGCGATGGCCGTGGAAAATAGTGCCGATTGAAACAGGTTGTCGTTGCCTGCCCGCATCACTGACAGGTCGAGGCCCATGTCCTGCAAAATTTTCATGCCGTACACAAACGAAAACGCCACGCCTTCGAGCCCGGCCCGGTAAAGATGCGCGCGTTGGTGGCGGTTGAAATTGAGGTTCAGGATGTGCGCCCCCAGGTGCCGGTTGCCGAGCATGCGTTCGGCGCCGTTGCCAAACGGCAGGATGCTCAACTCGTCGGCGCCCAGCGGCGCCGTTGCCGCCAGCCGTTCGAGCTCTGCGTACGTCGCGCCATCCCGGGCCATTTGCTGGCGCAGCCAGCGGTATAAAATGCCCGAACCGTTGATGCACAGCAACACGCCGATGCGCGGGTCGGCCGGGCTGTGGTTGACGTGCGCAAAACTATTGACGCGGTTTTGCGGGTCCGATACCAGCTGGTCCACCACGCCGTACACCACCCCCGAAGTGCCTCCTGTGGCGGCTACTTCCCCGGGCTGGAGTACGTTGAGGGCCAGGGCATTGTTGGGCTGGTCGCCGGCGCGGTAACAGAGGGGTACGCCGGGTTTCAATCCGAGTTGGGCGGCAGCGAGCGCACTGAGCCGGCCCTGCGGCCCAAAAGTAGGCGCCAGCGGCGGAATGAGGGCTTCGGGAATGCCGTAGTGTACGAGCAGTTCGCCGGCGATCCGGTGCTCCTGAAAATCCCAGAGAATGCCTTCGGACAAGCCGGAAACGGTGGTCAGGGCTTCGCCGCTGAGCCGGTAGGCGAGGTAATCGCCGGGCAACAGGATGTAGCGGATGCGGGCAAACAATTCCGGTTCGTGGTCCCGGACCCATTTGAGTTTGGAGGCAGTGAAATTGCCAGGTGTGTTCAGGTAGTGCTGGCGGCAAAAATCCTTGCCCAAGGCTTCGGCAGCAGCTTCGCCGGTTGCCACGGCGCGGCTGTCGCACCAGATGATGGCGGGCCGTAGTACCTGTCCGTCAGCATCAAGGGTCACCAGCCCGTGCATCTGGTACGAAATGCCGATGGCAGCAATGTCGGCGGGGTCGGCGCCGGTTTGGCGGAGTAGTTGGTGGACGGCGGCTACGGTATTGGCCCACCAGGTTTCAGGCGCCTGTTCGGCCCAATCGGGCTGCAGGGCCAGGATATCCATTTCGGTTTCGGGGGCCTGGGCAGTGCCCAGGGTGGCGCCGGTTCGGGCATTTACGAGGGCGGCTTTTATCGAAGAACTGCCAAGATCGAGGCCAAGTAGGTACACGGGCGGGTTTTTGTTTTGTTGGAAAAATGGATGCTACCGATGCTCTTTTTCAGGCTTGTCCGGGTTAGGAGCATTGAGCAGCACCCCCAGTTTGATACCGGTTGAAAAGTGCAAAAATGCATGCCAGCCTTCCTGAATGATGTCGAGTTCAAAATAGGGTTCGCCTTGTGGATCGAAGGTCGTGCCATTGGAATTGGGGTTCAGCACATCGTAATACTTCAAATGCGACAACCGGAAACCAGCGCCGGTGAAAAATTCAAACACAAAACGGTCGCCGAATTGCAGCGCGCCGCCCCATTTGCCACTCCAAACGGTAGTGGTGTGTTTCACCCGGGCAAAATCGTAGGAATAATTGATGTTGTCCCGATCGTTGTAGTTGCTGTTTTTATAGGCATATCTCCGGGGGGCGAGCACCGCTTCGGCGCCATAAAAAAAACTGAACCGGCTCGATTTAGGTACCACCCGCCGGGCTTCCAGACGCCAGCGGTGATAGCGGTAGTTGAGTCGAAAGTCGTCCAGAGAATAGTACATCGGGATACCGAACCCCAGTTCGATGCTGAAATGGGGCTGCGGCCGGTATTCCAGGCTGTAGGAGGCCACCGGCGCAATCACGTCGATGAGTGCGCTCGCGTCCCATTTGGCGATCCAGAGCGGGCTTTGGCTCTGCGCGCGGGTTGCCGGGAGCAGTAGCAGTTGCAGGGGCAGTAGCAGGAGCAGGGGTAGCCGGTTGGGGATACAGTTCAGGTTTTTTTTCATGGTTGGGTATTGTTTAGGTGAATAGGTCAGTGTTGGGGGCCGTACAGCCATTCCAGGGTATTTTTAAAAAAGATTTTTTCGAGGGTGGATTCGGGCAGCTTCATTTGTTCGATAAAGGTGCCGATCTCCAGGTCGCCCAGCGGAAAGGGGTAGTCGGTGCCCAGGCAGACCTTGTCTTCGCCGGCTACGTCCAGGATGTAGCGCAGCAGTTGTGGATCGTGGGTGGCGGAGTCCACCCAAAAACGGCCCAGGTAGTGCCGGGGTGGGGTGGGGTTGTCGAGGGCCACGAGGTCGGGCCGGCAATCGAAGCCGTGTTGGACGCGCCCAACGGTGGTGAGAAACGAACCGCCGGCATGCGCAAAGCAGACACGCAGTTTGGGCAAACGTTCCAATACGCCGCCAAATATCATGGAGCAAACCGCACGGCTGGTTTCGGCGGGCATACCCACCAGCCAGGGCAGCCAATATTTGCTCATGTGCTCTTGCCCCATCATTTCCCAGGGATGAATAAAAAGGGCCATATTGAGTGCCTGCAGGGCTTCAAAAATGGGGAAAAACTGCGCTTCGCTCAGGTTCAACTGGTTCACATTGGAGCCAATCTGGATGCCGGGCATGCCCAGGGCGTGCAGGCGCTGCAATTCCTGAATGGCCAGCTCTGTATCCTGCATGGGGATGGTGCCGAGCGCGACGTAGTGTTCGGGGAAATCTTCGACAATACCGGCCAGGTGGTCGTTGAGAAAGCGCGAGAGATCCAGGCAATCGGCCGGTTTGGCCCAATACGAAAACATGACCGGTATGGTACACACCACCTGAACGGGCGTGCGGTAGTGCAGGTATTCGCCGATGCGCACCGTGGGGTCCCAGCAGTTGCTGGCGATTTCACGAAAAAACGTCTGGCCCTTCATCATGCGCGCAAAACCGGCTTTGTGGTGGTCCAGGTGGATGAAGTCGCCGTACCCGAATTTGTCTGCAAAATTAGGCAGCCGTTCGGGCAGGATATGGGTGTGCATGTCAATTTTATGCATGTCGGTAGTGTGCGGTGTTGCTTTGAAATTTGATCAGGGCAAATATGGGAAAAGCGGATGAGAATCAAATGGCGCGGTATGCCCAAACCCGTCATAGGAAATGACGTGCATTAAGCCTTGTGCGTTGGCTGGCCGGCGAAAAAAGGTTTTTCGCCGGTGCTTGTGCACAAAACCCTATTTTTCCAGCCCCATTGCCCCGTATTGATCCGCCAAGCAAAATTTCTCATGAATAGCCTGCTGAACGAATACCCCCACCGCCGCTACAACCCGCTTACCGACGCCTGGGTGCTGGTGTCGCCCCACCGCGCCAAACGCCCCTGGCAAGGGCAGGTGGAAAAACTGGCGCCCGACACCCGCCCACCACACGACCCGGATTGTTACCTCTGCGCCGGCAATACCCGCGCCAACGGCCAACAAAACCCCGATTACCCGGATGTTTTTGTCTTCGACAACGATTTTGCCTCCCTGCTCGAAACCACGCCGCCGGGCACAGTGGCCGAGGGCGAGTTGTTTCAGGCCCGCCTCGAACGGGGTATCGGCCGCGTGATTTGTTTTTCGCCCCGGCACGACCTGACCATTCCGGAAATGGACCTGGCCGCCGTGCGCAAGGTCGTGGATGCCTGGGCCGATGAGTACCGTACCCTGGGGGCCAAACCCTTTGTCAACTACGTCCAGATTTTTGAAAACAAAGGCGCCATCATGGGTTGCTCCAACCCGCACCCGCACGGCCAAATTTGGGCCCAGGAGAGTATTCCGGACGAACCCCTGAAAAAACAACGCGCTCAATTGGCCTATTGGGAACGGCAGGGCCGCACGCTGTTGTCGGATTATGTGCAGGCAGAACTCCAGAAACAGGAGCGCATCTTGTTTGAAAATGAAGGCTTTGTGGCGCTCGTGCCCTTTTGGGCGGTTTGGCCCTTCGAAGCCATGCTCGTGGCCAAACGGCCGGTAGCCCGCATCACCGATCTGGACGAGCCCGAGCGCGATGCCCTGGCTGCCGCCTACCGGCAACTTACCATTTTATACGACAATGTGTTTCAAACCTCGTTTCCGTATTCGGCCGGCATACACCAGGCGCCAACCGACGGCGAGGCGCACCCGGAATGGCACATGCACCTGATTTTTTACCCGCCCTTGCTGCGTTCGGCGACGGTTAAAAAATTTATGGTCGGGTATGAAATGCTGGCCAACCCGCAGCGGGACATTACCCCAGAAAAAGCGGCGGAAGTATTGCGGAGTGTGGCCGGGGCGGGGCATTACAAACAGCAGGGGTAACGGGCGCGATGCCGCCTGCCGGGACTCGAACAAGTTTAACTGTAAGTTAAACCTGGCTTCACACCAAGGGCAAACACAGCACCTACATTTGCCCCGAAATTGCACCGGTACCTAAACGATCCGGTCTTCTACCGGGTGTTTCCATTTGTCCGGGCTATCCATAGAGCGCAGTGCTGCTCCATGGCCTAATCAGTTATTTTACACTAAACTTTTTCCATCAATGAAGGCATTTTTCCAAACCTTCAAGGGTACGCTCTGTGCCCTTGCTTTAACGCTTATTGCTTGTACCGCCGGTTCAGCGCAGCGGATCAGCGGCTCCGTGTTGGACGCCGATACCGATGAGGCGCTCCCCGGAGCAACGATCGCTGTAAAAGGCACCACCCGTGGCGCTGTGGCCGACGCGAACGGTTCGTTCAGCCTGGACGCCAAATCCGGCGACATCCTGGTCGTTTCGCTGGTGGGTTATGCCGAACAGTCCGTTTCTATCGATGCTTCCCTGACGGTGCTGGTCAAACTGGCGCCCAACACCGCCATTAAAGAGGTGATCGTAACAGCCCTGGGGATCAGCCGGGAGAAAAAATCCCTGGGCTATTCCGCACAAGAAGTCAGCGGCAGCGAGCTCAACAAAGCCCGGGAAACCAACATTATAAATACGCTCTCGGGCAAAGTAGCGGGCCTGACGATTGTGGGCAACCCCTCGGGCATTGGCTCCTCCTCGCGCATTACCATCCGTGGCGAGCGTTCGCTCAACATCAACCGCAACCAACCGCTCTTCGTGATCGACGGGGTGCCGATCAGCAATGAATTCCGCGGCTCCTCCGGCAATAGTTATCAGGACGCCGACTATGGCAACGGCGCGGGCCTGGTCAATCCGGACGACGTAGAAGCCATCACTGTGCTGAAAGGCGCGAGTGCGGCTGCGCTGTACGGCTCGCGGGCCAACAACGGCGTGATCCTGATTACCACCAAATCCGGTAAAAATTCAAAAGGTATTGGTGTGTCCGTGAACTCGACGGTGACGTTTGAAAACATTCTCCGCCTCCCCGATTACCAGAATCAATATGGCCAGGGCCTGGGTGGTGTTTTCCAGTTTAAAGATGGCAACGGCGGCGGTCAGGCGGATGGTGTGGATGAAAACTGGGGCCCCAAATTTTCCGGCCAACTCATCGAACAATTCAATTCGCCCACCAGCAACGGTTTTCGCGGCGGGGACGTGGGTAACCTGTTTACGTCCATCGGCCCGGTCGACCTCAACCAACAATTGGCAGCCCGTGGCACCATTGCCGCCACGCCTTGGGTCGCTCAGCCGGACAACGTCCGTGATTTTTTTGAAACAGGCCTCACCAATACCCACAACGTGGCCGTATCGGGCAGCAACGACAAAGGTGATTTCCGCCTGTCGTACACCTGGCTGGATCAAAAAGGCACGGTGCCGAACACCAACCTGAAGCGCAATACGCTTGCGTTTGCGGGCGGACTCAACCTCAGCCCCAAACTCCGCGTGCGTACCGCCATCAACTATGTGAACGGCGACAGCGACAACCGCCCGAACCTGAGCTACGGCACCGAAAATATCATGTACCTGTTCAACTGCTGGCTGGGCCGCGGCGCTGACATGGCATCCTTGAAAGACTACTGGATGGCCGGCCGCGAAGGCCTCAACCAGTTCAATTTCAACTACAACTACCACGACAACCCCTATTTCGGGGTATTTGAAAACACCAACAGCCAGGACCTGCACCGCCTGTACGGCAACCTGGCCGTGACCTATGATTTTACCCCGGAACTGAGCCTGATGGTGCGTACCGGCACGGACGTGAACAACGAATTCCGCGCCCGCAAACGCGCCTACAGCACCCAGCGCTTCCAGCGCGGCTCTTACCGCGAAGAGCGGATCAATTTTTCGGAAACGAACTCCGATTTTCTCCTGAATTTCAAACGGGCGCTGAACGAGAAATTTGACCTCAACCTCGGCGTTGGCGGCAACACCATGCGCCAGGTCGGCCGGTTCTCCGATGTGATTGCCCCCGAACTCGCGGTGCCGGGCGTGTACACGCTCTCCAACTCGCGCGTAGCCGTTCAAAACCTGACCAACACGCCGTACACGGAAAAACGGATCAACTCGCTGTACGCCACGGGCCAATTGGGTTTCAACAACTACCTGTACCTCGATCTTTCGGCCCGCAACGACTGGTCGAGCACCCTGCCCTCCGATTCGCGCAGTTACCTTTATTACGCCGCCAACCTGAGCGGCGTCCTGACCGATGCGTTGAAAATCAATACGGATGGTGTGCTTTCGTTTGCCAAAGTCCGGTTTGGCGTGGCCCAGGTGGGCAACGACACCGATCCCTACCAGTTGGCGACCATTTACAACGCACAAACACAGGTACAAGGCAGCCCCTCGTACAGCGAGTCGAGCGTGTTGGTGAACCCCGAACTGAAGCCGGAGATCAGCACCTCCATCGAAACCGGTTTCGATGTGCGTTTCCTGCACAACCGGATTGGCCTTGATTTTACCTACTACAACACCCAAAGTAAAAACCAGATCCTCCCGATTCCTTTGTCCGGTACCTCCGGCTACAGCGCCCGGATCATCAACGCCGGCCTGATCCAAAACCAGGGCATCGAGATTACATTGAATGCTACGCCGGTCAAAGCGCGGAATTTTTCCTGGGACATTGCCCTGAATTTCTCCCGCAACCGCAGCGAAGTGAAGGAATTGTACACCGACCCGATTTCCGATCAGGAAATTACCAATTATGTACTGGCCTCCCGCTATGTGTCGGTGGAAGCCCGCGTGGGCGAACAAATGGGCAACATGTACGGCATTGGTTTTGCCCGTGTGAGCAGCGACCCGAACTCCCCGTATTACGACCCGAGCGGCCAAAACGTCGGCAAAGTGGTGTACAATTCGCAGGGCAAACCGGTGGCTACTGCCAGCCCCATCCTGCTCGGCAACTACAACCCGGACTGGCTGGGCGGCATCAGCAATACGTTCACGTTCAAAGGCTTGTCCTTGGGCGTGTTGTTCGACATCCGCTCCGGCGGCGAGGTGTATTCCCACACCCAAACGGTGGGCCGTGAAGGCGGACAGATCAGCGAAACCCTCGAAGGCCGCGCCGACGGGTACGACCTGAGTGTAGCCGGCAACGGCGTCATCGGCGATGGTGTGGTGAAAAATGCCGACGGCAGTTTCAGCCCCAACACGGTCAAACTCAGCGCCCGCGAGTGGCATACGTCCTATACCCTGGGCCGCCGCCTGATCGAAGGCGTGATATACGACGCGTCTTTCGTGAAACTCCGCGAAGTACGCCTGGGCTACACGCTCCCGAACCGCTTGCTCGGCAAAAGCAGCCTGCGCGACATCAACCTCAGCCTCGTAGGCCGCAACCTGGCCCTGTGGACCAAGGTGCCGCACATCGATCCGGAAACGTCCTCCACCTCGGGGGGCACCGTCATTCCGGGCGTAGAATCGGTAGCCTTGCCCTCCACCCGGAGCTGGGGCGTGAACCTCAATTTCCGGTTTTAATTCTTTTACCTTTTAACAACAATTGCAATGAAACATATTTCTCGTACCGTATTGCTTGCCCTCGGTTGCCTGGCGCTTTTCTCCGCCTGCACCAAAAATTTTGACGACATCAACACCAACCCCAACGCCCCGACGGCTGTAAACTCCGGCTTGTTGCTGCCGCAAATTCAGCGCGACATGATGGGCTCGGTGTTGGGCGAAACCTGGGGCATCGGCAATATCGTGATCCAGCATGCTGCCAAAAACCAGTTTGTAAACGAAGACCGCTACCTCTGGGGCGAACTCAATAGCATTTGGAACAACGTGTATGACAACATGCGCGACGTCAACAACATCATCATCCAAAGCGAAGCCAACGGCGAAAACAACTACAAAGGCGTTGCCCTGGTGATGAAATCCTGGATGTTTTCGCTGGCCACCGATTGCTACGGCGATATTCCGTATTCCCAGGCCATTCAGGCCAAAGAAGGCCAAAACTACCCGGCATACGACGCACAAGAGCAGGTATACAACGGGATTCTCGCCGACCTGAAAGAAGCCTCCGAACTCCTCGGTACCAGCAGCGAAGTAATTGCCGGCGATGTTGTTTTCGGCGGCAATGTCAGCAAGTGGAAAAAACTGGCCAACTCGCTCCGGGTGCGTGCCCTGCTGCGCATTTCCCGCAAACGCGACGTCAGCGCCGACCTGAAAGCGATCATAGACAATCCGGCGAGTTACCCGGTTTTTGAAAGCGTGGCCGACAATGCGGTGTACACCTTCAAATCCACCTCGCCCGACCAGTTTCCGCTCTATTCCTCGCGGATCGGGTCTTTCAACGAATTCCGGGCCAGCAAAACCTTGTTGGACACCCTGAAATCACTCGGCGACCCACGGATGCCTATTTTCTTCC
This sequence comes from Saprospiraceae bacterium, assembly GCA_020846655.1. Taxonomy (GTDB): domain Bacteria; phylum Bacteroidota; class Bacteroidia; order Chitinophagales; family Saprospiraceae; genus M3007. Next base: position 5,183 of record JADLDL010000195.1, on the reverse strand, counting down.
GCCCCACACCGGCCACCGAAAGCGGTGTTGAACCCGAATACGCCGGCATTCCCAACGGCCTCAACGACGTGGATGCGCTGCAATACAACGGCGGACCGCAATTTCAGTCGCGGATCGGTAGTCTTTTCTATGAAGAATCTATCACCGCACAGGGCCTTACGATCGCCAAAGGCGTAATTATGACCTATGCCGAACTTGAATTTCTGCTGGCAGAAGCGGCTGAAAAAGGCCTGATCTCCGGCGATGCCAAAACGTTTTATGAAAACGGGGTGAACGCCTCGTTTGCGTTTTACGGCCTCAGCACACCGGTCGACTATCTGACGCGCCTGGAAACGACCTATGCCGGCAGCCAACAGGAAAAATTATCGAAAATTGGTTTCCAGAAATGGGTGTCCTTGTATTTCCAGGGCCTGGAAGCCTGGTTTGACTGGCGGCGGACCGGTATTCCGGCCCTCCAACCCGGTGCTTCAAACCAAAACAACGACAAAATCCCGGTGCGCTTCCGGTACCCGATCATTGAGCAGTCGCTCAACTCGGCGAGTTACAACCAAGCCATCCAACGCCAGGGGCCGGATGATTTGAACAGCAAAATGTGGCACCTGAACTAACTAACGTATTTGCTTCATACGATAACAGGTAAGATAATGGGAAAATGGCGCAAGCCGTTTTCCCATATTTTTAAAAGCAAAGTATATGACAACTGTTCAAATAGAAAGAAATATAAAAACCATACTGGCCGCTTTTGAGGAGCACGGCCAAGAAGCCTATTTCGGCGAGCCGGTCAGCCAATTGGAGCATGCCGTGCAAACCGCCGAACTGGCCCAAAAGATCTATCCGGCGGATGTCGAATTTATACTGGCTGCTTTTTTACACGACTATGGCCATCTGTGCGGCGCGGCATCCGGTCAGGAACAAATGGACGGCTATGGCACCCGCCACCACGAACGGGTGGGCGCCGATGCACTCTTAAAATTGGGTTTTTCTACCAAAATTGCCCGTCTGGTGGCCGGCCATGTGCAGGCCAAACGGTACCTGGTGACCACCGACCCGGTTTATTTTCTCGGCTTGTCTGAAGCCAGCAGAACGACGCTCGAAAAACAAGGCGGGCTGATGAGTCCCGACGAACAACTCGAATTTGAACAGGATGCCTTGTTTGCGCAACACCTCGCCCTTCGGCGCCTGGATGAACAGGCCAAAGTGGAAGGAATGCCTTTGCCAGGCCTGGATTGGCTCATGGATCGAATGCGCGAACATGTTGCGCAGCAGCAGCCGGCCTGACTATTACCATTGGGCACTCACCGTCACAAAGACAGAGCGCCCATAGCCATTTACTCCGGAACCGTGGGTTCGGTAATCGGTGTTCCACAAATTGAGGGCGCTGAGCCGGACCGACACATGCTTCCAGGTCACCCCGGCGTACAGGTTCAACAGCGCCCAACCCGGCGTGCCGCCCTTGGGAATGCGGTTATCTTCGGTGTCGCCTTTGGCCAGCCGGCGCTGGGCGCCTGCGGCCTGCGTTTCCAGGCCAAAAGACCAGGGGCCCGGTTGGTAATCGAGGGCGAGGCGGCCAAAGAGCGGCGGAATGCGGCGCATGGGCTCGCGTTGGGTGAGGTTCTGGCCATAGGCATAAGTGAGGCTGCCCTGGAGTGTCCAGCGCTGCCGAAAGGCATAGCGCCAATTGGATTCCACACCTTGAATATAAGCGCGCTCGGCATTTTCCTTTTGGTAGAGCGGGTAGCCCTGCCGGGTTTGCGTATCCTGCCGGATGCGGGTGATCAAGTCCCGCAGTTCGCTGCGGTACAGGTACAGCTCGCCTTGCACCGTTTTTCCCGAATATTTATACCCCAATTGATATTGAAACGAATGCTCCGGTTGCAAGGCATAGTTCGGCGTTTCAAAGCGAAAATCAACAATGCCCAGCGTGCCCAGGTCATCGATATTGGGCGCCCGAAAGGCTGAGTTGAACGCTGCAAATACCCGGGCGTTTGGGCCGGTTTTGCGCAGCACGGAAAGATTCCCGACCAGGGCAGAGGGGTGCAGGCGGACGGCTCCAATGGCTTCGTCGCGCGCCGAGATGTCGAACCCATTCCAGCGGGCGCCGGCGGTAAAACGCCAGTCCTGGACGGCTGCCTCGTGCAGCGTGAACACGGAAAAACTGGTCATGGTGGAGCCATCCGGATACAGGCCCCGTTTCGGGTTGGCTATTCCGGTACTTTGGTCGGTGTCCGTCCGGCTACTGCGCACCCGGTCGTGGTACACATCGATGCCGCTGTTGGCCGTCCAGTACCGGGAAAAGACCGAGTTGATCTGCGCGATCAGACCCAGGGAGCGAACCTTGTCATTTTCATAGCGCAGCACGCTGGAGCCGTTTTTTTGGCTGCGGCGGCCTTCTTCCGTTTCCTGCACGGAAGCCGTCAGGCTAAACGAGCGCCAGGGGCCCTGCCGTTGGAGGGCTTGTTCCAGGCGCGCATAACTGAGTTGCCGGCGCTGCGGATCGAAGGCGTTTTCCGCAAAATTTTCCAGCTGTATTTTGTGAAAAACGGGCACTTGCCATTGGTGTACCTGCTGGTGTGCGGCGACCAGTTGGGTCGAGGGCGACAGCACAAAGCGGGCTTTTACATCAACATCGAACTCCGGATACCCGCTGGGCGATTGGCGCCCGGTGCTGTCGCCTCCCACCAGGTCTCCAAAATGGCGATAACTCAGCCCCCCTGTCGCGGCTATCCGGCTGCTGCTGAAGTTCAGTCGGCCATGTGCGCTTTGCTCCATGCCCTGTGTGGCGCCGCGCAACAACACCGTGCCGCCCCAGGTGGGTGTGGCAGCCAGCACCGCATCGTGGCTGAAGGCTTGGATGGTGCCGCCCAGTGCATCAGACCCGTATTGCACCGAGCCGTTGCCCCGGAGCACCTCGATTCGGTCGAGGCTGAACACATCAATCGTGTTGAAATACTGGTTGGGGCCATAGCGGAACGTGGCATTGCTGAGCCGGATGCCGTCGATCAGCAGCAGGGTTTGGTTGCCGGTGAGTCCGCGCAGGAAAGGGGAGCCGCCGCCGTGGTTGGTTTTTTGGAGAAAAACACCGGAGGCGGCCGCCAGGGCTTCCGGACTGCTGCGGTATTGATGGCGGCGGATCGTAGTTACGCTGACGGCCCCGATGGCTTCTGGCGATTCAAGCCGTGGCGTAGCGCTCCGCCGTGCCGTGACCAGCAGTTCACTCAACATGCCCAGATAGGTAGAATCTATGGCAGTAGAATCCGATACCGGCTGGGCTTGTATCACTTGAGAAACAGCAATGCCGGGCAGCGTGAGCAAAAGATACAGAAATAGAGTACGCATAAGCTGTCTGTTTCAAACAAAGGTAGATGGGCAGACATTAAGCCAACGTTAATTGAAATTGGACTCCCCGCTGCGCTAACGTACCAAACTAGTCGGTTGACGCCGGTATTTAATTCACATTTTCTTCAACTACAAAACCCTTTCGCGCTCGACCAACCGTTGGATCTTCGCCGCTATGCAAAATATCATAAAAATATCAGTCTGGATCGTATTTGGCAGCATCCTATTGCTTCAGGCCTGCCACACTACTCAATCTGCCCGGCAGTCGGGGAGCCAGTGGCTTGTTCAAGCGCCTGCGGGCGACCAGTATTGTCAAATTCAACCCGCCACCGGAAGTGCGATCCTGCCCAACGGGCGGATCATACGACCTATGGGTACGACAATCCGCATTGCCCCGCACCCGTATGGGTTGTGTTTGTCGCCCAATGGCAAGGTGGCCGTGACGGCTAACTCAGGGAACCGGCCGTTTTCGATTACCCTGCTGGAAGACCAGGGCACCGGAAAACCCCTTGCTCGGCAGATACCGGAAGGGCCAATGAATGATCCGAAATTGCTCGAAGATGTTTTTATGGGGCTGGCCATAACCCCCGACGACGGTAGCGTCTGGGTATCGGGCGGCAGCGCCAACCAATTGTTTCGTTACGATTTGCGCAGCGGCGCCAAGTTGGATTCTATCCAATGTGCTCAGGCAGAAAACCCGGATGGCTATCTGGGCGATTTGGTGCTGACCAAGGACGGCAGCCGGCTATTTGTCTGTGACCAAAGCAATTTCAGGCTGCTGGTGGTGGATACCCGGGCCCGAAAAGTACTTCATTACCTTCCTGTAGGGCGCTATCCGTTCGGTATTGCCTTGTCGCCCGACGAACGGACCGTATACGTGGCAAATGTGGGTATGTTTGAATACAGCCCGTTCATCAACCTGGATCAGACAGATCTGAAAGCGACGGGGGCTGATTTCCCAAGTTCGGCTTTTGGCTCCGAAGACATGCGCAAGGGGTATCAAAAAGGCCGCCTGGAGGTGCCGGCTTTAGGTGATCCGAATGTGCCCGAATCTTTTTCCGTGTGGGCCGTGGATGTTTCCAGCGCCCAACCTACGGTAGTACATAAAGTCAAAACCGGCTTTTTGGTCGGCGAAAAAATAGACGGCATTCCGGCGGTTGGCGGCGCCAGTCCGAACTCGGTCGTTGCCAACGAGCAGTTTGTGTTTGTCTCCAACGGGAATAACGATTGTGTTTCGGTAATTGACCCGATTCAGGGAAAAGTCGTACAAAATATTTTTCTGAAACCCTTGCCCCAACTGGCCCGGTACAGAGGGGTGATTCCGTTTGGGTTGACCTTGTCGCCGGATCAAAAACGCCTCTATGTGGCGGAGTCGGGTATTAATGCGGTGGCTGTCATTGACGTCGGAACGTTCCAGGTACTCGGGCATTTGCCGGTAGGCTGGTTTCCGTCAAAACTGGCTGTTACACCGGATGGCAAAAAACTGATTGTCGCCAATGCCAAAGGCTTCGGCAGCGGCCCAAACGGGGGATTTACGTTTGCGGAAGGCCCGGAAGGCACATATGTCGGGCACCTGATGCACGGTTCAGTGACCTTTTTGGACATCCCTGCCGATCAGGATCTGCCGCGCTGGACGAAACAAGTGTTGGACAACAATTTCAGCCTCCAAGCAACCAGCGCCCCTGCGGTATCTGCGCGGAAGAACAACCCGGTGCCAGTCATGCCCGGTGCTACAAAAAGTCCGATCAAGCATATCGTATTTATCTCCAAAGAAAACCGCACCTACGACGAAGTTTTTGGCCAATTGAAAAATGGCAACGGCGATCCGGCGATCGCCCGCTATGGGT